>VMSS01000231.1 GCA_013791995.1 Desulfurivibrio sp. | reverse complement strand
GGTCGTCATACCCCGTTTTTCAACGGATATCGCCCGCAGTTTTACTTTCGGACCACGGACGTGACCGGAGTTGTGCAGCTGCAAGAAGGTGTTGAGATGGTAATGCCTGGCGACAACGTGACCATCGAAGGACAGTTGATCACCCCTATCGCGATGGAAGAAGGACTTCGTTTCGCGATTCGTGAAGGCGGCCGTACCGTGGGCGCCGGTGTTATCAATAAAATTATTGCATAAACGCCTGCACGATTTGGACTGCAGAAAAAGGATATTAGATGCGAGACATTATTACATTGGGTTGTCAGACCTGCAAAAGACGTAATTATACAACGACCAAAAATAAGCGTTCTACCCCGAGCAAGCTTGAGTTTAAAAAATTCTGCCCTTTTTGCAGATCACACACCCTGCACAAGGAAACGAAATAGTTTTTAGGCCAGTAGCTCTAATGGTAGAGCATCGGACTCCAAATCCGAGGGCTGGGGGTTCGAGTCCCTCCTGGCCTGCCAGAGACGAGAGATTGTGATTGCTTCGCCCTTTTCTTGTTTGAGGGGGCGAAGTAGTTATTTGGATGGTCGGTTCAAGTGTCTTGGTCGATATTCATCCAACTTCAAGTGTAAGAACGATCAGCCTGTGCAGGAAGAGACGATCATTATGGCAAGCAAGGAAGACCGATTGGCCAAAAGCAAAAAGGCAGATGGCAGTGATCCCGACCAGGGATCTGTGTTCCAGCCAGGTCGGGTTAAAGAATTTGCCGCCGAAGTAAAAAATGAGTTCGGCAAGATCGTTTGGCCTGCCAGAAAACAGACTGTTGGCACTACGGCGGTGGTAGTAGTACTGGTGATGATCATCTCTTTTTATTTGGGAGCTGTTGATCTGCTGCTGGGGAAATTAATCGGGTATGTTTTGCGGTAGGAAACCAGCCTAAGCCGGGAGAGAAACAGCATTATGGCACGTCATTGGTATATTGTTCATACATATTCCGGTTTTGAAGAGCAGGTGAAGACCGGCATGCTTGAGCGCATTAAAAATGCGGGCCAGGAAGAAATGTTTGGGGAAATTCTTGTTCCCACCGAGCAAGTTGTTGAAATGGTCAAGGGTGCACGGAAAACATCGTCTCGTAAATTTTTCCCAGGATATATTCTGGTAAATGTCGATCTCAATGATGAGACCTGGCATACAGTTCGCGGGACCACGAAAGTGACTGGTTTTGTCGGAAACGATATGAGCCCTGAGCCTCTTTCCGATGAAGAAGCCATGAAAATTATTGGCCGGATAAAGGATGGCGCTCTCAAGCCGAAGCCAAAAGTTTCTTTCGAGTCAGGCGATGTTGTCCGGGTTATTGATGGGCCATTTAGCAATTTTCAAGGTGTTGTCGATGAAGTTTTTCCTGATAAGGGCCGGGTTCGGGTCATGGTTTCCATCTTCGGCAGGGAAACCCCGGTTGAGTTGGAATATATCCAGGTGAGTAGAGGTTAGTTGTTTTTTGCAATTGGGACATTAATTGCGTAGCACATAGAGGTAGTTTGTTCCGCTAAATTTATGATGTCGAACTGTCTGGATCCTTGCGGCAGAGAAAAAAATTAGGGTAACAGTTTCCGACATGTAGGAGTTCCAGCGATGGCGAAGAAGATTGAAGGATACATAAAGTTACAGATCCCAGCCGGTAAAGCGAATCCCTCGCCGCCAGTTGGACCGGCCCTTGGTCAGCGTGGTGTTAACATCATGGAGTTTTGCAAGGCATTTAATGCAAAAACCCAGGCGGAAGGCGATACGATTATTCCTGTTGTGATTACGGTATATGCTGACCGTTCATTCACCTTCGTTACCAAGACGCCTCCCGCCTCGACGCTGCTTTTTAAAGCATGCAATCTTGGTAAGGGATCGAGCAATCCCAAAAACGATCGTGTGGCGAAGATCACCCGCGATAAAATTAAAGAGATTGCAGAGAGAAAACTTCCCGATTTGAACGCCTACGATGTTGATGCCGCAATGCGGATTATTGAAGGAACTGCGAGAAGCTGCGGGATTACAATTGTCGATTGATCGTAAGTCTGATTTTTAATTGATTTATTAGTGGGTTAACCGTAGCACTTCTGATTTCGTGAAGGCTTGAATGTTTGGAGAGCGCCATGGCAAAGAAAGGCAAGCAATATAAAAACAGTGCAGCACAGCTTGATCCGATGAAGGCTTATAGCCTTGAGGAGGCTGTTGCTCTCGCGTTGCAGGGTAAGTTCGCAAAATTTGATGAGTCGGTGGATCTGGCTCTCAACCTTGGCGTTGATCCTCGCCATGCAGAGCAGATGGTGCGGAGCAGTGTTGTTCTCCCTAATGGTACCGGTAAAACAGAGCGTGTACTCGTTTTTGCCAAGGGAGAAAAGGTACAGGAAGCTCTTGATGCTGGCGCGGATTATGCCGGGGGTGATGAGCTTCTTGAGAAGATCCAAGGCGGCTGGATGGAATTTGACAGAACAGTTGCCACGCCTGACATGATGGGCACCGTTGGCAAGATCGGTAAGGTTCTCGGCCCCCGTAATTTGATGCCGAACGCGAAACTGGGTACGGTTACTTTTGATGTCGGCCGAGTCGTTAAGGAAATCAAATCCGGAAAGGTTGATTTCAAAGTTGATAAGGCTGGGGTTCTTCATTGCATGGTTGGGAAGTCGTCATTCGGTATTGAAAAATTGCAGGAAAATATTCTTGCCTTTGTGGATAAGGTTATTCAACTCAAGCCTTCTTCCAGTAAGGGTGTTTATCTGAAGGCGGTGTTTTTGTCCACCACCATGGGGCCTGGGTTGAAACTCGATCCCATGGAGTTGCGAGTTCTCTGTAAACATTCCTGATCGGCGTTGATCCCGCTGGTTGCATCCAGCGTTTATATATTTTGTATTAAGCAGTTAGGTCGTCAAAGACCGTGGGTACCAAGAGGTTTAATCGAGCCATTGCTCTATGTAAGGCGCAATGGCTCGGCCTGCCGAGGCGAAGTGTCATTGCTTTTTCGCAGTGTCGTCACATGGGTTTTTTCCTTCAGCAGGAACATTGCACAGGATGGAAAGAACGCATTCGTCTGTTCCGGTCGAACTCGACTGCTTCTCGCTAACCCTAATATTTTGTTAGTTCAAAGGAGGTAGAGGAATTGAATCGAGACGATAAGGTTGCGGTAATTGAGGAACTCACCAGCAGATTGGCCCATGCCAAATTTGCCGTTGTTTCCGATTATCGTGGTCTGACCGTGCCTGTCATCTCTCAACTCCGCCGCGATCTCAAGCAAAGTAACGCCGAAATCCGTGTCGCCAAAAACACCTTGTTGCGACTGGCTATCAAAGGAACACCCTTTGAGCCTATGGAACAGTTCCTTGTTGGAACAACGGCAGTTACTTTTGCAGATGGGGATCCGGTGGCGCCGGCTAAAGTTTTGGTTGATTTTATCAAGACCAACCCAAAGTTTGAGATTAAAACGGCAGTTTTAGATGGCAAATTGCTTACGGCAGACGATCTGAAGGCATTGTCCGCATTGCCTGGCAAGGACGAACTCCGGGCGCAACTGCTTGCAGTTATGCTTGCTGTTCCGACCAGTTTTGTCAGGGTGCTCAGCGCTGTACCGCAAAAAGCGTTGTACGCATTGCAGGCAATAAAGGACCAGAAAGGTCAGGGCGACAATTAAACTACAATAGTATTTGGAGGATATAGCAATGGCAGTATCAAAGGAAGATGTAATTGATTTCATTTCTAATATGACAGTTCTTGAGCTTTCCCAGCTCATCAAGGAACTTGAAGATAAATTTGGTGTTTCCGCGGCTGCTCCGGTAGCAATGGCTGCTCCTGCTGCTGGCGGCGGTGCTGCCGCTGCGGTTGAGGAGAAGACCGAGTTTGACGTAATTCTTCTTACTGCTGGCGACAAGAAGATTGGGGTAATCAAAGAGGTTCGCGCTATTACTTCTCTTGGCCTCAAGGAAGCAAAAGATATGGTAGAAGGCGCACCGAGCCCGATCAAGGAAGGCGTTTCCAAAGAGGAAGCTGCCGATATCAAAGCTAAGATCGAGGCTGCCGGCGGAACTGTAGAGATCAAGTAGTGTGAAAACAGTACTGTTTTCTTGCTGGTCATCTCTGATCTCAGCAAGAAGAATATAGCATTTCCTGAGGCTGACCAAGTCACAGGGGTCAACAAGAGATGCAGCGACGCTACGGGGGAAACCCCGTAGCGTTCTTGCGTTCTTATCAAAGGGAGAGATTGGCCTCCATGACTTATGGCACAACGCATCTCCTGACGCTCCACACCGGGGAGCCCGTTCCCATCCTCCACCGCTAAACAGATGAGGGTATTGCTGCATGCAAACTATCAAACGAGTTCGGAAAAGTTTCGCCAAAACCAAGAGTATTGTTGAAATACCACATCTCATTGAGATGCAGCGGCTGTCCTATGAAAAGTTTCTTCAAATGGGCACAGAGCCGGATCAACGTTCTGACAGCGGTTTGCAGGGGATTTTCAAAAGTGTTTTCCCCATTCAGGATTTCAACGGGACCTGTTCTCTTGAGTTTGTGCGTTATAACTTTGGAGAGCCGAAATATTCCGTGGATGAGTGTATCCAGCGGGGCATGACCTACGAGGTTCCCGTTAAGATTACGGTACGCCTTGTTTCTTTTGATACCGACGCCGAAACAGGTGTGCAGAATATCCGGGATATCAAAGAGCAGGCTGTTTATTTGGGCAGCATGCCATTGATGACCAAAACCGGGGTCTATGTCGTTAACGGTACCGAAAGAGTTATCGTGAGTCAGTTGCAACGTTCCCCCGGACTTTTTTACAGCCATGACGGTGGGAAAACCCACTCCGGCGGCAAGCTTCTTTATTCGGCCAGGATTATTCCTGTGCGTGGGTCCTGGATTGATCTCGAGTTTGACGCCAAGGATATTCTGTACGTACGTATTGATCGGCGCAGAAAATTTCCGGTAACAACCCTGCTCAAGGCCCTTGGCTACACCGGAGATGAACTGTTACGCTACTATTACGATACGGAAAAAATCTCCGTAAGTCGTAAGAAATTCAAGAAGGAATTCTCACCCGATGTCATGGCCGGACAACGGGTGACCCATGATATTCTTGATCCGAAAACCGGAGAAATTCTTGCCAAGGGAGGCCGCAAGATCGGCAAAGTCCTGGCCAAGAAAATTTTTGAGTCGGGTGTCACTCATTTTGACATCGAAGCGGAGAGTTTGGTTGGTAAGTTTTTGGCCCATGACATCGTGGCCCATAAGACCGGCGAGGTTATTTTCCCTTGCAATACGGAACTGACCGAGACCATGCTTGACGATATTATCGCGGCTAAAATTTCCGAATTTGAAGTTCTTTTCATTGACGGGATCTCGGTTTCCGACTCTTTCCGCAAGACTCTGTCTCTGGACAAAGTGAATACCCCGGAAGAGGCGTTGCTTGAAATATATCGCAGGCTGAGGCCCAGCAGCCCCCCAACCCATGAGATCGCCTCGGCCTTCTTCGACAATTTGTTCTTCAGCGTTGATACCTATGATCTCTCCGAGGTCGGCCGTTTTAAAATCAACGCCAGGCTGGGACTGAGCACCGATAGAGAGCATCGCACCCTGACCAAGGATGACATCATGCTGGCGGTAAGGTATCTGGTGCGTCTCAAAGACAGTCAGGGCCCCATCGACGATATTGATCATCTTGGCAATCGTCGGGTCCGTACCGTTGGCGAGTTGGTGGAAAATCAGTATCGGATGGGACTTGTCCGCATGGAACGCGCAATTCGTGAGCGGATGAGCATTCAGGAAGTTGAGGCCTTGATGCCCCATGACCTGATCAATCCCAAGCCGATTACCGCTGCGATCAAGGAATTTTTTGGCACCAGCCAGCTTTCTCAGTTCATGGATCAGACCAATCCTTTGTCCGAGGTAACGCATAAGCGCCGGTTGAGCGCGCTTGGACCGGGTGGGCTATCCCGCGAGCGGGCAGGGTTTGAGGTGCGTGATGTTCATCCGACACATTATGGGCGTATTTGCCCTGTTGAGACACCTGAGGGTCCGAATATCGGTCTTATCGTATCACTTGCAACCTATGCCCGGGTCAATGAATTCGGTTTTGTCGAGACCCCATACCGGAACGTCAAAAACCGGAAGGCGACAAAAGAAATTTCCTACATGACCGCTCTGGATGAACAGGAGCATGTCATTGCCCAGGCAAAAACCGAGTTGGACAGCAAGGGGAAGATTATTCCGGATGTCCTTATTGCCCGACAGGACGGTGAGGTTCTTTCCACCGAAGCTGATGCTGTAACGCAGATGGATGTTTCCCCCAACCAGTTGGTGAGTGTTGCCGCTTCCCTGATTCCTTTCCTCGAGAATGATGACGCGAACCGGGCCCTGATGGGTTCCAACATGCAACGACAGGGCGTTCCCCTTTTGCGGCCGGAGGCGCCGTTGATCGGAACCGGTCTTGAACTGACCGTGGCCAAGGATTCCGGCGTTTGTTTGTTGGCCGGAGGCGATGGTGTTGTGGAAGAGGTTGATGCCAACCGGGTGGTTGTTCGTTACGACAAGCCAGGGACGGACGGCTTTACCACCGGCATTGGGATCTATCGTCTTGAGAAATATAAAAAATCGAATCAAAGCACCTGTTTCACGCAACGGCCCTTGGTAAATCCCGGCCTCCGCGTGAAAAAAGGCGATATTCTTGCCGATGGCCCGGCCTGTGATCAGGGCGAACTTGCCTTGGGCAAGAATGTGACCATCGCCTTCATGCCGTGGCGTGGATACAACTTTGAGGATTCCATCCTGATCAGCGAGAAGATGCTGAAAAAGGATACCTATACATCACTGCACATTGAGGTGTTCGAGACCGTTGCCCGTGATACCAAGTTGGGCAAGGAGGAAATCACCCGCGATATTCCCAATGTGAGCGAGGAAGCGTTGCGCAATCTCGATGAGTCCGGGGTTATCCGTATCGGGGCTGAGATCAAATCCGGAGACATTTTGGTGGGCAAGGTAACCCCAAAGGGTGAAACCCAGCTTTCTCCTGAAGAAAAATTGTTGCGTGCTATCTTCGGAGAAAAGGCCGGTGATGTCAAAGATACCTCCCTGCGTGTCCCACCCGGGGCTGAAGGGGTGGTTATTGACGCCAAGGTCTTTTCCCGTAAGGGAGTGGAGAAGGATGAACGTACCCTGGCCATCGACGAGTTCGAGATCAAGACCCTTGAACGGGATATGGAAGATGAAGTCAATTGCCTGAAAAAGGGAGTTCGCAACAGTCTCGCTGATCTTCTTGACGGGAAGACCGCGACCAATATCATCAAGGACAAAAAAGGAGAGACCCTGCTTGCCAAGGGCAAAAAGATCTCCCGTGAAGTGATTGAACAGTTGTCCCTTTCCGGGATCAAGCTGATCAGCTATGCCGAAAAAGATAAGTTTGAAGGCGAGGTAACGCTTCTTTTTGAGCGGTACGAAAGCCAGGTGAAATTGGTGCGGGACCGTTACGAAGCACGTATCACCCGGCTCAAGAAAGGTGATGATCTGCCTCCCGGAGTTATCCGGATGGTCAAGGTTTATGTCGCCACCAAGCGCAAGCTGTCTGTGGGCGACAAGATGGCGGGACGTCACGGAAACAAGGGTGTTGTTTCCCGAATCATGCCCGAAGAGGACATGCCATTTTTTGCCGACGGCACCACAGTTGATATCGTTTTGAATCCGTTGGGCGTTCCCTCTCGTATGAACGTGGGGCAGTTGTTGGAGGTGCATCTTGGTCTGGCGGCTAAAAGACTCGGCCAGCAGATCCAGCATCTTGCCGATCAGCATCAGGTTGCCGCGGTGAAGGAAAAGCTTGAAAAGGTATATTCTAAAGAGGAATATGGCCGGTTGACTGACGGGTTGTCGGATGATGATCTCTTGGCTCTTGCCAGGCGCATGGGTTCGGGTCTGCATATGGCCACTCCGGTATTTGACGGAGCCCATGAAAGCGAAATCCGGAGCCTTTTGGTTGAAGCCGGCATGGACGAAGTTGGACAGGCCACTTTGTATGACGGTTTGACCGGAGAAAAATTTGATAACCCGGTAACCGTTGGCACCATGTACATCCTCAAACTCCATCATCTGGTTGATGACAAAATCCATGCACGTTCCACAGGGCCTTATTCGCTGGTTACCCAGCAGCCCCTTGGCGGCAAGGCGCAGTTCGGTGGACAGCGTCTTGGCGAGATGGAGGTCTGAGCATTGGAGGCATATGGTGCGGCATATACTTTACAGGAATTTTTAACAGTCAAGTCTGACGATGTAGGCGGTAGAACAAGGACATACGAGCGGATCGTGAAAGGCAATAATTTTCTGGAGGCAGGGTTGCCGGAATCCTTCCATGTTTTGGTGAAGGAACTCCAGGGGCTTTGTCTTGATATGGAGCTGCTTGACGAAAAGCCGGAAAATTAGGTCCAGAGTATATTGCCGTCGAAGTGATTTGATTATTCAACATAGATAAAGGTGCTGCCGTGGAAGAACTTTTCAGCTTTTTTTCCAATCCGAAAGGACCGTTAAAATTTAATGCGGTGCGAATCTCTCTGGCTTCTCCGGAAAAAATTCGTGACTGGTCTCATGGTGAGGTTAAAAAACCGGAGACCATTAATTATCGGACCTTTAAACCGGAACGTGAAGGGTTGTTTTGCGCCAAGATTTTTGGTCCGGTAAAGGATTACGAATGCAATTGCGGCAAATACAAGCGCATGAAGCACCGCGGCGTTGTCTGTGAGAAATGCGGAGTTGAGGTTATCCAGTCAAAGGTTCGGCGGGAAAGGCTGGGGCATATTGAACTGGCCGCGCCTGTCGCCCATATCTGGTTTCTCAAGAGTCTGCCCAGCAAAATCGGCAATATCCTCGACATGACTCTGAAAGAACTGGAAAAGGTTCTCTATTTTGACTCCTATGCGGTCACCGCTTCCGATGAGCCTTCTATTTCTGTGGGCTCCTTGCTGACCGAAGAGGGTTACCGGCAGGCAAAAGAAGATTTCCCCGGCAAGTTTTCCGTTGGCATCGGCGCGGCAGCTATTCAGGACATGATGCAGAAACTTGACCTTGAGTCCTTGTCCAAAGTTCTTCGCCAGGAGATGAAAGAAACAGGTTCCGAGGCCAAACGCAAGAAATTGGCCAAGCGGCTTAATGTTGTTGAGGCATTTCATGAGTCCGGCAACAAGCCGGATTGGATGATACTTGATGTTATCCCGGTTCTTCCTCCCGATTTGCGGCCTTTGGTTCCTTTGGAAGGGGGGCGTTTTGCCACCTCCGACCTGAATGACCTGTACCGCCGAGTAATCAACCGGAACAATCGTTTGAAGCGGTTGTTGGAACTGGATGCACCGGAGATCATCATTCGTAACGAAAAGCGGATGTTGCAGGAAGCGGTGGATGTCCTTTTTGACAATGGTCGACGCGGCAAGGTTATCACCGGGCCCAACAAGCGACCGCTGAAATCGCTTTCCGACATGCTCAAGGGCAAACAGGGGCGTTTTCGTCAGAATTTGCTCGGAAAACGGGTGGACTATTCCGGTCGTACCGTCATCGTGGTTGGGCCGCATCTTAGGCTCCACCAGTGCGGACTGCCGAAGAAAATGGCCCTGGAGCTCTTTAAGCCTTTTATCTACAATAAACTGGAAATGCTCGGTTATGTAACGACCATCAAGAGCGCCAGGAAAATGGTGGAAAAAGGAACCAAAGAGGTTTGGGATGTTCTTGACGACGTGGTCAAGGAATATCCCATCATGCTGAACCGTGCTCCGACCCTGCATCGTCTCGGCATGCAGGCTTTTGAGCCCGTGCTTATCGAAGGCAAGGCCATCCAGTTGCATCCGTTGGTCTGCGCGGCGTTTAACGCCGACTTTGACGGCGATCAGATGGCCGTGCATGTGCCTCTTACGGTTGAGGCGCAGATTGAAGCCCGGGTTCTGATGATGTCCACCAACAATATCCTTTCTCCGGCGCATGGCGAACCGGTAATTATTCCCTCCCAGGATATTGTTCTCGGGCTCTATTATATGACCCGCGAACGACTTTTTGCTGAGGGCGAGGACAAAGCCTTCAGTTCTCCGGACGAGGTGCGAATGGCCTATGACAATGGTGCCGTGCATCTGCAGGCTAAAATTAGGGTGCGGCGACAGGGTGAGTTTGTAGAAACCACTGTGGGGCGGGTCCTGCTTGGCGAACTTTTGCCAGAGAATGTGCCGTTTAGCCACGTAAATCAGGTGATGGGCAAAAAACAGCTGGCCAAGCTTATTGATCACACCTATCGTTTTGCTGGCACCAAGGCAACGGTTATCCTGGCTGATCGCCTGAAGGATATGGGCTATGAATTCTCAACCAGGGCGTCCATATCCATCTGTATCAACGATATGATGATTCCTGTGACCAAGGATGATCGGCTGGCAAAAGCTGAGAATGCGGTGATGGAGGTTGAGCAGCAGTATCGGGACGGTTTGATCACCGATGGCGAGAAGTACAATAAGATCGTTGATATTTGGTCACGTTCCACCGATGATGTGGCCAACGAGATGATGCAGGAAATGAGTGTCCAATACCTCCGCGACAAAAACAAGAAGCTGGTGGAGACCCCCAGTTTCAACTCCATCTATATTATGGCCGACTCCGGAGCCCGCGGTAGCCGTGATCAGATTCGGCAGCTTGCCGGTATGCGCGGCTTGATGGCCAAGCCTTCCGGCGCGATCATCGAGACCCCTATCAAGGCAAATTTTCGAGAAGGGTTGAATGTTCTCGAATATTTTATTTCCACCCACGGCGCACGGAAAGGTCTGGCGGATACAGCACTGAAAACGGCAAACTCCGGATATCTGACCAGGCGGCTGGTTGATGTGGCTCAGGACGCCACAATCATCGAGAGGGACTGCGAGACCCTGGACGGGATTTTGATGGAAGCCCTGCTCGAAGGCGGGGAGGTAATCCAGCGGGTTGGCGATCGGATTCTTGGACGTGTTGCGCTGGAAGATATTGTCGATCCGTTTAACGGGGAGGTTCTTGTCGAGGCCAACGAGGAGATCACCGAAGATAAGGTCAAGCAAATCGAACAGGCCGGTATTGATCGGGTTATGATCCGTTCCGTGCTCACCTGCCAGGCTCGGCGTGGTGTTTGCAGTTCCTGCTATGGCCGTGATCTTGGCCGTGGGCACATGGTCAACATGGGCGAGGCTGTCGGTATTATCGCAGCGCAATCGATCGGTGAACCCGGCACCCAGCTCACCATGCGGACCTTCCATATCGGTGGTACGGCGAGTCGGAGCGTTGAGCAGGCCGAAGTCCGTTGCCAGCACGGCGGGACCGTGCAGTTCCAGAATATGCACTATGTTGAAAATACTGCCGGAAACATGGTTGTTATGAACCGGAATGCGGCAGTGTCCATCATCGGTGCCCAGGGTCGCGAACGGGAGCGCTATCAGATAAACTATGGTGCGCAGATCTTTGTCAAGGAGGGAAGCAATATCGATCCTGACACCCTGCTTGCCAACTGGGATCCGTACACCATTCCCATCGTCAGCGAGATCGGTGGTGTGGTCAAATTTGGTGACATCCTTGAGGGTGTCACCATGCAGGAACGCGTTGACCCTGTTACCGGTAAATCAAGCCACGTTATCGTTCCTTCCCGCTCAGGGCAGCATAACCCGCGTATTACCCTGAAAGATGAGGCTGGAAAAACAGCAAAACTTCCCAAAACAGGCTCTCCGGCTCGGTATTCCCTGCCGGTTGGCGCCTTGATTTCAGTGGCGGAAGATAGCGTGATCGAACCGGGCACCGTGCTTGGCAAGATTCCGCGGGAAACCACAAAAACAAAGGATATTACCGGCGGTCTCCCCAGAATTGCCGAGCTCTTTGAGGTTCGCAAGCCAAAGGAGTATGCCGTTATCACTGAGATTGATGGCCAGGTTAGCCTTGGCAAGGATCTCAAAGGCAAAAAGCGGGTGGTGATTACCCCCGAGGTTGGTGAAGCCAAGGAATATCTTATTCCCAAAGGCAAGCATGTCGCCGTCCATGAGGGGGACTATGTCAAGGCAGGTGAGGCGTTGATGGATGGTTCCCCTGATCCGAACGACATTCTTCGGGTCATGGGCGTCAAGGAGCTGGCCAAGTTCCTGGTGAATGAAATCCAGGAGGTATATCGACTGCAGGGTGTAAAGATCAACGACAAGCACATTGAGGTGATAGTTCGCCAGATGTTGCGTCGGGTCCAGATTACCGGGGTGGGCGACTCCACCTTTATGCTGGGTGAGCATGTCGAATGGTGGCGCTTTAAAGAGGAGAACGAAAAAATTATCCAGGAGGATGGTCAGCCGGCCACGGCGGAACCGTTGCTCCTTGGCGTGACAAAAGCCTCCCTCAGCACGGACAGCTTCATTTCCGCGGCTTCTTTCCAGGAAACCACCAAGGTTTTGACCAATGCAGCCATGGCCGGCAAGATCGATACCTTGCGGGGTCTGAAAGAGAACGTGATTATGGGCCGTTTGGTTCCTGCGGGCACGGGCTTTGCTGAGTATACGAAGGGTGGTGACAATTAATACACATTTGCCTTGACAAGCATTCGCCCTTCGAGTAAATATGCCGTTTTCCTGTGCTGAGCGGTGAGTTTTGGGCATGGAGAAATGCTACTAATTAATGTCAGTAATACGGGAGTCGATTTCAATGCCAACCATTAACCAGCTGGTACGGCACGGACGTAAAACCAAAATAAGCAAGACCAATACGCCTGCGTTGAAGGGTTGTCCGCAGAAGCGTGGTGTTTGCGTCCGTGTATATACTACCACCCCCAAGAAACCCAACTCGGCCTTGAGAAAGGTTGCCAGGGTTCGGCTGACCAACGGGATCGAGGTTACCTCTTACATCCCGGGTATTGGCCACAATCTTCAGGAGCATTCGGTTGTCTTGATTCGCGGTGGCAGGGTGAAAGATCTTCCTGGTGTCCGCTATCATATTATTCGCGGCACCCTGGATACGCTTGGTGTTGCCAACCGTAAGCAGGGTCGTTCCAAGTACGGAGCCAAGCGGCCGAAATAATCGGTTGCCTACTGCCTGAGAAGGAGTTTTAGAGATGCCTAGGAAAAGACTTGTTGCAAAACGCGGGATTGAGCCTGATCCTCGCTTTAATAGTGTGCTTGTTTCCAAATTTGTTAATGGCCTGATGGAGTGTGGCAAAAAGAGTATCGCCCGCACCATTTTTTATGGTGCCATGGATATGATCGAGAGCCGCATCACCGAAGCAGATCCCATTGTGGTATTCGAGAAAGCCATGGAAAAAGTGCGCCCCCGTCTCGAAGTAAAATCCCGTCGGGTGGGTGGTGCTACCTATCAGGTGCCGGTGGAAGTTCGCCCTGAGAGGAGAAATGCTCTGGCTATTCGTTGGTTGGTTTCCTTTGCACAGAAGCGGCCTGGGAAGACCATGGCTGACAAGTTGGCTGGGGAACTCGCTGATGCCTATAATAATCGTGGCGCAGCAGTGAAGAAGCGTGAGGATACACACCGCATGGCCGATGCCAACAAGGCATTTGCCCATTACCGCTGGTAATTTCGGGCTCTTGGTTTTCCTTGGTTGACAAAACGGCGGGGATAAGGTATTAACGCCAATCCTTGTCGGTCGGGCTGGGTTGACACAGCCGGTAAAATAAGTGACCAGGGGAAAAGAGTGGCTGTGAAAGATTTGCTTCGGTATCTGCGCAATATAGGCATCATGGCCCATATTGATGCAGGGAAGACAACAACAACGGAACGCATTCTTTATTATACGGGCCGTTCTCACAGGATGGGTGAGGTCCATGATGGCAATGCCGTTATGGACTGGATGGAGCAGGAGCAGGAGCGCGGCATTACCATTACATCGGCTGCCACAACCTGTGAATGGAAAGACCACACCATCAATATTATTGATACACCGGGACATGTTGATTTCACTGTTGAGGTGGAACGATGTCTCAGGGTTTTGGATGGAGCCATCGCGATTTTTTGTGCGGTGGGCGGGGTTGAGCCCCAATCTGAAACTGTATGGCGGCAGGCGGATCATTACAAGATTCCCAGGATTGCCTACATAAACAAGATGGACCGGCTCGGCGCAGATTTTCAGCGTTGCGTCGAGATGCTTAAGGAGAGGTTGGGAGCAAATCCTTTGCCTCTTCAGCTTCCGGTCGGGAAAGAAGAGACATTTAAGGGCATTATTGATCTCGTCGAAGAGAAGATGATGCGCTTTGATGAAGATACAAAGGGATTCAAGGTTGAGTACGAGCCTGTCCCCGATGAATTCAAAAAAGAATCAACGGCCGCACGGATGGCCCTTATCGAGAAGTTGGCCGACTTCGATGATTGGGTCATGGAAAAATTTCTGAATGAGCAAGTTGTAACGGTTGATGAGATCAACCGGGCAATCAGGGCTGCAACCTTGAACCTTGATGTCGTGCCTGTCCTGTGTGGTAGCTCCTTTAAAAACAAGGGGGTGCAGCCATTGCTGGACGCAGTGGTCGCATATCTGCCTTCGCCTGTTGATGCGCCTCCGGTGCATGGGGTGAATGCAGATGGTGTGACAGAAACGAGAAGGGCAAGTGAAGATGAAAATCTGTCCGCCCTTGTTTTCAAACTGACATCCGATCCTTTTGTGGATATTCTTGCGTATGTGCGCGTCTATTCCGGCGTAATTAAAGTCGGGGATAGGGTTTACAATCCGGGGAAGAAAAAAAAGGAAAAGATTGGCCGAATTGTCAAGATGCACGCCAACAAAAGAGAAGAGGTTGGCGAGCTGAAAGCCGGTGATATTGGAGCAGTGGTTGGGTTACACTTTTCTATTACCGGGGATACACTCTGTGAGTCGGGAGACACTTTTACTCTCGATACCATGGATTTTCCCGAGCCGGTTATTAGTGTTGCCATTGAGCCTAAGGGGAAGGCCGACGAAGAAAAGTTGAGGGACAGTTTGGCAAAGATTGCCATGGAAGATCCCTCCTTTACTGTGACTATCGACCCTGATTCCGGCCAGACTTTGATTTCAGGGATGGGCGAGCTTCATCTGGAAATAATTGTTGATCGGCTTATTCGTGAGTTTAAGGTCGGGGCAAATATTGGCAAGCCACAGGTTGCGTATAAGGAAACTGTAACCAGTCTGGGTAAGGCGGAAGGGAAGTTTGAGCATCCGACTACCGCTGGTAAAAGCCAGTATGGGCATGTCTGGTTGCAGATCGAGCCCCTTGAGCGTGGTGAAGGTTTTCGATTTGAAAGTTGTATTGCCGAGGATGTTATCCCGTTGGCAATTGTTCCGGCCATAGAAAAGGCTGTACACGATAGCCTGGATGCCGGAACCTTGATCGGTTTCCCGATTGTCGACCTGAAAGTCAGTTTGGTTGATGGGTCCTACCGAGATGAAGATTCAACCGAACAGGCCTTTGGGGTTGCCGCTGCAATGGCTTTCCGGAAGGCGGTTTCGGAAGCAGGCCCGGTTTTGTTGGAACCCGTTATGGATGTAGAGATAATTTTGCCTGAGTCATATCTCGGCGAAGTGATTTCTGATCTGACTGCTAAACGGGCAAAAATACACGGGATGGATAGCCGGGACGGCGGGAGGCAGGCGGTGAAAGCGCAGGTGCCTCTGGCGGAGATGTTTGGGTATTCAACGGATTTACGTTCCGCCACTCAGGGGCGAGCAAATTTCACCATGCAATTTGCCGCATACGACAGTGTGCCGGATCATATAAGTGGAAAGATAATTAAGCGGATTCGAGGCCTTTAAGTCGAGAGACGCAAGCAAAGAAAGAGGAAAGGACATGGCAAAAGAGAAATTTGAGCGCAAGAAACCGCATGTAAATATTGGGACGATCGGCCATATCGACCATGGCAAGACCACCCTTACTGCAGCCATTACCCGGGTTTTGTCAACCAAGGGCTTTGCTAAGGCAACTGCGTTTGACCAGATCGACAAGGCACCGGAAGAAAAAGAGCGTGGTATCACAATTGCTACTGCTCATGTTGAGTACGAGTCCCACAAGCGCCATTACGCTCATGTGGACTGCCCGGGCCATGCCGACTACATTAAGAACATGATCACCGGCGCGGCGCAGATGGACGGCGCTATCTTGGTTGTTGCCGCTACGGACGGCCCCATGCCTCAGACCCGTGAGCACATTCTGCTTGCTCGTCAGGTAGGTGTTCCCTCCATGGTGGTCTTCATGAACAAGTGCGACATGGTTGACGATCCTGAGCTCATCGAGCTGGTCGACATGGAGCTGCGTGAGCTGCTGACCAAATATAATTTCCCCGGCGACGACACCCCGATCATCCAGGGCAGCGCCTTGAAGGCTCTTGAGAATCCGGATGACGAAGCAGCAACCAAATGCATCTGGGACCTGATGGAAGCCTGCGACAGCTTCATTCCTGAGCCGGCCCGCGACATTGACAAGCCGTTTTTGATGCCGGTGGAAGATGTCTTTTCCATCTCAGGTCGTGGCACGGTAGCCACCGGTCGTATCGAGCGCGGCAAGGTAAAGGTTGGGGAAGAAATCGAGGTTGTCGGTATCCGGGCAACGGCCAAGACAACGGTCACCGGTGTTGAGATGTTCCGCAAGCTTCTTGATGAGGGCATGGCCGGAGATAACGTTGGCGTGCTGTTACGAGGCTTGAAGCGTGAGGATATCGAGCGCGGCCAGGTACTTGCCAAGCCGGGTTCTATTACCCCGCATACGAAATTCATTGCCGAGGCCTACATCTTGTCTAAGGATGAGGGTGGTCGTCATACCCCGTTTTTCAACGGATATCGCCCGCAGTTTTACTTTCGGACCACGGATGTGACCGGAGTTGTGCAGCTGCAAGAAGGCGTTGAGATGGTAATGCCTGGCGACAACGTGACCATCGAAGGACAGTTGATCACCCCTATCGCGATGGAAGAAGGACTTCGTTTCGCGATTCGTGAAGGCGGCCGTACTGTGGGCGCCGGTGTTATCAATAAAATTATCGAATAAGGTGGAGTGAGCATGATTCAGACACAGAAAATACGCATCAGGCTGAAGGGTTACGACCATAAGCTTATCGATCAATCCACCTCTGAGATTGTAGATACTGCGAAGCGTACTGGTGCAACTGTTGCTGGCCCCATTCCTCTGCCGACGACTATCAACAAGTTTTGTGTGTTGCGGTCTCCGCATGTGGACAAGAAGTCTCGTGAGCAGTTTGAAATGCGCACCCATAGGCGGCTGCTGGACATACTTGAGCCAACGCAGCAGACTATTGATGCACTTATGAAGCTCGAGCTTTCTGCTGGGGTTGATGTGGAAATCAAGCTTTAGGATTATGAAACGGTTGTACCAGGTAATGGTACAGTTGATGTCAGAGAAGACAAAAACAGGTTGGAACAATGCCTAAAAAATTAGGATTACTGGGGAAGAAGATTGGGATGACCCGGATCTATTCCGAAGATGGCTCTGCTGTTGCGGTAACGGTTATTGAAACTGGACCCTGTGTGGTGCTTCAGAAAAAGTCCGTTGCCAATGAAGGCTATGATGCCATTCAGGTTGGGTTTGGTTCAAAAAAAGAGTCTCGCTTGAACAAGCCTGACACAGGTCATGCCAAGGCATCAGGAAAAGGCGGATTTTACCACATTAAAGAGTTCCGGGTTACAGACCCAAGTCAGTTTGAAGTGGGTCAGGCGATATTGGTCTCGGACATTTTCAAGGTAGGCGACATCATCGATGTGAGTGGAGCCGTAAAAGGTCGTGGCTTTCAGGGTGTTATCCGACGACATGGCTTCAAGGGTGGACCATCTGGTCATGGGTCCATGTTCCATCGTGCTCCCGGCTCCATTGGTTGTAGTGCTTGGCCGAGCCGGGTTATTAAAGGGAAGAAGATGCCTGGGCATATGGGCACGAATATGATCACCAAGAAAAGCGTGACCATCATGGATATCCGGCCTGAGCAAAATGTGCTTGTCGTTAAAGGCGGCGTGCCTGGCGCAAAGCAGGGTTTGCTACATATTTACACAAAATAATGAGTCTTAGTTACCTTAAGATTTATTTTGGGGGTGCCGGAAATGGCGGTTACTGAAATATACAATGTCGATAATGTGAAAGTGGGTGATCTTGAGTTGAACGACAATCTTTTTGCCGTTCCTGTCAATCCTCATATCATTCATGAAATTGTCAGAATGCAGCGCGCTGCTCGTCGGTCTGGCACAGCCTGCACCAAAACTCGTAATGAGGTGCGGGGCGGCGGCAAGAAGCCTTGGAAACAGAAAGGTACTGGCCGTGCCCGAGCAGGGAGTACCACTTCCCCTCTCTGGCGAGGTGGTGGTGTAGCGTTTGGTCCCAAGCCGCGCGATTATTCTTTCAAGTTGCCCAAAAAGGTTAAGAAGCTTGGTCTCCGCATGGCTTTGAGCTCACGCTTTAGTGACAAGCTGGTGCTGGTCCTTGATAATTTTAAAATTGAGGAAATCAAGACCAAGAGATTTATCGGGGTCATGAATACCCTGAAAATCGAAAATGCCCTGATCGTGGTTCCTGAGCGCGATGATCATCTTGAGCGTTCGTCTCGCAATGTGCAAGGCTTTAAGGTTATTCCGACGGCAGGTTTGAATGTTTACGACATTTTGCTCCATAAGCACATTGTTTTACTGCAGCCTTGTATTGGCCAGCTGGAAGAGAGGTTGTTGTCATGAAAGATATGTTCAATATTATCAAGAAGCCTTGCCTGACTGAAAAGGCTCTCGGATTGCAGGAGATTAACAATCAGGTTGTTGTTAAGGTTGATCCCCGCGCCAATAAAATTGAGATCAAAGATGCTGTTGAAAAGCTGTTCAGCGTCAAGGTCGCCAAGGTGCGGACTGCAAATATGCATGGCAAGAAAAAACGTGTGGGCAAGAATTTCGGACAGCAGTCTGACTGGAAGAAGGCCATTGTTACTCTTGAAGAAGGGAATAAGATTGATTTCCTTGAGAAGATATAAGGGAAGTCTCGTCGGCAAGAGTTATAATTTTTGTTACGAATACGTTTAAATATTATCGGGGTTTGAAATGGCATTAAAGACCTATAAACCTACATCACCGGGCAGAAGATCACTTGTTACAGTAGTCAATCCCGAGTTGTCAAAGGATAAACCGCAGAAATCGTTGATTCGTCCTCTTAGTAAAACCGGGGGACGGAATAACAATGGCCGCATTACATCCAGACATATTGGTGGGGGTCATAAGCGGAAATATCGGCTGATCGATTTCAAGCGGGATAAAATTGATATCCCTGCAAAAGTGGCAGCCATTGAATACGATCCGAATCGCTCGGCTAACTTGGCGCTTTTGAATTACGTCGATGGTGAAAAGTGCTATATTCTTTCGCCGCTCGGCATCAAGATCGGGGATACAGTTATAGCTGGGGAGGCTGTTGATATCAAGCCTGGTAACTGCTTGCCCATGGGCAATATGCCTTTGGGCAGCATTATCCACAACCTTGAGATGAAAATCGGCAAGGGTGCGCAGCTTGTGAGAAGCGCTGGTGTTTCCGCGCAGCTTATGGCGAAAGAGGGTGAGTATGTCACGGTAAAATTACCCTCCGGCGAAGTCCGTAAATTTCATCGTAAATGCCGGGCCTGTATCGGCCAGGTTGGGAACAACGAGCATGAAAGCCAGAAGTTGGGCAAAGCTGGCCGCAGTCGCTGGAAAGGGAACCGCCCCAAGGTTCGTGGTGTTGCCATGAATCCGATTGATCATCCAATGGGTGGTGGTGAGGGTAAAAGCTCAGGCGGTCGCCATCCATGTACTCCGTGGGGTGTTCCCACCAAGGGTTATAAGACACGTGGCAAGAAGTCATCCGACAAATATATTGTTAAGAAAAGATCATAATTAGGGGGTATACAAGTGGGACGTTCAGTTAAAAAAGGTCCATTTGTAGATGACCATTTGATGTCAAAGGTCATGAAGGCCAAAGACGAGGGCTCCAGAAAGGTTATTCAGACCTGGTCCCGTCGTTCTGATGTTATTCCGGACATGGTTGGACTCACCTTTGCTGTGCACAATGGCAAGAAGTTCATCCCGGTTTTCGTGACCGAAAATATGGTAGGGCATAAGCTTGGAGAGTTTTCTCCCACCCGCACCTACCATGGTCACGCAGCGGACAGGAAGAAAAAGAAATAAAAGCTGCTAAGCCGAATACGGTCATTAGGTAAAGAAAGGAGTTCAATCGATGGAAGCAAAAGCGCTTGCTCGTTATATAAGGATATCGCCGCAAAAAGCCCGGCTGGTTGCGGATTTGGTACGCGGGAAAAGTGTTGATTACGCAATAACCGCACTGCGGTTCTTGCCTAAAAAAGGTGCCCGTTTGCTGAAAAAGGTAATTGAATCTGCGGTTGCTAATGCCAGCCAGAATGAGAGTATTGATGTTGATACTCTGTATGTTAAGTCTATTTTTATAGATGGCGGGCCCATGTTGAAGCGAACCATGCCGCGGGCCCAGGGTCGTGCGAACAGAATTCTAAAAAGAACCAGTCATATTACTGTTGTCTTGGACGAACAATAATATAAAACAGAAACGAAAATTGTATTCGTTTGTCCTTTGAGTTGCACATCAATGAGAATGGAGGAAGGTTTTGGGCCAGAAAGTTAATCCGATAGGT
The DNA here is from genome assembly GCA_013791995.1 of Desulfurivibrio sp. Classification (GTDB taxonomy): domain Bacteria; phylum Desulfobacterota; class Desulfobulbia; order Desulfobulbales; family Desulfurivibrionaceae; genus Thiovibrio. The sequence goes on along the minus strand of VMSS01000231.1, from coordinate 16,916 downwards.
TTACGACTGAATATTATACGTACCTGGGACTCCATCTGGTACGCTGACAGGGATTATGCCAAAAAATTTCTAGAGGATCAGAGCCTGAGGAAATTCCTGAAAAAACGGCTCTATCATGCTGGCATTTCCAAAATTCAGATAGCCCGAACCGGCGATAAACTCCGGATTAAGCTGCATACTGCCCGACCTGGCATTGTTATTGGCAAAAAAGGGACAGAGATTGAAGTCCTGAAAGCTGAAATTGATAAATTGACCGGCAAGGAGTGCGTACTTGATATTCAGGAGGTTCGCCGTCCTGAGGCGGATGCGCAGCTGGTTGCCGAAAATATCGCCTTGCAACTTGAAAGACGTGTAGCCTTCCGGCGCGCCATGAAGAAGTCAGTAAATATGGCCTTGAAGTTCGGCGCCAAAGGTGTTAAAATTGCGTGTTCAGGTCGGCTGGGTGGTGCGGAAATTGCTCGTCAGGAATGGGTGCGCGAGGGCCGGGTGCCACTGCACACACTTCGTGCTGACATTGATTATGGAATTGCAGAGGCTAATACTACCTATGGCAAAATCGGGGTTAAGGTTTGGATCTTCAAGGGTGAAGTTCTGAGCGCTGCCGACCAGATTACCGAATAACTCGTTGTCGGGTGAAACGGCTTTTAAAAAAGTCAGTCACAGATAGGATATACAGATGTTAAGTCCAAAAAAAGTAAAACATAGAAAGATGTTTAAGGGTCGTCTGACCGGAGCAGCGTATCGCGGGTCTGGATTTTCCTTTGGTGAATATGCCCTTAAGGCTGTTGGGTGTGGCAAAATGACCGCTCAACAGATTGAGGCTGCTCGTATCGCTATCAACAGAAAGATTAAGAGAACTGGACAGCTTTGGATTCGTGTTTTTCCTGATAAGCCGATTACCAAGAAGCCTGCTGAGACTCGGATGGGTAAAGGTAAGGGAAGTCCGGAGTATTGGGTTGCTCAGATTAAGCCAGGGCGCATACTGTATGAGCTGGCCGGGGTTGATGACGATTTGGCTCGTGAGGCGTTGCGCTTGGCAGCCAACAAGTTGCCTTTCCCGACTAAAGTGATTTATGTGGGGACGACTTTATGAAGATGAAGGATATACGCGAACTTGGGAAAGATGAGCTTGTCGCCAAGGTAAGAGAATTGTCGGAAGAACATTTTAAATTGAAATTCCAACACGGTATTCGTCCTTTGGAGAATACTGCTAAGCTTCGGCAGTTGCGTAAAGAGATTGCCCGGGTGCAAACGGCTCTAACAGCGCATACCGCATAATAGATGCTTTCTGGCCAAGATTACTGGATTTTTTAGTGCTTGCGTCAATCGATAACGCTATTTGGTAGGATACATTCATGGTTGATGAAAAAAAGAATAAGAAGACAATGGTTGGTTTTGTTGTCAGCACCAAGATGGATAAAAGTGCTATTGTACAGACCGAGCGCCTTGTTCCGCATAAACTGTATGGTAAGTTCATGCGTCAGCATGCTAAATGCATGGTTCATGACCCTGAAAACAGCTGTAGCGTTGGCGACAGGGTTATGATTGAAGAGTGCCGTCCGCTGAGCAAAAATAAACGGTGGCGGATTATGGAAGTCATCGATAAGGCCGTTTAATTAGCGGTTTTTGATAACTAGGTGCCAGACTTCTTGTCTGGGTACTTGAAAAGTGTTCTGCGGTTGGTGAAGAAATGATACAAACAGAAACCGTACTTAATGTAGCAGATAATTCAGGTGCCAAGAAGGTTCTTTGTATAAGAGTCTTGGGCGGTACCCGGCGTCGGTATGCCTCTGTGGGTGATGTTATTGTCGTCACCGTTAAAGAAGCGATTCCCAACGCGAAAGTCAAAAAGGGCGATGTTCTTCGGGCTGTCGTTGTGAGGACCGTTAAAGAGATCCGCCGCACAGATGATACGATTGTCCGATTTGATGATAATTCGGCCGTGTTGCTGGCAAATTCAGGGGAGCCAATTGGAACCAGAATTTTTGGTCCGGTTGCCAGGGAGTTGCGTCCGAAGGGCTATATGAAAATTATTTCGCTGGCCCCAGAAGTTCTGTAGTTAAGGCTGAAGCGAAGAGCTGGATATTCAAAGAGTTCCCCCTGCCCTTACTATTGGGCGGTTGAGAGGCTGAAGGTATGAGAGCAAAAACACATTTGAAAGTTAATGATCAGGTTGAGGTGATCTCCGGCAAGGATAAAGGTCGGGTTGGCAAGGTCATCAGGGTCGACTCTAACGATGGTAAAGCTGTCGTTGAAAAGATCAACATGATAAAGCGTCACACGAAGCCCAGTCAAATGAATCAACAGGGCGGTATCATCGAGAGGGAGGCTGCACTTGATGCTTCTAACCTGATGGTGATTTGCCCGAAATGTTCAAAGACTTCACGGGTAGGTAAAAAAATACTTGAAGATGGATCTAAGGTTCGCATTTGCAAAAAATGCAGTGAATCTTTAGAGGCGAAAGCGTAATAGATCCTGATTTTTTTTGGAGGCAAGAATGGCTGGGGTAAAAGAAGTATATCAGAGCGAGTGTGTCCCGCAGCTCATGAAAGAATTTGGCTACCAGAACATCATGCAGGTGCCGAAGATCACCAAGATCGTCCTGAACATGGGTTTGGGTGAGGCCGTGCAGAACCCTAAGATCATCGACAGTGCTGTTCAGGAACTGACCTTGATTGCAGGTCAGAAGGCTGTTGTAACCAAAGCGAAAAAATCCATCGCCGGTTTCAAGTTGCGAGAAGGGGTACCCATTGGTTGTCGGGTAACACTCCGCGGTGACCGGATGTATGATTTTTTCGCCAAATTGGTGCATATTGCCCTGCCTCGAGTTCGTGACTTTCGCGGCTTGTCGACGAAATCGTTTGATGAGCGTGGGAATTACGCCATGGGTATCAAGGAGCATATTATTTTCCCTGAAATTGACTATGATAAAATCGACAAGATCAAGGGACTCAATATTGCGATTACCACGACCGCTCAGACGGATGATGAAGGTCGTTTTCTTTTGAAAGCAATGGGAATGCCCTTCAGGAAATAGCACAGGGTAAGGAGGAAGAAGTTGGCTAAAAAGTCTTTGATAGCAAAGTGCAAGCGGACCCCGAAGTTTGCAGTGCGGGCTTATAACCGTTGTGGGTTATGTGGTAGGTCAAAAGCCGTTTATCGGAAATTCGGTGTTTGTCGTATCTGTTTTCGTTCTTTGGCTAATCGTGGTGAAATTACCGGTGTTACCAAATCAAGTTGGTAACAGTGTTGTTTGTGATCACCTTAGATATGTTAACTGTTTGTTTTAAAAATCATCATAGGGAGCAAGGACTATGTCCATGACTGACCCCCTGGCTGATATGCTGACCAGGATAAGAAATGCCGGTATGGTCAAGTTCGAGACTGTTGAAATGCCGCTTTCGAAAGTGAAAACCGGTGTTGCAGCGATCCTGAAAAAGGAAGGCTTCATCAATGACTATCAGGTTCTTGATACCGACACCCAAGGTGTTTTGCGTATTGAGATGAGATACGACCAGAATAACGATCGTATTATCACCAACCTGAAGCGTGTCAGTAAGCCTGGTCGCCGCGTTTACGTGAAGCATGACCAGATTCCCAAGGTAATGAGTGGCCTTGGTATCGCGATTATCTCGACTTCCAAAGGAATATTTACGGATAAAGAAGCTCGGGCCATGAAAATTGGCGGAGAGCTGCTCTGTGAAGTTTGGTAAATCGAAGTTGTAATTGCTAACTATTGAGTATTTCGTAACAAGTGGAGAGTCGCCATGTCTAGGATTGGCAATCAACCTATCCCTGTACCTAAAGGGGTTAAGCTTGATATAAATGGATCGTTTGTTAAGGTCGTCGGACCCAAAGGTACTCTGGAGCGGAATATCCGCCCTGAGATCGGTTTGCAGGCAGAAGGCGATACCTTTATTGTTGTTCGGAAGGATAACAGTAAAAGGACCAGGGCCTTCTCTGGCCTCACCCGTACCTTGGTCAATAATATGATCGTTGGTGTGGAGAAGGGGTTCCAGAAAAAACTATCTATCGAGGGCGTCGGATACCGGGCTGAGGTGAAAGGTTCATTCTTGAATCTGAGCGTTGGTTATTCAAATCCGGTTGAGTTTGCCCTGCCGAAAGGGGTTTCCGCTGAGGTCGACAAAGCAAATAATGTCACCCTGGATTGTATTGATAAAGAGTTGCTTGGTGAAACTGCCGCCAAAATACGCGCTGTGCGTCCTCCCGAGCCCTATAAAGGGAAAGGGATTCGTTACGCAGATGAATATATAGCCCGTAAGGCTGGCAAGTCTGCTTCTAAGAAGTAGAGATGACGCGTAAACTTTTCGCGGCTTGCAAGAGATAAATATTTATAAGGCAAAACAATGGGTAAGATAAATCCGAAAGAGAGTGCTCGTCAAAAGCGGGTGAAACGGATCAGGAAAAACATTTCCGGAACTCCAGAGAGACCTCGTCTGCGTGTTTTTAAAAGCGCCAATCATATTTATTGTCAGATAATTGATGATGTTGCCGGAAATACCCTGGCTGCCATGTCCACTGTTGATAAAGGGATGATAGCTGCCGACATTAAGGGAAAGTCCGAAAAGGCGCGCCAGGTTGGCTTGAAAATAGCCGAACTTGCCAAAGTCAAAGGTATTGAAAGGGTGGTTTTTGACAGAGGCGGCTATATCTATCATGGCCGGGTCAAGGCACTGTCCGAAGGTGCCCGTGAAGGCGGTCTTGATTTCTAATGTGTTGTCCACGGAAAAATTTTTGTCCCTGTAAAAAATTCCAAAGCGATTTGGGGGTGAACCTTGGCTGATTTTAATAAGAACATAAGTGGCGATGACCAGTTTATTGAAAAGATCGTTCATATCAACAGGACTGCGAAAGTAGTCAAGGGTGGACGTCGTTTCAGTTTCAGCGCCATTGTTGTTGTTGGTGATGGAAAAGGAAAAGTTGGTTGCGGCCTTGGCAAAGCTAATCAGGTTCCAGACGCAATCAGGAAGGGTGTTGATCAGGCGCGTAAAGACATGAAGCGTGTTTCCATAACCGACATGAGCATACCGCACGAGGTTTTTGGGAAATTTGGGGCTGGAAACGTAATGTTGAAGCCTGCCGTAGAAGGAACCGGGGTAATTGCCGGTGGTGCGGTTCGCGCTGTGCTTGAAGCAGCCGGGGTACATAATATATTGACCAAATGTATCGGCTCTCATAATCCGCATAATCTGGTCAAAGCAACCATGGACGGCTTGCGGAGACTGCGCAGTCCGCAGCAGATCGCACAGAGTCGTGGTAAGACCGTCGAGGAAATCACCGCCTGATCTTTTGTAATCACCTGATTATTTGTGTGAGTAATTGCGAAGGGTTGTCCAGGCTTGAATTGTGTGCTGGAAACAGCATGACATCAATGATGAGTGAATGGGTAAGGATATGGCAAATCAGCTCAAAGTGACCCTGAAGAGAAGCAAGATCGGGTGCACTGAAAAAATACGTGCGACGTTGATCGGCCTTGGGCTGACCAAGATGAATAAAACTGTTATTCGGCAAGACACCCCTGAAATCCGTGGGATGATTAAAAAAGTTGAACATATGGTTGAGGTGGAGGATTAATTTATGTTGACGTTAAGCAATTTGTCGCCGCAGCCAGGTTCGAGAAAGCCGAGAAAGAGAATAGGCCGTGGTCTTGGCTCTGGGCATGGTAAAACAGCGACCCGTGGGCACAAAGGTCATAAAGCACGTTCCGGTGGCGGAATAAAGCTGGGGTTTGAGGGCGGCCAAATGCCTCTCCAGCGTCGTCTGCCGAAGCGAGGCTTTAACAATATTTTCAAGAAAGTCTTCGCCATTGTTAATATTCAGGATCTTGAGCGTTTTGCAGCAGAAACCAAGGTTGACAAGCAGGCCTTAGTTGCTGCCGGCCTTGTTTCCAAGAATGACGATCTTGTGAAAGTTCTTGGAAACGGAGAGTTGAAGCATGCTCTGACCGTTATTGTCGATAAGGTGAGTGCTTCCGCGCGTCAGAAGATTGAAGCAGCTGGCGGAAAGGTTGAGGAATAAATAGATGCGCGCTGGGGTCCAGAATGCTGCGAATATCCCGGAGTTAAGGCGCCGGATTGTTTTTACGGTGTTGATGCTTGCCGTTTACAGAGCCGGGGTTCAGATTCCTACTCCAGGCATCAACGGTGAAGCGCTGAGTCAATTTTTTCAAAAAAGCGCTGGCTCCCTTTTTGACATGTTCAACATGTTTTCCGGTGGGGCTTTGGAAAATTTTTCCATTTTCGCCCTTGGCATTATGCCATACATCAGCGCCTCAATTATCTTTCAATTGCTGACCGTGGTTGTCCCCCAGCTTGAAGCCCTCTCGAAAGAAGGTGAAGCAGGGCGGCGCAAGATCACCCAGTATACCCGTTATGCGACGGTTGTTTTAAGCCTGATCCAGGGGTTGTTCATAAGCATTGGTTTGGAAAGTATGACCGCGCCCGGTTCCGGCGAAATGGTGGTCATTGCCACCGGCTGGCATTTCCGTTTGATGACCATGCTGACCCTGACCTCCGGGACCGCTTTTATCATGTGGCTTGGCGAGCAGATGACCGAGCGGGGGATTGGCAACGGTATTTCCATGATAATTTTTGCTGGTATTGTTGCGAGAATGCCAGCCGCTCTTGTAAATACGTTTAAAATGGCCAGCGCGGGTGAAATTTCCTATATCATGTTGCCGGTTATATTGGGCATGGTTGGTGCCGTTATCGCCTTTGTTATCTTTTTTGAAACTGCGCAGCGGCGGATTCCCATCCAGTATGCGAAGAGGATGGTCGGCAGGCAAATGTACGGGGGGCAGCAATCGCACCTTCCCCTTAAAATCAATATGTCCGGTGTTATTCCGCCGATTTTTGCCTCTTCAATAATGATGTTTCCCGCCACTATTGGACAGTTTATCCAGGTTGACTGGGTGCAAAAGGTGAGTGCTGCCCTCAGTTGGGGAAGCCTGCCACACACTGTGATGTTTGTTGGATTTATTGTGTTTTTCTGCTTTTTTTATACAGCAGTTACTTTCAATCCGGTTGATATTGCAGAGAATTTAAAAAAACATGGCGGCTTTGTTCCCGGGATCAGACCAGGGAAAAAGACGTCCGATTTTATTGACAAGATTGTTGTCCGGATAACAGTTATCGGTGCATGTTATATAAGTGTTATCTGTGTGTTACCGACTATCTTGATTAATGAGTTGAATATACCGTTTTACTTCGGCGGCACCGCCCTCTTGATTGTTGTCGGTGTGGCAATTGATACAATAGCGCAGATTGAGTCCCATACGGTTATGCGCAACTATGACGGTTTTATGAAGTCAGGCAGCTTCAAGGGACGTTGATAGCTTTACAGTGACATGCACATGGCAATTATCCTGAAATCGCCTCGAGAAATAGAGCTATTGCATGAGGCGAACCAGATCGTTGCCCAGACTTTAGCCCTGCTCAGTAAGAAAATTGAAGTGGGATGCACAACGTTATCACTGGATGCATTGGCCGAAAAATATTGTCGTAGTTGTGGCGGTGAGCCTGCATTTAAGGGATATCGCGGTTTTCCAGGAAGTCTGTGTGTTTCCATTAATGAGCAAGTTGTGCATGGCATCCCATCCAAGAAGGTAGTTGTCAGGGATGGCGATATAGTTAGCATAGATTTTGGTGTTAAATATAAGGGGTATTACGGCGATGCTGCGGTGAGCATTCCTGTCGGGGAAGTGGCTCAAGAGCGTCTCGCCTTGCTTGAGGTAACGCGAGCAGCCCTTTATAAGGGAATCGCCCAGGCAGTTCCTGGGAACCGAATAAACGATATATCTCAAGCCGTGCAGGAACATGTGGAAAAGCACGGTTTTTCGGTTGTCCGTCAGTTTGTTGGTCATGGCATTGGGAGCCAGCTCCATGAGGCTCCGGAAATACCTAATTATGCTCGGTCGGACCGGACCCCAAAGCTTATGCCGGGCATGGTTCTCGCTATAGAACCCATGGTCAATCTTGGAACGCATGCAGTTGATGTGTTGCGAGACGGATGGACAGTAGTAACCCGCGATAGAAAAATTTCGGCTCATTTTGAGCATTCGATTGCTGTAACAGATGGAGCGCCAATAATTTTGAGCGAGCTATCTGTGTAGCTATTTTTGTCTTTATGAAAAAAAATAAGGCAAAAAATAATAAATAAGGTAATATCCTCTGCTTTCTGTCTGCCAGAATATTTTGTGTTTATGAACCGGCAGGATGGAAAGTATTTTAGGAAATAAGGGGTTTATGTCCAAAGAAGAAGCTATTCAGGTTGAAGGGACCATCGTAGAGCCTCTCCCTAATGCAATGTTTCGGGTTGAGCTTGATAATGGCCATCGGATATTAGCCCATATTTCCGGAAAGATGAGAATGCATTTTATAAAGATTCTTCCGGGGGATCGTGTCACTGTTGAGTTATCTCCTTATGATCTCACTCGGGGAAGAGTGACATTCAGGGCGAAGAAGAAGTAGAAAATTTTTTGCCGTATAACAAAAGGGTTGCATAATGAAAGTAAGATCTTCTGTGAAAAAAATTTGTAGTGACTGCCGGGTGTTCAAACGAAAAGGCGTCTTGCGTGTTTCATGTAAGATAAAAAAGCACAAACAACGGCAGGGCTAATTTTTTTATTTATTTTGACTAACAAGGGAGGCATGCCTTGGCACGTTTAGCTGGTGTTGATTTACCAAGAAATAAGCACATGGTTATTGCTTTAACCTACATCCACGGAATTGGCAGGACTTCTGCCCGTAAGATTCTGGATTTGGTTGGTTTGCCGCATACAACGAGCAGCGATGATTTGTCTGAAAATGATGTTACCAACATCAGAAAAATCATGGATGATCAGTTTGTTGTCGAAGGTGACCGTCGGCGTGAAGTGGCCATGGATGTTAAACGTTTGACGGACGCTGGGTGCTATCGCGGAATTCGTCATCGTAAAGGGTTGCCGTGTCGGGGACAGCGCACCAAGACCAATGCCAGGACCAGAAAAGGTCCACGGCGGTCAGCGATTAAAAGCAAAAAGTAGAGATTAAATAATCATTCTGGATTGTTTATAGGAGTTATAATGGCTAGTCCGAAAGCGAATCGTCCGAAGCGCAAGGAAAAGAAAAATGTACCAGAGGGAATATGTTTTATTCACTCTACCTTTAACAACACCCTTGTTACATTTGCGGACAGGCAGGGAAATGTTATTTCCTGGTCGAGTGCTGGTTGTTTGGGGTTTAAAGGGTCACGAAAAAGCACCCCTTTTGCTGCGCAAAACACGGTTGATGCTGCGGCGAAAAAGGCTCAGGAACATGGCATGCGCAAAGTTGAGGTCCGGGTCAATGGCCCTGGGCCTGGGCGGGAATCTGCTATCCGGGCACTACAGACCAATGGTTTTGATGTGAGCGTTATCCGTGATGTGACCCCAGTGCCGCATAATGGCTGCAAGCCTCCCAAGCGTAGAAGGGTTTAGTGGAGCAGGGCTGGTCGCAGGGCGTTTGATAATTAAAGTATGATTTAGTGAGATTGAGTGGAGGTCCAAATTGGCCAGATATACAGGCGCGGAATGCCGGCAGTGTCGGCGCGAAAAACTCAAGTTGTTTTTGAAAGGCGACAGATGCTATTCAGATAAGTGCGCCTTTGAAAGGCGTTCCTTTCCACCAGGACAGCATGGTCAGGCCCGGGTGCGTAAGGTTTCTGACTATTCCATTCAGCTACGTGAAAAACAAAAAGTCCGGCGCATGTATGGCATGCTGGAAGGCCAATTTCACAAATATTTTGAGATTGCAGAGCGGATCAAGGGTGTTACTGGTGAAAACCTGTTGATGCTCTTGGAAAGCCGCCTTGACAATGTCATTTATCGCCTTGGTTATGCCAGTTCAAGGAATCAGGGACGGCAGTTGGTGCGGCACGATCATATTCAGGTGAACGGCAGGAAGGTGAACATCCCTTCTTTCCGAGTTTCCGTGAATGACGTGATTACTTTGAAAGAAAAAAGCAAAAAAGTTGCCGCCATTAACGAGAGCCTTGAAGCCGTCGTGCGTCGTGGTGTGCCAAGCTGGTTGGAGCTTGATAAAGAGAACTACAAGGGAACTGTAAAAGCCTTACCGATTCGGCAGGAAATCACTATGCCGATTCAGGAGCAGTTGATTGTAGAGCTTTACTCCAAATAATTAGCCAACCGTGGAGCAATAGGAAACTATGACACTTGAGTCTGATCCGTTTTACAGAAATTGGCATGAGCTTATCATTCCTGAAAGACTGGAAGTAGACCAGGACACCCATACCAAAAGTTTCGGCAAATTCACCTGTCAGCCATTGGAGCGGGGTTTTGCCACGACTATCGGGAATTCCCTGCGCAGGATTCTTTTGTCCTCCATTCAGGGTGCTGCTATTACTTCAGTTAAGATTGATGGTGCGCTTCACGAATTATCAACCATTCCTGGGGTTAAGGAAGATGTGACCCAGATCATCCTTAATCTTAAAGAAGTGCGCCTGAAACTGAATACTCCCGGTTCGCAGATCGTTAAGATTGAAAAGAACAAGCTTGGCACCATCACCGCCGGCGATATTACCTCCGGTGGCAAAGTTGAAGTGATGAATCCTGACAAGGAGATTTGCACCATCAGCGGCGAGGGTGTATTTAAGGCCGAGTTTGAGGTGAAGTGGGGAAAAGGGTATGTTACGGCTGAGAAAAACAAGACTGAGGAGCAGGTGATCGGGGTAATCCCAATCGATGCTATTTTTACGCCCATTGTCAATGTGAAGTCCCTTGTCAGCCAGGCGCGTGTTGGGCAGCAGACCGATTACGACAAACTGATTCTGGAAATAACCACCGACGGCAGCGTAAAGCCTGAAGATGCCTTGGCCTATGCCGCAAAAATAATGAAAGAGCAGCTGCAGGTTTTTATCGCTTTTGATGAGGAATCTGTTGAGCCTGTTATTGATGATACACGCGAAGATAATCGGTCGCCTGTCAATGAGAACCTCTACCGTAGCGTAGAGGATCTGGAGCTTTCGGTTCGTTCAGCAAATTGTCTTCGTAATGCCGATATTCGTCACATTGGCGAATTGGTGCAGAAATCAGAGGCTGAGATGCTGAAGACCAAAAACTTTGGCCGTAAATCTCTTAATGAGATAAAGCAACTGCTGTCTGAGATGGAACTTTCGCTGGGCATGAAACTAGAAGGCTGGGAGCCTCCTGTCGTGTCTGACAAAGTACCTGAAGAACAGTTATAAATCCGGGAAGAGGGTAGTTATGAGACATAGAAAAGCAGGCAGAAGACTTGGCAGGACAACATCCAATCGCCAGGCCATGGTTCGCAATATGGTGACTTCTCTGTTAGAGCATGAGAGAATTGTCACTACTACCCCCAAGGCCAAGGAAGTTCGCAAGGTTGCTGATCAGATGATTACGTTGGCCAAGCGTGGTGATCTTCATGCCCGCCGCCAGGCTTTATCTTTTATTCAGGACAAAAAAGTCGTGGCCAAATTGTTTGATGTCCTGAAAGATGAGTATATGACCCGTAATGGTGGATATACCAGGATTATCAGAACCGGCAATCGCCTTGGTGATGCAGCAGAGATGGCTATCCTTGAGCTTGTGAACTACAGCGAGGCAAAAGGAGAAAAAGAGGATAATTAGTACACTTAATCCTTGGGAAAATTCAAAGCTGGTTTGAACGAAAGTTCAGACCAGCTTTTTTTGTGCTTCCGGCAGGTCGCACTTCATTGGGGTAAAAACAACCACAGCTGCTTTTTGGATAAGTGGGGTGGGGATGTCGTTTTAGCTGCTGGTTTTTTGGGCAGACAACAGAGGAAACGAAAATGAAGAGTACTGGAATGATCGAAGCGGAGATAAGCGAGGCGATCATCAGATTTGAAAAGGAATATATGGGCCGAGGCCCTCTTGAAACCAAGACTTACATTGTTGATGACATGGTTCTTGTTCGCCTGAAAGGGGTACTGACCAAAGCGGAATACCAGTTGGCAGGTGCTGCCGATGTTTCCAACGGTAGAGAATTGATCAAGCAGGTACGCTGTACCCTCCTTGAAAAAGGACGGCCATTGCTGGAGGCGGTCATCGAGGGAATCATAGGCGAGAAAGTCAAAAGTTTGCATACGGACATCAGCACTGTTACCGGCGAGAGAATAATTTTGTTCACTCTAAATTCGGTGCCGGATCTGTCTTGAAAGCTCTTTTGCCCTTTGGTGAACCGAGATACTATTTCCCGTTGACTTCCTGCTGATCGGAAGGTAAGTTGTGGCTATAAGAGGTTGAGACTTGGGGGGTGTCAAAAGCACCTGCCAGGAAAGGACCGTACGATATCTGACTTGTTTCTGATATTGTGCGGTTTTTTTTTGCCTACAATATAAATGATATTTTGTCCAGCCGACTCAGGTTTGAGAGCGGTTCTTGGAATAAAGGTCGATGCATCCTTGTTAAAGGATTCCTCGGCCTTTTTTTTGCTTTGCAATCACGCAATGTGTTCGGAGTAATTCATTATGGCGGCAAAAAAAATCCAACGGCAAGGGCGGCAAATTATCATCAGCACCGATGGCAAGATCTGCGAGTCGCAAAGAGAACTCATCCACAGTGAAGTATTCGACGAGTTGCTCAACCTGTACATAGCAGACCTTCGCCTCGACGAATCGCCCTTGCTTGCAGAATTAGGGCTGGCTCTCGAAAGTGACAGGGAGAAGAGGCTGTTCATCAATATCTTAAAATCATTGAGCGAACATCCGGTGGCGCAGGTTGTTTCACTGCTGCCATCGGCGGCTTTCTTGTCTGAGCCATTGCGGCGACAGGCTTTTCATGAATTTGTAGAGAAATTGTACGATTATTGGCGGTCTTTTGATCGTTATATGGTGCTGTATTCCGAGCCAGGGCCAAACTGTATGGATCAGCGTCCCCACCGAGCTTTTAATGAGACGCTCGTTTTATTGGCGCATCAGGTCCGCTCCTTGTATCGCAATATTTGCGAGAATATAACCGGTAGTCATCCACGGGTATATCGACATGTTGCGGCCGGATGCAAGGTCGGCATTATCGCTGTGCCAAAAGATTCCGGCTTGCCGGAATCGTATGAAAAAATTTTAGGAGAAATACCATTTATCCGCCAGATATGGATAGCTCCTCCCCTGATTATCGACCCGCCGACAAATAAGCGCACTGGGCAATTCCAGCGTACAGAGGTCAACCCGCTTCTTGATCTGGTTTTAGTACCAGAGGATTTTCTCTGTTATCCGGCGCAGGTCGGGTCGCTCGTTATTTTTATCTATTTTCACCACCGATTTATGGGGTTGGGTTCCTCTGTTGCAAACCTTTTTGAATTGGCCACGGATGAACAGATTTGTGCCGGCCCCGCTGCAGTATACGTTTTTGGCGCCCCACCGGAACAGATGGCCCAATTCGGGGATTTGCCCACGGTGTTTTTTGATGATGATGGGCATGATCTGCTGGTTGCCGCTGTACCGCTCGAAGATAGGTTCGGCTATTTCGGCTATCTCAAGAAGATGACCCTGACCCTCCACAATGTGATCATGATGAAACGGGGCCGCCTGCCCTTTCATGGTGCCATGGTGCATATTTCCCTCAAAGGCGGTTTTGTCAAAAGCGGGATCGAGGCCAATATTCTGCTTGTCGGGGATACGGCTGCAGGGAAATCAGAAACCCTGGAAGCGTTCCGCATTCTCGGGGAAACGTATATTCGGGAAATGCGGATTGTCGCCGATGACATGGGTTCAATCGAGATTGATGAGACAGGACGGCTTATTGCCTATGGAACGGAAATAGGCGCCTTCATCCGGTTGGATGATCTGCAGCAAGGCTATGCCTTTGGTCAGATTGATCGGGCCATCATCATGAGCCCGCAGAAAGTCAACGCCCGTGTCGTATTGCCGGTGGCGACCATTGAAGATGTCTTGAAAGGGTATCCCCTGGATTATCTGTTGTACGCCAATAATTATGAAGAGGTCGATGCGGAGCATCCTATCCTTGAACAATTTACGAGTCCTGCCCAGGCGCTGAACGTTTTCCGGGAAGGAGCAGTGATGGCCAAGGGGACGACAACATCCACCGGCCTGGTTCATTCGTATTTTGCCAATATATTCGGGCCGCCACAATACAAAGAATTGCATGAAGATCTGGCCGGTATGGCTTTTGCTGCGGCATTCAAGTCCGGAGTAAAGGTTGGGCAGCTTCGGACACGACTTGGCATCCCCGGTTATGAGGCCTCCGGACCTGAAAAAGCGGCCAGAGCGTTGTTGAGGGTTATCGCCACCCTGGGAGATATAAAGCTTGCGCCATGAGTCTGTGGAGCAGAGGAAATAATACAGTTATTCAGATTAAAAATGCTGGTGCGTCAATGCACCGGAAAAATCCGCACAAAGGAGAGAACAATGCAAAGCAAACCACTTGTTGGAATTCTGATGGGCAGCGAATCGGATCTTCCGGTTATGGAAAAGGCGGGAGCGGTGCTTGCAGAAATGGGTATCCCTTACGAAATAGATATCAGTTCTGCACACCGGCTTCCGGATAAAACAGCGGAATATGCCGGTACCGCAAGAGAGCGCGGACTTGAGGTGATTATTGCCGGAGCCGGAATGGCAGCGCATCTTGCCGGGGTTATTGCCGCCCACACCACTTTGCCGGTTATCGGGGTGCCTCTGACTTCCGGTGCTTTGCACGGAGTTGACGCCTTGTACGCCACGGTCCAGATGCCTCCGGGGGTTCCGGTGGCAACCGTTGCGATCGATGGCGCAAAGAATGCAGCGTATCTCGCCTGTGAAATTTTATCGATCAAATATCCTGAAGTCGCAGGAGAGTTAGAAAAGTTCAGGGTGAAAACCCGTGAAAACCTGATGAAAAAGTCTGCAGAGCTTAAAAAAGGCAAAGCCTAGCCGCGACTGAACAGTGAAATTGTTTGTTTAATCGTGGATAGACAAGGGGGATTTTTCTTTTGCTTCTAAAATTGTTTCCGTTTCTGCCCTGGCTCAGGGAATACGACAAGGAAAAATTCAAGGCGGATGCGTTGGCCGGCATTACCGTGGCATTGGTCCTGATTCCTCAGTCCATGGCCTATGCCCAGCTTGCCGGCTTGCCACCCTATTACGGCCTGTATGCCTCCTTTCTCCCGCCGATGGTGGCGGCCCTTTTCGGGTCGAGCAGGCAGCTTGCCACAGGTCCTGTGGCGGTGGTTTCCCTGGTGACCGCAGCGTCTCTTGAGTCCATCGCCACTGCAGGCAGTGAGCAGTTTATCGCCTACGCCATCATGCTGGCTCTTATTGTAGGCCTCTTTCAGTTCTGTCTGGGTGTTTTCAGGCTCGGACTGGTGGTCAATTTTCTCTCCCATCCGGTGGTCAGCGGTTTCACCAATGCTGCCGCCATTATTATAGCTACTTCGCAGTTGTCGAAAATACTCGGGGTTGAGGTTGACAAGGCGGGATACCATTACGAAACCATTTTTCTTGTGTTGCAGAGGGGTGTGCAATATATCCACTGGCCGACATTCGGCATGGCTGCCCTGGCCATCGCCATAATGGTGGGCTTGAAAAGAGCGTACCCGAAAGCACCAGCAATTCTGGCCGCAGTTGTGATCACTACCCTGATTTCCTGGCTCACCGGCTTTGAGCGTCACCAGACGGTATCTCTCGACGATTTTCGTTCAGAGGAAATCCGGGAACAGGTGGCAGAGTTCAATCTCGGCGTGGAAAAAATAAAATTTTATGGTGAACAGCGATCAACGGTGATTGACGCGATCAATGCGATGGAGAGCGGGAGCGCCGGGGATCCGTTGGCGCTTTTGGAAATGCAGCACAATAAGGCGGTGCAGAGCCTTCTGCTCGAAAAAACCAAGGGAAATATGCAGGCAAGCAGAGCAGCCTTGCGTACTTTGCAACTTGACTCGGTTCAGACGGAAGATGGGGTTGTCTTCTTCCGGAAGGGGGAGGCTCCGCCGGAAATGAAAGTGGACGGGCGGACATGGCGGATCAAGGTGGGCAACAATGCTTTGTCGGAATACAGTTTGGTTTTGACCGGCGGGGGAGCGGTGGTTGGCAATATCCCCCAGGGTATTCCTTCCTTGCGCTTTCCGGAATTAAACCTCCAGGCATTTTCGCAGCTTCTATCCTATGCCGCGATTATTTCCCTGCTCGGTTTCATGGAGGCCATTTCCATCGCCAAAGCCATTGCCGCGAAAACAGGGCAAAAGCTTGATGCCAATCAGGAGTTGATGGGGCAGGGACTGGCCAATATCATTGGCTCTTTCAGCGGTTCCTATCCTGTGTCAGGCTCGTTCTCCAGATCAGCAGTGAATCTGCAGGCCGGGGGGAAAACAGGGCTATCAAATGTCTTCAGCGCAATCGTTGTTACCGTGACCTTATTGTTTCTGACGCCCCTTCTGTATCATTTGCCCCAGGCGGTTCTCGCTGCAGTAATCATGATGGCGGTTATCAGTCTTGTGCAGGTGAAAGGGTTTGTTCATGCCTGGAAGGCGCAGAAGGCGGATGGAATTATCGCTGTGACCTGTTTTTGTTCGACCCTTGTTTTTGCCCCCCATCTGGACAAGGGGATTCTGCTGGGAGTTTTTCTTTCCGTGGCAGTCTTTTTGTATCGACGGATGCATCCCAATGTTTCGACCCTGGCGATGAGCAACGATGGCGTGTTGGGATGTACCATCGATCACGGCCTTCGGGTGTGCAGCCACATCGCGGTGATTCGTTTTGACGGAACACTTTTTTTTGCCAATGCCAGTTATCTGGATGAACAGGTGTTCCGGATTCGCACGGCTAATCCTGCGCTGAAGTTTATCCTTCTGGTAGCTGACGGCATCAATGACATCGATGCTTCGGGGGAAGACGCATTGTCTCTGCTCGTGGACAGGGTTCGCCGCGCCGGGATTGGTTTTGCCATG
>VMSS01000160.1 GCA_013791995.1 Desulfurivibrio sp. | reverse complement strand
TAATTCTTCCGGGGTATACCCCAACATCCGGCACAACTTGTTATTGACCTGCACCCAGCCTTTCTTGGGAGAGGTGATGGCCATGCCCACGATCTGTCGTTCAAAAAAGAGGCGCATCCGCTCTTCGCCCTTTTGCAATTTCTTGGCATTGCTCTCCCGCTGCAGACGGTTGACCATGAGCATTCCCAGCATGGTCGTAGCCAGAGGGTAGATCAGCAGAACGGGCAGGCTGATCTGAGAAAGCACTCGCAGGGCGGTCTCCCAGGGGAGGGTGAACATCAAGGCGAGCATGACCGCATGCACGAGAAGGCCAAAGAGGTAGAATTCCTGCCAGGAGATTTTTTTCAAAGGTTGGCGGCGAACATTATGCCAGAGAATGCCCAGCGAACCGGTGGCCAGGATTACCGAGACCCCGGTCCAGGCGGCAGCCCCTCCCAGGGAGAGACGCAAGGCAGCGGTTATCGCCATGGCCGCTACCGTGGGGATCGCACCAAAAAAGAGTCCGGAGACACTGAGGAGCACCGAGCGGGTGTCGAAGACGATTCCCGGCATAAAAGTCCACGGTGAAAGGATGAGAATACATCCGAGAACACCGAGCAGTCCTCCGATTGCCAGCTGCATGAGCGGGCTTGGTCCGAGCTGGTAGCGGCTGGTCATCACGTCATAGATGAAGGCCATGGCCAACAGTAGAGCGGCATTTTGGATTAGACCGATATAGGCGGGGTCAATCATGCGGGGTTACCTGTTGCCGGGTTTCAAGAAGCAAAGAGGGCGAAGACGGAAGTTTTTGCCTGAGGCAATCCTCTCTGTCTTTTTTTATACCATATTTTTGCAGGGGGAGATTTTGTAAGAGAGAAAGTTTTTGAAAAGACGGGCGCTGTTTTGTGCGGAGAGGATAGCTGAAAAAAAAAGGGCCAGCGAAATATCCGCTGGCCCTTGTCTTTTCTGTGGTGCCGGAGGTCGGAATCGAACCGACATGGAGTTGCCCCCGCGGGATTTTGAGTCCCGTGCGTCTACCAGTTTCACCACTCCGGCTGAATGGTGTCGCCACGGCCCAAAGGGGCCGCACGGAGGAACACTATAGAAGCGTTGCCGTGCCCTGTCAAGCTCTAAAGAATACTCCTCTTTCCTTCTGTTTCAGTGGCCGGTGCCCAGGAAAATTTTCTGGAACCGGTAAAAATAATCCACCCCCGACCAGACCGTCATTACTGCGGAAACATAGAGGATTCCCTTGCCCAGTTCGTGCAGGAAAGGGATGGGTACGACTCCTAAAGGGAAGATCAGGACGCAGAGTGCGGTGTACTGCAAAACGCTTTTCAGTTTGCCCATGCCGCTGGCCGCGATTACGATGCCTGAAGAGGCGGCCACGCCGCGGAGGCCGGTGATCACCAACTCCCTGGCCAGGATGACGAACACCAGCCAGGCAGGAATCTTGTCCATGGGGATCAACATGATCAGGGCCGCGCAGACCAGGACCTTGTCGGCCACCGGGTCCATCAATTTCCCCAAAACCGTTTCGATTTTGTGTTTGCGGGCGTAGTAGCCGTCTGCAAGGTCGGTCAGGGCGCCGGTCAGAAAAAGGAAAAAAGCAAACAGGCTGACTTCGACGCTGGGCTGGGGATAGAGAAAAAAGAGGAGGATCGGCGCAACCGCGAAGCGGTACCCGGTGAGCATATTGGGAATGGTGAAGATCGCGTGACGGCTCATGGGTTTTAGTTGGCCGCCCCCAGCCAGCGGGAGGAAGGCGAAGCCGCGGCTGTCATTTGGCGATAATGTTGGATGACTTTGACTACATACTGCTGGGTTTCCGGGATCAAGGGAATTCCTCGAGCTGCTTCAACCTTACCCGGTCCGGCATTGTATGCGGCCAGGGCAAGCCTGATGTTACCCCCGAATCGGGACATCATCTGGCTTAAGTAATTGGTGCCGCCAAAAATGTTTTCCTGGGGATCAAAAGGGTTCCAGACATTCAGGTCGGCCGCTGTGCCGGGCATAAGCTGCATGAGGCCCTGAGCCCCCTTGGGGGAAACGGCCATGCAGTCGAAATTGGATTCGGCCTTGATCACGGCCTTGATCAACAGAGGGTCCATTTCATACCGGCTGGCCGCTCTCTGGATATGTTCTTCATAGAGGCGCGGGTCACCGGGTCGCGGCGACCTGCTTCCCCGGAACTGCGGACGGACCACACCGGGCTTGTAGCGGGGATCGTTGGGCACATTGGTAAAATGCACGGTGCCGTGCTGGTCGACAAAGGTATAGATCGCCGCCTGAGCGATATCCGGGGCCAGGAACAGGGCGCAGACCAGCACAGCCAGGATTCGCCCTGTTATCCGTGCCATGATTTTCCCCTTGAAGCGGGAAGGTTTCCGTGTCTGCGCCATGTTTTCGTCTCCGGGCAGATGCGCCTGCAAAACAGTATACTACGCCTTTGTTCTTTTTTCCCAGTCTGCGAGAAATTGCTCTATGCCGAGATCGGTGAGCGGATGCCGGGCAAGCTGGGCAATAACCTTGAAAGGGATCGTGGCAATATGGGCGCCCAGCAGGGCTGCGTCCACCACGTGGATGGGATTGCGGATGCTGGCAACGATTACCTCGGTGGCATACCCGTAGTTATCGTAAATGTTCATGATGTCACTGACCAGATCCATGCCGTTCTGGGAAATATCGTCCAGTCGGCCGACAAAGGGACTCGCATAGGCGGCCCCTGCCTTGGCGGCCATCAAGGCCTGGCTGGCGGAAAAAATCAGGGTCACGTTGGTTCTGATCTTTTTATCGGCAAGTTGTTTGACCGCCTTGAGCCCTTCGGTGGTCATGGGGATCTTGACCACGATGTTTTCGTGGATGGCGGCAAGTTCACGTCCTTCCCGGACCATGCCTTCGGCATCAAGGGCGACAACCTCGGCGCTGATCGGTCCGTCTACTATCTTGCAGATATCCTTGATAATTTTCTTGAACGGCTTTTTTTCTCTGGCGATCAGGGATGGGTTGGTGGTGACTCCGTCCACCATGCCCATGTCCACGGCTTTTTTAATTTCTTCGATGTTGGCGGTATCAATGAAAAACTTCATGTTTTCTCTCCTGTGAGTGCAAGAAAAACGGCTCAGCCGTTCTCCTGGTGATTTGTTTTGAGGTTATCAGAATATATTTTTCGGCATTGTTCACTGCAAAAAAATACAGACGTATTCTTTTCATGTAACACAAGTGCTTGCCTTTTGGGAACATAGATATGGCAGACCGGGTCTTCCACCAGTTGATCATCGGCGGGAAGTTCGTTTGTCCCGGTTCGTTGACGATCATTGCCGTGGCTTACGGGTTTCTTTTTCCTGCCGCCTGTCAGCAGGCGGTACAAGACATAAAGAAAGAGTGCGAAAATAAAGAGTTTAAACATCGAATCGCTCCTTGGCCCGCCACTCCTGCCGCGCCACCCTTTTTTGAGCCCGTAGTTCCCGGCAGAGTTCCAGCGCGGTCCGTCCCAGTTCGGGATGAAGATGTTCCGGGGCCAGATCCGCCAGCGGCGCCAGCACGAACAGCCGGGTGGCGACACGCGGATGCGGCACGGTCAGGGTTTGGCTGCGTATCATCATGTCTCCATAAAAGAGCAGGTCCAGGTCAACGGGTCTGTCCATGCTAAGCGTTCGGTCCCTGCCCAGATCTGTCTCTATGGCGAGCATGGCGGACAGCAGTTCAGTCGGGGAAAGGGCGGTGGTGATTTCACCCACCGCGTTGGTGAACCAGTGTTCCGTTTCCATATCCACAGGCTCTGTTCGATACGGACTCGACAGCTTCTTCAGGGTGATCCCCGTCACTTTCCCCAACCGCTGCCAGGCGTCCAGCAGGTTGGCCTGCCCGTCTCCGAGGTTGGAGCCCAGCCCGATAAAGGCCTGTTGTAATTTTGTCATGGGAAGCTAGCGTCTATTTGCACAAGGTGGCACAATATTGTGACCCCACCCCGTCATTCCGGTGAAAACCGGAATCCAGCACGGAAGGGATTCTGGACCCCTGCTTTCGCCGGGGCGACGATCCCTTGCTGTTCGGACGGGATGCAAGTAAACACTAAATATCCTGCAAGCCCAGAACATCGAACATGGTGTAGAGACCGTTGGGTTGGTTCACCACCCAGGCGGCGGCAAGGGCCGCGCCTCTGGCGAAGTTATCCCGATTGTGGGCCCGGTGGCTGAGTTCAAGCCTCTCCCCTGCCCCGGCAAAATACACGGTGTGCTCACCCACGATATCGCCGGCCCGGATGGTCTGGATGCCGATCTCTTTTTCACCGCGTTCGCCGATTATCCCGTTCCGGCAATAGACCCCTACTTCGGCCAGATTGCGGTGTACGCCTTCCGCAACCATTTCCCCCAATTTGAGGGCTGTGCCGCTGGGCGCATCCTTTTTCATCCGGTGATGGGCCTCGACGATTTCGATATCGTAGTCATCTCCAAGCAGGGCGGCCATCTTTCGGGCGATCTTGAACAGGACATTGACGCCCACCGCCATATTTGGCGACTGGACGCAGGGAAAATTCCGGCTCAATTCGGCCAGCTCGGCCAGATTGTCCTGGCTCAGACCAGTGGTGCCGATGACCATGGCCTTTTTCGCCTGGGCTGCCTTGCGGGCAAGAGCCATGGTAGCCTCGTGGAAGGTGAAGTCGATAACCACCTCGCCCTGGTCCTTGACCGATTCGAAGCTGTCAGCCACCTGTACTCCCAGAGTACCCATTCCGGCCAGTTCGCCAAGATCCTTGCCGAGTTCCGGGCCATCGGCCCGTTCAAAGCCACCGGCCAAGGTCAACCCTTCCTGCTGGTGCACCATATAGCTGATCCGGCGGCCCATTCTGCCTGCGGCCCCGGCGACAATAACCTTGGTCATACTCTTCTCCTTAAATGGTAACTGCCCAGCAGCACATCTTCGTCGTCGCTACAGAACCGTTACATTTCATTTTTATATACGATTGAGGCTATTGCAAAAATAGAAAAAACCCCTTCGACAGGCTCAGGGCGAACGGTATCCGTCTTGGAATCATCATCGTTGCTTCCGTTCATGCTGAGCCTGTCGAAGCACAACAAGTCATTTTGCAAGAGGCTCGATTTTTGCTTACACCAGTCCGTATGCGGTGATAATTTTTTTTAGTTTTTCTTCGGTTGCTTCGTTCATCTTATACAGCGGCAAGCGCGGCAACCCGGACTTGATCTTGCCCATCATCGTAAGAGTCATCTTGGCAGGGACTGGGTTGGTGTCGATGAACATCGCCTGCATCAAGGGGAGCAGCTTGTAGTGCAGCTCCTTGGCCTTGGCGATATCCCCAGACAGGGCGGCGTTCATCATCGCGGACATGTCCTTGGGGGCCACGTTGGAAGTAACGGAGATGACCCCGGTGCCGCCGATCATCACGGTGGGCATGGAGGTGAAATCATCCCCGGACATGACGGCGAAATCCTTGGGGCAGAGGCGGATGACCTGACTGATCTGGTTGAGATCGGCGGTGGCCTCCTTGATCCCCACGATATTTGCGATCTGGGCGCAGCGGGCCACGGTCTCGGGCAGCATGTTCACCGCAGTCCGGCTCGGCACGTTGTAGAGGATGATGGGGATATCCACTGCCTCGGCCACTGCCTTGAAATGCTGGTACAGCCCTTCCTGGGACGGTTTGTTGTAGTAGGGGGTGATCATCAGGGCGCCATCCGCCCCGGCGTCCTTGGCCGCGCGGGTCAATTCGATGGATTCCGAGGTGGAGTTCGAGCCGGTTCCGGCCAGCACCGGCACTCGGCCGGCCACGGTCTTGACGGTCAATTCCACCACCCGGCGGTGTTCCGCATGGCTCATGGTGGCGGATTCGCCGGTGGTGCCGCAGGGAACAATGCCATGGGTGCCACCGGCAATCTGAAACTCGATGAGATCCTTCAACCCCTGCTCATCCAGTTTGCCATCAATGAAAGGGGTGACGATGGCGACAAAGGCTCCGCGAAACTTGTTCATATCTTTCTCCTGTGTGTCTCTCAATGGCAAAAAAAGGGATACCCCTTTACGATTTCATTCTCAATGCTTCGCTGTGCAGCTGACCTTCGTAGATAAAACGGGCAGGGCCTTCCAGATATACCTCGGAAATCTCCTGACCGGCAAGGCGGTAATGGATGATCAACTGCTCGCCGCCCGAGGTTGTAACGGCCACCGGCGGCGCCACCTTGCCGAGAATCCCGGCGATGATGGCTGCGGCCACAGCTCCGGTGCCGCAGGCCAGTGTTTCCCCTTCGACCCCGCGCTCGTAAGTGCGGACGATCAGTCCGTTGCCGCCCTGCTGTACGAAATTGACGTTGGTTCCGGCAGGCTGGAAATGTTCGTGAAAACGGATACTCCGGCCCAGTTCCAGCACCGGCGCCTGCTGGACGTCGTCCATGAAGAGCACAGCGTGGGGTACCCCGGTATTGAGGCTGTGCACCACTTTTCCCTGGCCGTTGACCTCGATGATTTCCTCAAGGCGCAGACCGTTGGGCGGGGTCATCTTGATCTTTACCGACTGGTCCGTTACCTCGGCCTCGATGAGTCCGGCCACGGTTTCAAAGCGCATCCGCTCAGGTGCTATGCCCAAGGCAAAGGCAAAGCGGGCGGCACAACGGGCGCCGTTGCCGCACATCTCGGCCCAGCTGCCATCACCGTTTAAAAACTGCCAGCGGAAATCCGCAGTGTCGCTGTTCTCGATCAAGATCAAACCATCAGCGCCTGCGGAAACCCGTCGTTCGCAAACAGCTCTGGCAAATCCGGGCATCTCTTCCCTGTCCAGAAACGGAGTGCGGTGGTCAATGAGGATAAAATCATTGCCGGTGCCGCTCATCTTACTGAAAGTAATGGGAAATTGGATGGTCATACGTTCTTTTTCTTAAGAAAATCAGGGATGCTTTCCCCCTGTATCAAGGATTCATTGGTTTCCCTGGCCCGGATTACATGAAAATCATTCTGGTGCACCAGAACTTCGGCAACCCGCGGCCGGGAATTGTAGTTGGACGACATGGAAAATCCATACGCTCCGGCGCTCATCACGGCCAGAAGATCGTCGGCCTCCACATTGGGCATCATCCTTTCCCGGGCGAGAAAATCGCCGGTTTCGCAGATGGGTCCCACCACGTCGGCAACCGTCTGCTCCCGGTCAGGGCGCTCCACGGCCTGGATGAGATGAAAGGCATCGTAGAGGCTGGGTCGGGCAAGATCGTTCATCCCGGCATCGACAATGATGAATTTCTTGAGTCCTTCCTTAGTATACAGCACTTTGGTGATAAGCGCTCCGGCGTTGCCCACCAGAACGCGGCCCGGTTCGAGAATCAGGGTGCAGGCAAGATTGCCCAGTTCCTGCTTGATGGCCCGGGCATACTCCGCCGGATCGGGCGGCTCTTCGGCGTTGTAGCGGATACCAAGCCCTCCGCCCAAATCAAGATGGGAGATGACGATCCCCTCTTCCGCAAGTTGCGCGATGAAGCGTTTCACCTTGGCCAGCGATTCTACAAAGGGGGACACTAAAGTGAGCTGCGAGCCGATATGGCAGCTTACTCCCTTGATCGTGATGTTGGGCAGCTTGCTGGCTGCGAGATACACCCGCAGCGCCTCACCAATGGGGATGCCGAACTTGTTTTTGGCAAGGCCGGTGGAGATATAGGCGTGGGTCTGTGGGTCCACATCCGGGTTTACCCGGAAAGATACCGGAGCCTTAAGCCCTAAGTCCGCCGCCACCGACTGAATCTGGGCCAGCTCCTGCTCGGATTCCACATTGAGCATGAGGATGCCCGACTCCAGGGCAGCGCGGATTTCGGCCGCGGTTTTTCCAACCCCGGAATAGACAATTTTCTGCGGGTCGACCCCGGCGGTGCGGGCCCGGAACAATTCCCCGCCGGAAACGATGTCCGCGCCGCCGCCAAGGGACGCGAAAAGGCGGAGGATGGCGATATTGGCGCAGGACTTGGCCGCGAAACAGGTTATATGGGGGATGTCGGCAAAGGCGCGGTCAAAGGCGGCAAAATGGCGGGTCAGGGTGGCTCCGCTGTACAGGTAGAACGGAGTGCCCACCGCTTCCGCCACCGTTGGCACGGCAACATTCTCGCAATACAGGGTATCGTCTTTGTACAGAAAATCATGCATGGTTTGTTATCCGGTTTTGCAATGAAAAATGAAAAATTGAGAATGTAAAATTACAGGATGGCACTGTCTACACAAGAGCCTCTTGCAAAAAAAAAATAGAAAACCACCCTTCGACAGGCTCAGTGTGAACGGTATCAAACTGAAATTATTATGGTTTCTTCCGTTCACGCTGTGCCCTTCGGCAAGTTCAGGAGAGCCCTGTCGAAGCACAATAAAGCATTTGCAAGAGCCTCACAATTATTCACTTTTCACTCTTCGCTATATGTGGCTTCGATGGAGTAGGTGCTTACGTTGGCCGGCCGGGCCTGATCAAACGCGGAGACCGAGTAATACCAGAGCCCTCTTCCCCTGGGCGGCTTTGTATCCAGAAAAGAAAGGCCTGCGCCGCCAACCTCGCCGATGAGCTCCGGGGTGGAGCTCTGCGCCGACCGACGGTAGATGCGAAACCCTGCCAGGTCGGGCTCGGCAACCGTTTCCCAGATAATCTTGACTCCTTCCGCAGTGGCAACAACCCGTACCTTTTGGGGCGGTGCCGGAGGCGTCAGGTCGCGGGGCACAGCGCTCAACGGGTGGCTTGCCATGCCTGCGGCCAAGGTCCCTGAATGCAGCCGCATGGCCCGCACCTTGTACACATAGGTTTTGCCATTGCGCAACCCCCTGTCCGTATAGGTCACCCCCTCGATCAGGTCGCCGGGCATCTCGTGAAACGTTTCTCCGTCGGTGGAACGGGAAACCTGATACCGGATCGGATCGGAGACGGGTGTTCCATCAAGCAGTCCTGCAGGCGGCTGCCAGCGCAGGGTAAGAGTCTTGTCGGTTTCCTCGATTTTGAAATTCGCCGGCGCCAGAAGCGGGGTGTCCCAGACAACCGAAACGGTATTTGAATCATCACTGCTGACAAACCATCCCGCCTTGCTGCGAACCCGATACACATAGCGGTGATTGGGGCGCAACAGGGTCTCCTGATAGGATACCCTGCCTTTGTCTCCGCTTTCCGCCGTGATCTCTATGGGAGGTCCAAAGGGGACCGGGCAGTCAGCGCAGTAGTCCTTGATGGGAATAACGGCCCGCAACAGCTGAAACTTTTCAATCCGGTAGGGCAGCCGGTCGCCTTGCACTGTCTGGCGGGGATAGGACCAAGTGAGCTCCACCCCTTTTTCGTCAAGATTATAGCTCAGGTCGGAGATGGGTGCAGGCAGCACGGTATCGGGCGGCACGGGCCGCGTCTTCTTGCCGCAACCGGCCAGCCCGCCGAGCAGCGCCAGCGTCAGAAGGAGAATGACAATTTTCGTTATGGCGGGTTTCATCGGTCAATACCCAGGGCTTGTTCAGCCCGATTGAGTGCTTCCGCCACCACCGAGCCTGCGGTGCCGCCATGGGAAACCCGGCTGTTCACCGAGCCTGCAATGGAGAGCACAGCAAAAACATCGTTCTCGATGGCCTCGGAAAAAGTCTTGAGCTCAGCCAGGCTGAGTTCGGTGAGTTCCTTGCCCTGGCTGAGACAAAAGGCCACGGTGCGCCCGACAATGGCATGGGCCTGCCGGAAAGGGATGTTTTTACGCACCAGATAGTCGGCCAGATCGGTGGCGGTCATGTAACCTCCGCCAAGCCCCGCGGCCAAGCGCGCTTCGTTGAAGGTGAGGTTGGCCAATAGCTGGGCCATGATCGCCACCGACTGGGAGACCGTGTCCACCGTGTCGAACAGGGGTTCCTTGTCTTCCTGAAGATCGCGATTATAGGTCATGGGCAAGCCCTTGAGCAGCATAAGCAAACTCATGAGGTTGCCCACCACCCGGCCGCTCTTGCCCCGGATCAGTTCCGGGATATCCGGGTTCTTTTTCTGGGGCATGATGGAGCTGCCGGTGCAGAAGCTGTCGGCCAGAGTCACGAAGGAAAATTCTTCGGTGGTCCACAGTACCAGTTCTTCGGATAACCTGCTCAGGTGGATCTGGATAAGGCTGGCCGCGCCCATGAACTCGATGATATAGTCCCGGTCCCCCACCGTGTCCATGCTGTTGGCGGTGATTTGCGGAAAGCCAAGCTCCCGGGCGACAAATTCGCGGTCGATGGGCAATCCGGTTCCGGCCAGGGCCGCGGCTCCCAGGGGCATGATGTTGATCCGTTTCAAAGCGTCGCTGAGGCGGTCCCGGTCGCGGCCGAACATCTCGTAATAGGCCAGAAGATGGTGCGCCACCAGGACTGGCTGGGCCCGCTGCAGATGGGTGTAGCCCGGCATCACCGCGTGCTGGTATTTGCGGGCCAGCACGACACAGGCTTTTTGCAGCCCGGTGAGCAGTTCGATCAGGCCCTGGCATTCCTCCCGCAGGTAGAGGCGGACATCAAGGGCCACCTGATCGTTGCGGCTTCTGGCGGTGTGCAGTTTTTCTCCGGCCGGGCCGATTTTTTCCACCAAGGCCTTTTCGATATTCATGTGAATATCTTCAAGCTCCGGCTTAAAGACGAATTCTCCGGCAGCGATCTCCTGCTCTATCCGGTCAAGGCCCTGGACAATGAGCGCGCCCTCTTCATTGGTGATCAGTCCCTGCTTGGCAAGCATCCGGGCATGCGCTCGGCTTCCGGCGATATCGTGACGATAGAGGCGGGCATCATAGTGGATGGAGGCGGTAAAGGCCTCCACCGAGGCTGCGGTTTTTTCCGCGAACCTGCCGCCCCAGAGCTTTGCCGGGGTATGTGTGTTCTCTGCCGAAGACATAAGGTGCCTGGTTGATTTAGTGAAAAGTGAAGAGTGCACAATGAAAAGTTACGATACACACCGCATCATTACCTTTCCGGTCACTTTCAATTTTTCATTTTTAATTTTTCACTTTCTTCTTTTCCACCAGGGCCTGGATGGTCAACCGCAGGGCATTGAGGCGGATAAAGCCCCCGGCATCCGACTGGGTGTAGACCTGATCTTCTTCAAAGGTGGCGAAGCTTTCCTGGTAGAGCGATTGTTCGGACTTCCGCCCCACCGGGATGCAATTCCCCTTGATGAGTTTGAGGCGGACCGTGCCGTTCACTGTTTCCTGGGCATTATCCATGGTTCTTTGCAGGAGCTTCATTTCCGGCGAGAACCAGAAGCCGTTGTAGACGAGCTCGGCATAACGGGGAATCAGGCTGTCGCGGATCTTCATGACCTCGCGATCCAGGGTGATGGTCTCCAGATCGCGATGGGCAGAGCGCAAGATGGTGCCGCCCGGTGTTTCATAGACGCCGCGGGATTTCATGCCCACGAAGCGGTTTTCCACCATGTCCAGCCTGCCGATGCCGTTGGCGCCGCCCAGGGTGTTCAGCCGGGCCAGCATGGCCGCCGGGCTCAACCGTTCGCCATTGAGGGCCACCGGGTTTCCATTAGCAAATTCCATCTCGATATAGGTCGGGACATCCGGGGCCTTTTCCGGGGAGACGGAAAGCTTGAACATGGACTCCTCCGGCTCGTTCCAGGGATCTTCCAGGATGCCGCCTTCAAAGCTGATATGCAGCAGGTTCTCGTCGGAGCTGTATGGCTTCGCCTTGGTCACCGGCACGGGGATGGAGTGCTTTTCCGCATAGGCCATGAGCTTGGTCCGGGAATTGAGGTCCCAGATCCGCCAGGGGGCGATGATGGTCAGTTTCGGGTTCAAGGCGAGATAGGTCAGCTCAAAGCGGACCTGATCGTTGCCCTTGCCGGTGGCGCCGTGGCTTACGGCATCGGCCCCTTCGGCCTCGGCGATTCGCACCTGTTCCCGGGCAATAACCGGTCGGGCCAGGGAAGTGCCCAGCAGGTAGGAGCCCTCATAGATGGCGTTGGCCCGAAAGGCCGGAAAGACATAGTCGCGGACAAACTCTTCGCGCAAATCCGAGATGATCACCTTCTCGGCGCCGGTGGCCATGCCCTTGGCCCGGACCTTGTCCCAGTCTTCTTCCTGGCCCACATCGGCGGCAAAGGCTACGACCGGAACCTGATACTCTTCCCGTAGCCACTTGAGGATAACCGAGGTGTCCAGCCCGCCGGAATAGGCGAGAACGATCTTGTTTATATTGTCAGCCACTTTTACTCCCTCAATAAGTGAAAAATGAAAAATTCATAATGAAAAATTAACCGGTAAGGACAGATCATTCAGATGGATGAGAGAAAAGCCTTTCACTTTTCACTTTCCATTTTTCATTGCCCCAAATGCATGGCCAGAATCGCCTTGTGGATATGGAGCTTGTTCTCCGCTTGGTCAAAGGCCACACATTGCGGTCCTTCCAGCACCTCTTCGGAGATTTCCTCGTCGCGGTGGGCCGGCAGGCAGTGGAGGACAATGGCTCCTGCTCTTGCCTGGGCCACCAGTGCACTATTCACCTGATACGGTCTGAAGACGGCAAGCCGCGCCTCCTGCTCGCTTTCCTGACCCATGCTTGCCCAGACATCGGTGTTGATCACATCCGCCTGGCGCACTGCTTCGACCGGATCACGCACTACCCGGATGGGCTGGCTCGCCTCGGCTTGGGCTGCTACGAGAATGGCGGGGTTTGGGTCGTATCCCTCCGGGCAGGCCAGGGTCAGGGCAAAACCGAAACGGGAGGCCGCCTGAATCCAGGAGTTGGCCATGTTGTTGCCATCGCCCAGCCAGGCGATATGGAGCTTGTCCACCTTCCCTTTGTGCTCGATCACGGTCATGATGTCGCTTAGCACCTGACAGGGATGGTGCAGGTCGGTAAGGGCGTTGATCACCGGCACAGAGGAATATCCGGCTAGTTCATCGACAATGTTCTGACCATAGGTGCGGACAACCATGCCGTCCACATAGCGGGCCATGACCCGGGCCATGTCCTTGAGGGGCTCGTTGCGCGCCAGCTGGGTGTCCCGGCCGGAGAGGTAGATCACCTGTCCGGCCAGGCCATACATGGCCGCCTCAAAGGAGACCCTGGTACGGGTGGAGGGTTTTTCAAAGATGAGGGCCACGGTTTTTCCGGCCAGCTGCTGATGGCGAACCCCGGCCTTGGCTTCTTTTTTAAGCAACAGGGCCAGCTCGATGTAGGCGGCCAACTGCTCTTTGTTGAAATCCTGTAATGCCAGTAGGTGCTGTGTCATTGTTTTGCTCTCTCTGCCGGCCTCCCCCACATATGCTGCGGAAAGAAGTTTTCTCTCTGTTCAGGGCGACCCGCCGGCGCACGGCGCGGGCAGGATTCAGGAGACCGGCTCAAAAAAATGTCAGCCCAACCATTGCCGATGGATGACAAACATGTCACCTTTGAGTTGGGCCAAACTACAATTCATACAAAAAAACTTTTTTTTTGCAAAGGGATTTTTCGTGGAAAATCTATGGGGGGTTATTGGTCCAGCTCGGCAAAAACCTCGTCCAGGGCCTGTATCAGGCGGTCTATCTCGGCACGGCTGATGATCAGCGGCGGCAGACAACGCAGCACCTTGTTTCCGGCAAAGTTCAGGAGCACCCCTTTTTCAAAGAGCCGGCTGACCATGGTTGGGCCTTTATCAAGCCAACCCTCGGCAAGGGGCAGTCCCTGGATCAGACCGAGCCCGCGGGCTGGACCGGCCATGGTCGGATATTTGGCGGCCAATTCGGTGAGTCGTTTGGCCAGATAGGCGCCCTTTTCCCGGACTTCGGCAAGAAAGGTGTCGGCCAGCATGATCCGCAGGGTTGTAACCGCGGCGGCACAGACCACCGGATTACCGCCAAAGGTCGAGGCATGGCTGCCCGGCTCAAAGGCCTTGGCCACAGATTCTTTTGCCAGCATGGCGCCGATGGGCAAACCGTTGCCCAGAGCCTTGGCCAGGGTGAGGATGTCGGGGGTTACTCCGCACTGCTCGTAGGCAAAGAGGGTGCCGGTCCTGCCCATGCCCACCTGGATTTCATCAAAAATCAAGAACAGGTTGTGCGTGTCGCAAAGCTGGCGGATACCGGCCAGATATTCTTTGGCCAGGGGTCGGACCCCGCCTTCTCCCTGCAGAGGTTCACAGAGAATGGCGCAGGTTTCCGGCGCTATCATCGCCTCCAGAGCATTGATATCGCCGAAGGGAGCATGACGGAAGCCCTGGGGAAGCGGCTCAAATCCCTTGTGGAATTTATCCTGTCCCGTGGCCGCCACGGTGGCCAGGGTTCGGCCATGAAAAGAGCCGGCCAAAGAGATGATTTCGTATTTTCCTGCAGGGCTGGCCTTCCGTGCCAGCTTGATCGCGGCTTCATTGGCCTCTGCCCCTGAGTTGGCCAGAAAAACCCGGTCAGCAAAAGAATGGTTGATCAGGATTTCGGCCAGTTCGGTTTGCGGAATCGTGTGGTAGAGATTGGAAACATGCACCAGAGTGGCGGCCTGGCGGCAGATCGCCTCGGTGATCGCCGGATGGCAATGGCCCAGGCTGCACACCGCGATGCCCGCGAGGCAATCCAGGTATTCTTTGCCGTCAGCGTCCTTGAGCAGACAGCCCTTTCCTTCAACCATCACCGCCGGGTACCTCCCATAGGTGGTCATGAAGGCAGCATTACTTTTTTCGATCCATTCATCATTCGCCATTATACCACCTCAATAACTTCGTATTGCGCATGTTTCCATATTTGTAAGCGGCTGCAGGATGCTGCAGATCCGCGTGCCAATTGTCGGCAGCAGTGCCGACCAAGAGGCCTGCGAAGTGTGCTATTTGCACATGAGCAGGTCGATGACAGGTAAGCGAGTGACGCGAGACTCCGAAGGAGATGCGGCATCCTGCAACCGTTTACACCACCTCGGTCCCGACGCCTTGCTGGGTGAACATCTCGAGCAGAATCGCGTGCTCCACCCGCCCGTCAACGATATGTGCCTTACCGACTCCGGACCGGACCACGCCCTGGCAGCATTTGACCTTGGGGATCATGCCCCCGCCAATGACTCCGTCCTTAATGTACTGGTCGGCTGCATCGCAAGTCATGGAGGAGATGAGGGTGCCTTCCTTGTCCAAAACCCCGGCCACGTCGGTGAGCAGGATGAGTTTTTCCGCCTTGAGATGGGTGGCGATGGCTCCGGCCACGAGATCGGCATTGATGTTGTAAGCCTGCCCGTCTTCACCAACTCCGACCGGGGCGATGACCGGGATGAAGTCCTGGGCGTCCAGGGTGTGGAGAATCTGGGGGTTGACCGTGGTCACCTCCCCCACCCGGCCAATGTCGATGATTTCCGGCGGGGTGTTTTCGGCCTGGGCCTTCAGGATTTGCATTTTTTGGGCCTTGATCAGATCGCCGTCCCGGCCGGACAGGCCCACTGCCTTGCCTCCGTGGAAATTGATCAGGCCGACGATCTCCTTGTTCACCTTGCCCACCAGGACCATCTCCACCACATCCATGGTTTCGCCGTCGGTGATCCGCATGCCCTGAATATAATCGCTCTTGATATTCATCTTGTTCAGGAATTTGTTGATCTGCGGGCCGCCGCCATGCACCACCACGGGGTTGATGCCCACGTACTTCATCAGGATGATGTCGAGGGCGAAGCTCTTTTTCAGCTCCTCATCCACCATGGCATGACCGCCATATTTGATGACCACGGTTTTGCCGTAAAATTTCTTGATGTACGGCAAGGACTCAATGAGGATTTTTGCTTTTTCGATACCTGTGTGCATGGCCGTCTGTCTGTTGTGTTTGGATGGTCTGAGGCTGATTGTATTAAAAAGCCCCTCTGTATTGAGACTAGGCAAAACATAAACCGCCGGTTGCGATCTGTAAAGAAGATAGCCGTTACAAGACCAAGGTTGGCGACAGTTTTGGCCTTTCGGGCGAGCGATTGCCAAAAAAACAGACACGCTCTTCCGGCAAAGCGATTGCCGAGAACCCTCGATACTGGTATCTTTACATATTCAGAGCCATCAGCATCAAGAGGAAACTAAAAATATGAAACCATCGCTGCGTTTTTTTTGCCGGATTGTACTCCTGTGTCTCATCCTGTCAGTCACTCCCAGCTTTGCTGCGCCTGCTTCCACCCCCCCCGCCAGCAAACCGCCGATTCATATCGAAGCGGATCGGATGGTTTCGATGAAGAATGAGAACGCGGTTCTGTTTTCCGGAAACGTGGATGCCAAGCAGGGTCAGATGGTGATCCGCGCTGCGGAAATGACGGTGTATTATCTTTCCAACGATGAAAAAGCCAAGCTGCCCCAGAGCGAGGAGCGGAGTCTCAAGAAATTGTTTGCCTCGGGCAATGTGGAAATCCAGAACGACGGCATGACCGGCACCGGCGACAAAATGGAATATTATGAAGCCGAGCGTAAAATGATTCTCATCGGCAACAGTAAGGTCTGGCAGGACAATAACCTGGTAACCGGCCACACCGTTGTCGTCTTCCTCGATCAGGGCAAGAGCATCGTGGAACGGGGCGAGAAGAAAGGCGAGCGGGTCAAGGCCTTTTTCTATCCGAGTGGCGAAGGCCCGGAGAAAGAAGTGAAGAGTGCACAGTGAAGAGTGTAAAATCAACAGATTATCCCATTTGTGCTATCGATTCTGCGGGCCCCGCGTTATTTTTCCACTTTTCATTCTTAACTTTTCATTTTTCACTATTTCCCGGAGGCTCCCGTGTCTGTCTTAGAAACTAAAGATATCGTCAAGCGATATAAAAACCGGACGGTTGTCGACGGGATCAGCCTGCGGGTTGAAACCGGCACAGTGGTTGGTTTGCTCGGGCCAAACGGCGCGGGGAAAACCACCACTTTTTATGCCATTGCCGGATTTGTTCGACCCGACGCCGGCGTTATCCTGCTGGACGGGGAGGATATCACTTCCCTGCCTATACACAAGCGGGCCCTCAAAGGGCTCTCCTATCTGCCGCAGGAATCATCGGTTTTTAAAAAGCTCACCGTGGAAGAAAATGTCCGCATTGTTCTTGAGCCGTTTGGTCTTGCCAAGGCGGAGATCAACAACAGGGTCGGACAACTCATGGAAGACCTGAAAATTACCCATTTGGCCGGGAATCGGGGGCATTCGCTCTCCGGCGGCGAACGGAGGCGGGTGGAGATCATGCGGGCCTTGGCCACCAACCCGCATTTTATTTTGCTGGACGAGCCCTTTGCCGGAATCGACCCCCTGTCGGTTGCCGACCTTCAGCTGATCATCGGCAACCTGAAAAACCGCGGCCTGGGAGTGCTCATATCCGATCACAATGTCCGGGAAACTCTTTCCGTGTGTGATCAGGCCTATATCGTCAGCCAGGGGAAGATCCTCATCCATGGCGATGCTGAAGAGATTGTGGGCAGCGAGGAAGCCCGTCGGATGTACCTCGGTGAAAATTTTACCCTCTAGCCGTTACGCGGAACAAAGCAACAGTGTTTCCCAACGGTTTCCAAAATCTTCTTGCAAAAACCTTGCCGTCATGGAGTATACTCTTAATAAGAGCCTCGCAATCCCGCGACGGCCTCAGCTTTTTGTTTTTGTTACGGTAAAGGAATTCGGCAGACATGGCTCTTGAACTGAGACAGCAACTGAAACTCAGCCAGCAACTGGTAATGACCCCCCAGTTGCAGCAGGCCATCAAGTTGCTCCAGCTTTCCCGGCTCGAGCTTGCCGAGGCTATCCAGCAGGAAATCGAGATCAATCCTGTGCTGGAAGAGGCCACAGACAGCCCGGATCAGAACGAAAACGAAACGGAACGGGAGGGCAACGGTCCCGATGAGATGGATGTTCCTCCCCCTGAGCCGGAGAAAACCACCGAAGTCCAGATGGAAAGCGATTCCTCTCTCAGGGAAATTGACTGGGAGAATTACAGCAACGAATACGAAAGCGGCTTTTCCGCCCGGGGCAAGGATGATAACGACCTGCCCTCCCGCCTGGACATCCTTACCGCCAAACCGGATCTTCACTCCCATCTTTCCTGGCAGCTGACTCTTTCCCATCTTACAGAAGAAGAAAAGGAGATCGGCCATTTTATCATCGGCAATCTCAACCGAGACGGGTTTTTGGTGGTGACGGAGGAGGAGATCACCGAAGGCACAGGCTGTGATTCGGAGATGGCCCTGCGGATGATCGGTGTTGTTCAGCAGATGGATCCCGCCGGGGTCGGGGCCAAGGATCTCAAGGATTGCCTGTTGCTGCAGCTTGATCGATTGGGATTTGGGGTTTCCCTGGCTGCAACAATAGTCCGCGAACATCTCCATACCCTGGAAAACAGAAATTTTGGCGCCATTGCCAGGGGTACGGGCCGCCCCATTGAGGAAATCCTGAGCGCGATCAAGGTGATCACCGAGCTGGACCCGCATCCGGGCAGGATCTATTCCGAAGAGGAGCCCCAGTACATCATCCCGGATGTTTATGTGCACAAGATCGGCGGGGAATATGTCATTCTCTTAAACGATGAAGGACTGCCCCGCCTCAAGGTCAGTAATTACTACAAAGATATCCTGAGAAAGGATTCCGGCGCTCCTGCCGACACCAAGAATTATGTGCAGGATAAGCTGAAATCAGCGCTGTGGCTGATAAAAAGTATCCATCAGCGCCAACGTACTATCTATCGTGTGGTCGAATCGTTGTTGAAGTTTCAGAACGATTTTTTTGAAAAAGGGGTCGCTTTTCTTAGGCCCCTGGTTCTCCGTGATGTGGCAGAGGATCTGAGCATGCATGAATCGACGATCAGCCGGGTGACGAGCAACAAGTATGTGCACACCCCCCAAGGCACCTTTGAGTTGAAATACTTTTTTAACTCATCCATCAGTCGCCATGACGGCGGGGATGCCATGGCCTCGGAAAGCATCAAGGAGCGCATCCGCTCCATCATTGGTGGCGAGGATCATCAATATCCTTTTAGCGACAATGCCATTGCCGAGATCTTTGCCAAGGAAGATATCAAGCTGGCGCGGCGCACCGTGGCCAAATACCGGGAGCAGATGGGCATTCTCCCTTCAAAATTCCGGAAAAAACCCAAGCTGAGCTGACAAAGGTGCCTGTTTTCCTGAGTCGCATTATAACGCCATGCATGCAACCAGCAGTTCGCCACTGACCCTTACCATCATCACCGGCCTTTCCGGTGCCGGCAAGTCCACGGCCCTCAATGTTTTTGAGGATGCCGGGTTCCTCTGTATTGACAATCTCCCTGTTTTTCTACTCCTCCCCTTGCTTGACGGCATGGCCCGAAGAGCGGAAGGCCCCCACCGACTTGCCCTGGTCATGGATGCCAGAGATGTTGAGCTTGCCTCCGCCCTTGCCGGAGTCCTGAGCGAGGTGAAATCCCGGGCCACGCTGGCGCAGATCATTTTTCTTGAGGCAAACGATACGGTTCTGCTCCGCAGATACAGTCAATTACGGCGTGCCCATCCCCTGGCCCAGGTCGGTCTGGTCCAGGACGGGATCTCCTCGGAGAAGGCGCGGCTGTCAGGGCTTCGGGACATGGCGGACCGGGTGATTGACACCAGCAGCCTCACCCCCACCGAGTTGCGGCACAAGCTTCTGCTACACGATGCTTCCCCGGTTGCCGCCATGCGGGTCAATGTTCTTTCCTTTGGCCATAAGCATGGTTTGCCAAGCGAGGCCGACCTGCTCTTTGATGCCCGGTTTTTGCCAAATCCCTATTATGTGGCGGAGCTTAAGGAGAAAACCGGTCTGGATGGAGCAGTGGCAGCCCATGCCTTGAACAACCAAAGCGGGACTCAATTTCTCGTCCACCTCTTCGGGTTGCTTGATTTTCTGCTCCCAGAATTTGAACAGGCCGGTAAGGCCTACCTGACCATCGCGGTTGGCTGCACCGGCGGCAAACATCGCTCGGTGGCGGTGGCCGAGGAAATTCATCGACACCTGTCCGGGGGGAAATGGCCAGTGAAGCTCTTCCACCGAGATCTGGACAAATAAGGTAACTACCCAGCAGCACCGCATCTGCGGTGTCATCGGCCTGCTCATGTGCAATAGCACACTTCGCAGGCCTCTTCCTTGCATCTGCGGCAGCAGCGAAGCGGCGCTGCTGGGCAGTTACCAGGCTTGAAATCTGAGAAGGACAAGGCGTATGTAGTATATGGCTTGGGCGGATGGGCGTTTATGTTCGGAAAAACGGCCAGTGAAGTTCTTTCTCGGGATGTGGAAAAGTAAGAATTGAACACGGTTTGCTCACCCTTTGACAGGGCTCTCCTGAGCTTGGTCGAAGGGCTCAGG
>VMSS01000217.1 GCA_013791995.1 Desulfurivibrio sp. | reverse complement strand
GCTTTTTCCGTGGAGATAGGCAACGCCGTACTCGGTGACAACATAATGCACCTCCCCCCTGGTGGTGACAACGCCTGCGCCGGGAGTCAACCGGGTGACGATGCGGGAGATGGTTTTGTCCTTGGCTGTTGATTCCAGGGCGATGATGGGTTTACCCCCGATGGAGCGAGCTGCGCCCCGATTGAAATCCACTTGGCCACCGATGCCCGAATAGAACCGGGAGCCCAGAGAGTCGGCGCAGACCTGCCCGGTGAGGTCGATTTCAAGCGCCATATTGATGGCCACCATCTTATGCTGTCTGCCGATTATGTGGGTGTCGTTTACATATTCGGTGGGCCGGAAACAAAACAACGGGTTGTTGTCAATGTAGTCGTACAGTCTCTGGGTGCCCATGCAGAAGCTGGCTACAATCCGTCCCTTGTCCGTGGTTTTCCTCTGGCCGGTCACCGCGCCGGATTCCACCAGGTCGATGATGCTATCGGTGAGCATCTCCGTATGGATGCCGAGATCTTTTTTGTTGTGCAGGAATTCCACCAGGGCATGGGGGATACGGCCGATGCCGAATTCGATGGTTGATCCGTCTTCGATCAAGGCGGCTATGTGCTCGCCGATACGGCGGGTATCTTCGGAAACCGGGGTGGATTCCCGCTCGATGATGGGTGTTGCAGCCGGAACAAGAAAATCGAGATCGTAGATATCAAGAAAGCTGTCGCCCAGGGTTTTCGGCATCAGCGGGTTCACCTGGGCGATCACCAGCGAGGCGTTTTCCGCCGCACTTTTTACGATGTCCACGGAAATACCCAGGCTCACCTTGCCGCGCTCGTCAGGAGGAGTGACCTGGATGAGGGCCACGTCGATGGGCAACTGCCCGGAATTGAACAGCTTGGGAATGTCGGAAAGCAGGGTGGGGGTGTAGTTGCCAAGCCCCTGCTGGATATGCTCGCGGATATTGGCCCCGATGAAAAAGCTATTCACCGAGAAGCAATCGGCCAAGTTTCTGCTGGCGTATGGAGCATCGCCTTTGGTGAGCAGCTGGATGATCTCCACATCGGCCAATTCGCAGGCCCGCTCGGTAAGGGCCTTTACCAGCAATACCGGCTCGGCGCAGGCAGTGCCGATAAATACCCGCTGGCCCGGCTTGATTCTGGCCATGGCCTGGTAGGGTGTGGCAATCATGTCGCTGTACTTCTGTTGCCAGTCGGGGTCGTAGGTGTTTTGGGCGCTCATCGTGGCTCCCCTATGGTTTGTAAGGTCATTCTCGCGTCAGCGACCACCGGTTCGGTGCCTGGTTCTCCGACGATGAAGGGGTTGATGTCCAACTCACCAATCTGCGGAAAATCAGTGGTCAGCTGGCTGATCCGCTGCAGACCATTGGCAATACCAGCCAAATCCACGCCTTTGTGCCCGCGTTTTCCTTTGAGGATTTCGTAGGAACGGGTAGCCATCAGCATCTGAATTGCTTCGTCATTGGTGATGGGTGCCAAATAGAAGGTGACGTCCTTCATGACCTCGACAAAGATGCCGCCCAAACCGAACATCAGCATGGGACCGAACTGCGGGTCACGACTCATGCCGATGATCACCTCAAGGCCTCGATCCAGCATTTTTTCAACATAAATCCCTTCAATCCAGGCATCCGGCGCCCGCTGGCTGATACGGAGCATCATGAGATCGTAGGCATCCGCCACCGACTCGCCGCTGGTCACATTGAGCCGGACCCCGCCCAGATCGGACTTGTGGATGATGTCAGGAGAGACGATTTTCATGGCCACCGGATAGCCGATGCGTTCGGCTATTTCTATGGCCTCACCGACATTGGTGGCAAGATAGCCCTGGGGAATCTGGAAACCATACGCCTGCAGGATACTCTTTGCCTTTACCTCGCCGATCTGCAACCGGTTGGTTCGCAAACGCCGGGTGATAATGCGTTCCACCCTTCTTCGGTTCACTGGAAACCTTGCAACCATCCGGGGAGGGCGTTTGCGCCAGGCGGCGTATTCCACCAGAGCCTTGAGCGCGGCCACAGCCCGTTCCGGAGAGGGGTAATCAGGCAAGCCCGCCGCCACAAGTTCATCCCGGCCCGGCATGACATCGGTCCCGCCCATGAAGGCGACAACCACAGGCTTGTCACCCTTGTGGCAACCGGCAATGGCCCGAGCGGTTTCCGCCGGTTTAGTCATTGCCTGCGGGGTGAGAATCACCACGACGGCATCAACGGCCTCGTCTTCCTGGGCCGCTTCCAGCGCAGCCACATAGCGTTCCGGTTCTGCATCGCCCAACACGTCGATGGGATTGCCGATGCTGGCCGCGCTGGGCAGTTTCTGGCGCAGGGACGAGGCTGTGTTGCGGTCCAGGGTTGCGACGATCATCCCGGATTTTTCTACAGCATCGGCAGCCATGGTGCCGGGACCGCCGGCATTGGTAATGATCAGTACCCGTTTACCTTTTGGCAGCGGTTGCATGGCAAAAAGGGCGGCATAATCGGCCAGTGACTCGAAGTTGTCAGCCCTGATTACTCCCGAGCGCATAAAGGCTGCACCGTATGCGATTTCAGCTCCCGCAAGCACTCCGGTGTGGGAAGAGGCAGCTTTTTTCCCGGCCACAGTGGTGCCCGACTTCAGGATGATCACCGGCTTCTTAGTGGAAGCCTCCGTGGCCGCCTTGACAAACTCGTCCCCGCAGGCAATGTCTTCCAGATAGGCGATAATAACCTTGGTTTGCGCATCGGCGGCCAGGGCGACCAGCAGGTCGCTCTCGTTCAGGTCAGCCTTGTTGCCTATACTCACCATTTTGGCGATTCCTGTATGGCGAGCGGCGGCCAGGTCAAGCAAGGCAGTGCAGATGGCCCCGGATTGCGACAAAATCGAGATGCAGCCGGGTTCCGGCATGCGGCTGGCAAAGGATGCGTTCATTCGGTGTTCGGTGTTGATGAGGCCCAGGCAGTTGGGGCCCAGGAGACGCACCTTGTGGCTTTGGCAGAGTTCGGCGATCCGGTGTTCGATCTCCGCGCCTTCTTGCCCGGTTTCCTTGAATCCGGAACTGATGACAACGATAGCCCCGGCCTGGGCTTCCAGGCAATCCCGTACCGCCTCCAGAACAAGTGATCTGGGAAGCGCGATGATGCAGAGATCAATTTTTTGCCCTATTTTCTTGATGTCTGCCAGACAGGGCAAACCCAGCACCTCCGGTGCCTTTGGATTTACCGGGATGATTTTCCCGGCATAGGCACCGGCAAGAAGGTTTGCAACAATATCATGGCCGACCTTGCCCGGAGTGCGTGAAGCACCGAGCACGGCGATGGATTCCGGATAGAAAAGCGGCTTGATCATAGCGATGTCCTTTAGCCCGTGAAGGGCTGCTAGGTAGCAAATTCGGGCAAACCCGGCAGAACCATGGAAAATCCCGCCTCTCGGAGAGCCTGGTGCACGGCGCTGATATTGTAAGTGTTAACCCGCAGGTATATGCGTTCCGGTGCTGTGTCGTCAGCCTCGGTGCGGATGAGACGGGTGAATCGGATATTGTGTTCTTCAAGCACCTTGGCGATGCGGGAAAGCGGCTTGCGCTTGCCGTCATGCTCAACCACGATCATGGCGCTTCCCCGTTCTCCAAGGCCGAAAAGACGACGGTAGGCACGCATAAGATCGCGCATGGAAAACATGCCGATGACCCGTTGTTCCTCATCCACCACGGGCAGTGCCCCGATTTTTTCTCTGTCGAGAAGAATCAGGGCGTCATCCAGGGTGGAAATGGGATTTAAGGTGAAAAAGGTGCGGCTCATGATGGTGCTGACCGGGGTCTGATCGAATTCCGAAAGGCACTCCTTGATCCGATCCTCGGAAAGCACTGATGAGGGGGCGGCCGAGCGCAGATCACGGTCGGTGACAATGCCGACCAGATGGTTCTCCGTATCCACCACCGGCAGATGGCGGAATTTCCCGTTTCGCAAAATGTCCCGCACTGCGGGGAGGGTGGTCTCCGGGAAAATGGTCACCGGATTTTTGGTCATGTGCTGGGTAATGAACATGGGTGTTCCTCTGTACTGTGGTTGCTTAAGGCATTGAGGTAGGTGGTCGCGCTTTCGGCAAGGCTTTCCAGGTGATAGCCTCCTTCAAGGATGGACAAGAGCTTGCCCTGGCAGAATCGTTCCGCCCAGGCAGCCATGTGTTCGCCAAACTTGCCGTAGAGTTCCGTGGAATAGGCAAGGCCGGACATGTCATCGTTGCGGTGGCCGTCAAAGCCAGCCGCGACAATGATCCGTTCCGGCGCGAAGGCGGCAAGAGCCGGTTCAATTTTTTTGGCAAAGGCATTGAGCACCATCTGGTCGTCCGCTCCAGGCGGCATGGGAATATTGAGAGTGGTTCCGCGCCCTGCGCCGGTGCCGGTCTCTTCCGCATAGCCGCTGCCGGGGAAACTGAAGGTCGGATGCTCATGCAGGCTTATATACATGACATCCGGGTCTTCCTCGAAGGCGCTCTGGATGCCGTTGCCGTGATGGGCGTCCCAGTCGATGATCACGATTTTTTTGCGGCCATACTGCTGCTGCCAGTAGCGGGCGGCAAGGACGCAGTTATTTAAAAAACAGAACCCCAGGGCGAGATTGCTTTCCGCGTGGTGCCCAGGGGGACGCACCGCGCAGAAAACCAGATTTTCATTTCCCTCAAGCAGGTCGATGCCGGTGATTCCGGCCCCTGCCGAGAGCAGGGCAGCCTCGTATGAATCGAAGCAGAGTTGGTTGTCCTGGTGGTCAATATGGTTTTTGCCGGAAAGAGCGCATTCTTCCAGGCGAAAGAGGTAATGCTCGTCATGAAAGGTTGTCAGCCAGCGCCGTTCCGGTTTGCGGGGTTCAACAATGGTGAGTGAGTCTCTGAGCGGTGATGCCTGTAGTCTTGCCAATACCGAGGTGACACGCTTCGGCGTTTCCGGGTGCTCACCGCCGCCTGTGTCGTGGGCGAGATAAAGGGGGTGGGTGACAATGGTTATCGGGCGGGAGACAGGCACCTGGCATCCTTATCAGGGAAAAGATTACGTAGTATTCGAATGAATTCAACTTAGGTATTGTTACCTAATTTTTTAAAAATCGCACTGGGAAAATGGTACGATACAACGTAGCAGGTTGATTCCGGCGGAAAAACAACAAGGCGTTGTGCGGATGGGCTTGCTAAGATATACTTTACCATTTCGCCATTCACGACACATCGGACCAGAACGGTATGCGCCATATGACCACCCCTTATTTGCTGGCCTTGAAAGACCAGTTGGAAGCCCTTGAGGCCGGACGCCTGTCGCCGCTTGCCAGCTTGAGCAGAGAGGGAATCAGACGTCGAAGCGAGGAGGGCCAGGACACTGACCACCGTCAATCCTTTGCCGTGGATGGCGACCGAATTTTGCATTCGCGGGCCTACACGCGGTATATCGATAAAACCCAGGTCTTTTATATGGTCAAGAACGACCACATCACCCACCGGGTTCTGCATGTACAGTTGGTTGCAAAGATTGCCAGAACCATTGGCCGCTATCTTCGACTGAACGAAGATCTCATCGAAGCCATTGCCTTGGGCCATGATATCGGGCATCCCCCCTTCGGCCATGATGGGGAAAAGATTCTCAACGCCCTCTGCCGCGAGCATGGTTTGCCCTCTTTTCAGCATAACCTGCAGAGTATCCAGTTTTTGGAACGCATTGAAAAGAAGGGGAGGGGTTGGAACCTGACCCTGCAAACCCTGGACGGCATCATGTGCCACGACGGGGAAATTCATAATCGCAGCCTTGCACCCCAGCGTGGAAAAACCTTTGCGGATTTTGATGCTCAAGGTGCGGCAAAAGCCCTTGACCGCACCCGAGAACTGGTCCCCATGACCATGGAAGGATGTGTGGTACGTTTCGCCGACACCATTGCCTATATCGGCAGGGATATCGAGG
Source organism: Desulfurivibrio sp. (assembly GCA_013791995.1). Classification (GTDB taxonomy): domain Bacteria; phylum Desulfobacterota; class Desulfobulbia; order Desulfobulbales; family Desulfurivibrionaceae; genus Thiovibrio. The sequence continues at coordinate 2,737 of VMSS01000217.1, read as the reverse complement.
ATGCCATCGAGCTGTCGCTCATCAACCGGGATGATATTCCCGGCCGCTGTCAGGAGCTTTTTGGCCGGACCAACGGCAGTATTGTCTATCGTCTGGTGACCGACCTGATTGCCAACGGCCTTGAAGATGGGGCTATTGCCTTCAGCGACGAGGTGTCAGAGGGATTGAAAGAGCTGAAGGCATTCAACTACGAACGGATTTACCTGAACCCGGCCATCAAGAAAGGGCTTGCCAAGATTACCTCATGTTATAGGGTGTTGTTCTCCTCCTGTCTTGAGCAGTTTGGCAAGCAGGAGCGGCAGGCTGAAATGTACGCGAATTTTTTAAATGAGCAGGGGGAGGAATATGTTGAGGGGCAGCAGCCTGTTGCTATGGTGCGGGATTTTATCGCCGGGATGACTGATGAATATTTTCTGCAACAGGCAAGGTTATTGGGTTGCGAGACCCCGGAAAAAATATGAATACTAAAATCAGAAGAATCCTGCCGGGCGAAAGTTTTCGGGTGATCGCCATAGCCGCCTGTATAGGGTTGATGGCCGGGGCGGCGAATATTTTATTTCGCACCACCGTTGCCCTTGTTCACGATCATCTCTTTGTCGGCGGCTCCGCATTTCTGGGACTGGAAAAGGGTGGGCTGCACCTTTTACTCCTGCCGTTGATTCCCCTGTGCGGCATGGTGCTGCTTATCCCCCTTTCCCTGCTTTTTCCCGGGGAGATCAACGGCTACGGATTTCCGAAATTCCTGCGTCAGGTCAATCTGGAAGGCGGCATTATCCGGTTTCGGACCATTGCCCTCAAGATTGCTTCCTGCGCGTTGACCATCGGCTCGGGTGGTTCAGCCGGGGTTGAGGGGCCCATTGCCCAGGTCGGTGGCGCTGTTGGTTCCCAGTTTGGCCAGTTCTTCCGGGTTTCCGGCAGCAGAATGAAGGTTTTTATCGCAGCCGGGTGCGCCGGCGGGGTGGCGGCCATGTTCAATGCCCCCATTGCCGGAGTCTTTTTTGCCGCTGAGATTGTTTTGCTTGGCACTTACGAGATTGGCTCCTTTGCTGCCCTGGTTATCTCCTCGGCCATGGCGACCGTTGTTTCCCGTGGCTACTATGGCGCTTCTCCTGCTTTCCCCATTCCTGCCTATGAGATTGTCAATTCTCTGGTTGAAATTCCGCTCTATTCCTTGATGGGAGTTGTGATGGGGCTGATCGCGGTATTGCATATTTATGTGTTTTATGCGGTCCGTGACCGTTTTGCCGCTCTCAGCATGCATCCGCAACTCAAGCCACTTGTTGGCGCCCTGGCTTTGGGCGTGCTGGCTATAGGATTTCCCCAGGTAATGGGAGACGGGTATCATTACCTGGAGGAGGTGCTGTCCGGAAAGGGTGTGCTTTGGGTGATGGTAGCCTTGATTTTTCTCAAGATTGTGGCCACCGCCCTTACCTTGGGCTCCGGTGGGGCAGGCGGGGTATTTGCCCCGGCGCTTTTTATCGGCGCCGTAACCGGTGGGGCCTTCGGGCACATGGCCCACGGACTGCTGCCTCAGTATACAGCCAATTCCGGCGCCTATGCCGCAGTGGGTATCGGTGCTTTTCTTGCTGCGGCCACCCATGCGCCGCTCACCGCTATCTTTCTTCTTTTTGAAATGACCGGTAATTATCTCATCATCATCCCCATCATGCTTTCAAGTATCATAGGCACAGTGGTGGCCGGACGTTTGAACCCTGACTCCATCGATACCGTTGATTTCAGTCGGGTCGGTATCGATCTCCATGAAGGGCGGGAAATTTCGGTGATGAAATCCATCAAGGTCGGCAGGGTTGTCAGCGAGGATGTGGATTTTATCAGCGAACAGGCCAACGTGGACCAGTTGTTGACGATCTTCAGCATGGCCCGGGACAGTTTTTATTTTCCGGTCATTGATGAAAGCGGCAGGATGATCGGGGTGGTCTCCCTGCAGGACGTGAAAAGCATTCTGCATGACGAGGAATTGCGGCTTTCCGCCAAGGTAGGAAACATCTGCACCCGCAAGGTCGTGGTGCTCACGCCTGAAGACAACCTCCATACCGCCATGAGTATGTTCGATGCAAAGGGGCTGGAAGAGATCCCGGTGGTGGAGGATGATGACAATCGCTGGGTGGTGGGGATGCTCAAGCGTCGTGACGTTATTGCAGCTTACAATAAAGAGGTGATCCGGCGGGGAATCAGTGAGAGGAACGCCGGATCTGTTTTCTCTGTATCCACAAAGCGCTGAGTTCATGGGAATTGCTCTGCTTTTGATTTATTCTGAAGATGTAGCTATAGTTACAATAATATTCAGCTTTTTTTCCAGAAAGAGAAAGCTATTTTTCGCCGTGTGTCACAACGGGGACGCGCCCTATGCCCAAAAAAATTCTGGCGGTGGACAACCATCCGCTTATCCTTGAGCTTATTTCCAGTTTTCTGGAAAAGGAAGGACACGAGGTACGCGGCGCTCAGGATGGCCTTTCAGCCCTTGCTGTCCTTGAGGATTTTGTCCCGGACATCATGTTTGTCGACCTGGTCATGCCCAATATCAGCGGGGACAAGCTCTGCCGCATTGTCCGCAGCATGCCCCATCTGAGCGGGGTCTTTATTGTAATCCTTTCCGCCATTGCCAGCGAAGGAGAAACCGATTTTTTTTCCTACGGTGCCGATGCCTGCATTGCCAAGGGCTCGGTCAAGAACATCTTTCTCCATGTGCAAGAACTCATAGCGAAATCCGACAAAT
>VMSS01000016.1 GCA_013791995.1 Desulfurivibrio sp. | reverse complement strand
GGCGAACGGACTCTATCTAAACGATTGATATTCAGCTCGTGCTCAGGATGACCGGACTGCATCTGAGCGATTGATATTCCGCTCGTGCTGAGCCTGTCGAAGCACCGATTTAAAATACCTTCCTATTTTTCACGATTCAATCAGCTTACGCAATCAACCCGTCCGCCACAAGCAGGGTCTCAAGACAATGCTCGCGGATGGAGTAAAACTCCTTGATCTCCCGGATCTGGGCCAACAGCGCTGCCTGTTTGCTCACATCCCCGGTCTTCACCCCCAGGATCATCTTGTTCTTGCTCGTGTGTTCCAGGGAGACGAACTCAAATATCTGGGTCTCATAGCCGGATGCCTCTAGGAGCAACCCGCGCAGGCTATCGGTGACCATCTCCGCCTCCTGGCCCAAGTGGATGCCGTGCTTGAGCATGGGCTTGAGCAGCACCGGGCTGGTCATCTGGGGCCGGATCTGCTTATGGCAGCAGGGGGCGCACATGATGATCCCGGCTCCGGAGCGGACGCCTAAATGGATAGCGTAATCCGTAGCCATATCGCAGGCGTGCAGGGCGATCATGATATCGATACTCTCCGGCGGGAAACTGCGGATATCGCCCTGGGCAAAAGTCAAACCGTCGAGCTTCAGCTTGCGGGCCGTCTTGGTGCAGAGGGCGACGAGATCCTCCCGCAACTCCACCCCGGTCACGGTGGGCGTAAGCCCGAGACCACCGCGCAGATACTCCTCCATGGCAAAGGTCAGGTACCCCTTGCCCGAGCCGAAATCAACCACCCGCAGCCGCTTTTTTTCTTTGAGCTTGGAGGCGGTAATGGCATGGTCGAGAACCTCGATGAACTTGTTGATCTGCTTCCACTTGCGCGACATGGAGGGGATAAGCTGGTACTGCGCATTGGTAACCCCCAGCTCCTTCAAAAACGGGGAGGCGAGATCGAGAAACCGTTCCTTGGCCCGGTCGTGCTCCTGGCGGGTAACGACCCTGGGTGCTGCCTTGCCCCGCTGCAGGGCGCACTTGCCCTTCTTGCTCAATGAAAGCTGAATATCCTCGGACACCGTTTGCAGATGCAGATTGTTAAAACTGGTGGCAAAGAGATCGCGGAGAAAGGCAACCCCCGCCGGGATGGGGAAGTTCTTGGTGATGTCCTTGGTCTGGTAGCGATAGAGAAAGGAGAGGCACTCCCCCTCCTTCAGGGTGAGCCTCCGGACAAAGACACGGTCCAACCCCACCTCCGCGCCATGGTATTTTCCCAAAACGAGTTTGACAAAGGTGTTCCCGTTCAAGCAATCTTCCAGCAGGCTGAAAAAAAGCTCCCTCTGGCTGTCTCTCTCCTTGGGGACGGTTTCCGTTTCGGTTATCTCAGTCATGTTGGCCTCCTAACAACTGCCCTTCGACAGGCTCAGGGTGAGCAGTGCTAACGACGACGAAAGTTATCTTAAACGTATTCATATTCCGTTCGTGCTGAGCCTGTCGAAGCACCTGTTTGTGAAAAAACTCCCCTACCCCTCACCCTTCCTTCAAAGAAAGCGCAATCCTCTTCCGCTGGGGATCAACCTCCAGCACCCGCACCATCACCTGCTGCCGCACCTTGACCACCTCGCCCGGCTCCTTCACATAGCGGTCGGCCAGCTGGCTGATGTGTATCAACCCGTCCTGGTGCACACCGATATCGACAAAGGCCCCGAATTTGGTCACGTTGGTGACCAGCCCGGGCAGCCGCATGCCCGGCTTGAGATCAGCGATGGAGTTGACCTCCTCGCTGAAGGCAAAACTGCTGAAGGTCGCGCGCGGGTCGCGGCCCGGCTTGGCAAGCTCACCCAGGATGTCGTTTAAGGTTGGCAACCCCACCGTTTCGCTGACATAGCACCCAAGCTCGATCTTCTCCCTCATCTCCGGCCGCTCGATGAGATCCGCCACCTTACAGCCGCAATCCTTGGCCATCTGTTCCACAATCCGGTACTGCTCGGGGTGAACCCCGCTTCCATCCAGGGGATTGGTTGCGCCCCGGATCCGTAAAAATCCAGCGCATTGCTCAAACGCCTTGCCCCCCAGACGGGGTACCTTGAGCAGCTCAGCCCGGCGGCTAAAGGGGCCGTTTTCGTTGCGGTACTTGATGATGTTTTGGGCCAGCACCGGACCCAAGCCGGAAACATGGGCCAGCAGCTCGGCACTGGCGGAGTTCAGCTCCACCCCCACCCGGTTGACACAGCTGGCCACGGTATCGTCCAGGCTCTTTTTCAGGGCCGTTTGGTTGACGTCGTGCTGGTACTGGCCCACCCCGATGACCTTGGGGTCCAGCTTGACCAGCTCGGCCAGGGGGTCCTGCAACCTCCTGCCGATGGACACCGAGCCGCGCACCGTCAGGTCATGTTCGGGGAATTCCAGCCGGGCAATTTCCGAGGCGGAGTAGATCGAGGCGCCACTCTCATCCACCATGGTGATGATCATCGCTGCATCCAATCCCAAACCCCTCACAAAGGTCTCGGTCTCCCTGCCCGCGGTGCCGTTGCCGATACCGATGGCCTCGATCCGGTATTGCTTACAGAGTTCGGTCACCACCTTGCCGGCTTCCCGGCTCTGGCCTTCGGAAAGGGTGGGGTAGATGGTGGCGTGGTGCAGGAGCTTGCCCTGCTCGTCCAGGCAGACCAGCTTGGCCCCGGTGCGAAAGCCGGGGTCCAGGGCCAGGACCCGTTTGCGCCCCAGGGGCGAGGCAAGAAGCAGCTCGCGGAGGTTGTCGACAAACACCTGGATCGCCTCCTGGTCCGCCCGCTCTTTGAGCTGGGTGCGGAGCTCGTTTTCCAGCGATGGGGCCAGAAGCCGTTTGTAGCTGTCCTGTACGGCAAGATCAACCTGTTGCGCGGCCGCAGTGCTGCCCTTGACAAATCGTCTCCGCAACAGCTCGCAGGGTGCCTCTTCCGGCGGGCGCACCGCCAGGGTCAGGACCTTTTCGTTTTCCCCCCGCAGCATGGCGAGCAGCCGATGGCCCGCCACCTTGGCTGCCAATTCATGCCAGTCGAAATAATCTCGAAACTTGGCTCCAGCCTCCTGGTTCTTTTTCACCACCTTAGAGACGATCACCCCCTTGCTGGTAAAGAGGTGCCGCAACGCGCTCCGGGCCGCGGGATCTTCGTTGATCCATTCTGCGATGATATCGCGCCCCCCGGCCAGGGCATCGTCTGCGCTCGCCACTCCTTTTTCCGGGTCGACGAATCGTTCCGGAGTGAGCGGGGAGTTGTCCTGGCGGAAGATGGCCCGGGCCAGGGGCTCCAGCCCCTTTTCCATGGCGATGATGCTTCTCGTTCTCCGCTTGGGCCGGTGCGGCAGGTAAAGATCTTCCAGGACAGTCATGTTGGCGGCGCCAAGCAGGGCCTGGTGGAGCTTGGGCTCCAGCAGCTCCCGTTCGCTTAACGAAGCAATGATCGCCTGCCGCCGCTTGTCCAGCTCCGCCAGTTGCAGGAGCCGGTCCCGGACTGCGGTGATCTGGATTTCATCCAGCAACCCGGTGGCCTCTTTCCGGTAGCGGGCGATAAAGGGGACCGTGCCCCCGTCAGCCAACAGGGTGGCCACGGCCGCCACCTGACCGGTCTTGATCTTCAGTTCTTGGGCAATGATTTCCTGATGTTGGTTCATGGTTGCTTTTGTATTCATATTTTGGCGGCAACGCCAATTGTTTTTTGTTTTCGCTGTATTGTCGATCTCGCAAAAAACCCTTCGACAAGCTCAGGGTGAGCGGATTTTGTCTTAATACATTGATAGTCCGCTCATGCTGAGCCTGTCGAAGCACCTGTTGTTAAACGATTGCGAGTTATTACAACCCACATCATATCACTTTGCATCCCCTAGCGGATATGGTCAAATGCCGGACAACAATTCACTCATGCATGGATGAAAAAAACTAAACGTTGTCACTGACAGCTGAAACATAGAGTAAGGAAACGCACATGGCAAACCCGTTACAGGAGCAGCTTCTTAAAGCTGGGCTGGCCAGTAAAAAACAGGCCAAGAAGGCCGAGCACGAGAAACGGATCAGTCGCAAGCAGCACGATGGCAACCCTCCTGCCACAGCCGGCAACATGGCGCGAGAAGAGCAGGCGGCCAAGGAGCAGCGCAACCGCGAGCTCAATCTCCAGCGTGCCGAGGAGACTCGGCTGCGGGAGCAGAAGGCCCAGGTGAAACAGCTCATTGAGACCAATCGCTTACCCCAGGATGGTCGGGGCGAGCCGTACCATTTTGCCGAACAGAACAAGATCAAACGGATCTTCGTTTCCGAGGAGATGGCAGACCAGCTCAGCCGCGGCCAGCTGGCCATTGTCAAGCTCGGTGGTGGCTACGAGGTGGTCCCGGCCAAGGTGGCCCGCCAGATCGCGAGCCGCGACCTGGCGGCGGTGATTGTTTTTCATGAAAAGGGTTAGGGCGCGGCAGCGCACTGGGGAAGGAAGTCAACTGGCAAGAAGTTATTATCAGTTGAAACCCAGGATCATTGTGAACCGGCTCGCAGCAATTAAGTAAGGTGTCCCCGGAATTGAATCGGGAAAAAAGGAGGATGTTGCCCATGTTTCACTGGTTCCGCGATCGTCGCCGTGCCGAGGCGCGAAACCGCCCGTTCCCTCCCGAGTGGGAAGCCTTTATGCATGCGAACGTGGCCCATTACTGTGTGCTCGATGACGCCGAACGCATTGAGCTGCGCGCGATGATGCAGGTGTTTCTGGAGGAGAAAAACTGGGAAGGATGCGGCGGCCTTGATCTCACTGATGAGATCCGTCTCACCATTGCGGCCCAGGCATGTATCCTGCAACTGGGACTTCCCCACAATTACTATCGTAACGTGGAGTCGATCCTTGTCTACCCCTCCACTGTTGTGCCTCCCCCGCGCCAACCCGGCTTTTTCGAGCGGGTGAACACCCCGGTGGGACCCTCGCACCCTCTTTTGGGTCAGGCCTTCAACCAGCGGGGGCCGGTGATCCTTGTCTGGGATACTGTTCTTCGCGATGCGCGCCACCCCGAGCAGGGTCATAACGTCGTCTACCACGAGTTTGCCCACAAGCTCGATATGCTTTCCGGATCCGCCAACGGCACCCCGCCGCTTGTCGACCGCGACCTGCTGGCCGAGTGGGTGACCGTCTGCTCCCGAGAATTCCTGCGGCTACGCCACCTGGCCGAAAAGGGCCAAAAAACGTTCCTTGATGCCTACGGTGCGACGAACGAGGCCGAGTTTTTCGCCGTGGCCACGGAAACATTCTTCGACCGGCCTCTTTCCCTCCAGAAGCACGCCCCAGACCTCTATAATGTCCTGACCGCCTACTATCGCCAGGACCCGGCAGCACGCGTGAATCGCCCTTGTGCCGTTAAAAAGTAGAAAATGGGGACAAAGCCCGATTTTATGAAAAAATAATTAATGGAATGGGTCCCATTGGGGTGCTAAAATAATTGTCTGATTACCATCGAACTTCAGTCAGCTTTTTCCGTCATTCCGGCGGAGGCCGGAATCCAGAGGAATCAGCTCCCTTTTGCCTGGATTCCGGCCTCCGACGGAAGGACTTGTTCGCAAGCAAGAGATTGACATAAATTACGAATTATCAGATGGTTAACACAGACAGTCCGTGTGCTGGCTGAAATTCGATGATAATCAGAAATAATTATATCCCGGACATAATATGCCCGATTCCGGGAAAAGGAGGCTGTGATGCCGGAGCCCTGGCCCTCAGCCTGCCACCCCTAAAAATCGGCGAAAAGCCCCATCTCTCAACGCAACATTCTGCTTCCAACACTTCGGTGATGAGCACACCACCAGATGAAGAAAGCCCTGCGATACAGGACAAACAAGTCCCTGCCGCGTGCAGCATCGGCTGGGGCAAGGCCTGCTCCGCCTATCGCAAAGGCGATACGACAGGACAATACACCTCACACGCAAACCAAAAAAGGGAGGGCGCAATGAGTTACCAAACAACCATTCTGATGACCCAATTTGTTACCCATGATGTCAAACGTTTCATTGTCACGAAACCAGAGGGGTTCACCTTTACCCCGGGCCAGGGAGTGGAACTGATCATCGACCAGGACAAGTGGCGCGACGAGGACGGCCGCCCCTTCACCCCCACCTGCCTGCCCACCGACCAGACTCTGGAATTCACCATCAAGAGATATCCAGCCCACAAGGGGGTCACCGACACGCTCCATACCCTCAAGCCGGGCGCCAAACTCCTGCTGAGCGATCCGTTCGGCTCCATTGCCTACAAAGGTCCAGGCATGTTCATTGCCGGCGGGGCCGGCATCACCCCGTTTCTCGCGATTATCCGGCAGCTGGCAGCCGACGATACACTGTCCACCAATTCGCTGGTGTTTTCCAACAAGACCCCGGAAGACGTAATCTGCGAAAAGGAACTGCGCCACTATTTCGGCGACCGCTGCCACCTCATCTGCACCCGACAGAAGGCACCGGGCTACGAAAGCGGCCGCATCGACCGGAACTATCTGGAGCAAAGACTGCGGTCTGCCGACAAATACTGCTATGTGTGCGGGCCGGAACTCTTTGTCACGGAAATATCCGGTGCTCTCAAGGATCTGGGCCGCTCACCGGAAGCCATCGTCTTCGAGGAATAAACGCTGCCCGCTGCCAATTCCGCAGAACTTTTACCTCGAGGTGAGTCGTGTCAGATAAGAAGCCTGTCGGCCTGCACGAACAAGGAGTCGATGTCCCGTACGAGCGGCTCGACCCGGAAACATTGCGGAATGTGATCGAGGAGTTTGTCACCAGAGACGGAGCGGATTGGGGGGACGCCGGCGGTACGCTGGAGGAGAAGGTGGGGCAGGTCATGCAACAACTGCGAAGCCGGAAGATTAAGATCGTTTTTGAGCTGAATTCGGAAACAGCGAATATTGTTGTCAACCGCTGAACCGCGGCTGATCCACGCTACAACCAAACGCCTAGTGTGGGATGGGGCCTCTTGGCAGACTCCTTGGCCTTCATGGAAAGTGGCCAGGGAGTGCGTGCCGGGATTGAAACCGTGAGCAAATGCTCCCGTTGTGTTCAATGGTGGGCGATACTGGGATCGAACCAGTGACCCCTGCCGTGTGAAGGCAGTGCTCTCCCGCTGAGCTAATCGCCCTGATATTTTATTGAATAATAGTACATTCCGCCGCCCTCAACAACCGAACTTTGCGACTGCAAAAGAAACTGGGGAGTGCCCCAAATTTTCCCATAGCCACTCGATATCTTTTATCCACCCATATAACGCCAAACACATGAGCTTTGAGCTCGGGATGCCGGAGGAATTTGTCCGACTGCTCGGCAAATAGCCACTGCTGTCATTATTACTTTGGCAGACACAGGCGATCCAGCACCGCCGGGCCAATGGTCACCCCTGGTCGCTGCTGGCCACCGGCAGATCAACGAAGGCGACGGTGTGGTCGCCGGGTACGCTTTCCAGAGTGAGTTGACCGGCATGATCCCGCACCAGCCCCTTACTGATACTTAACCCCAGGCCTGTGCCCTCGCCTGGCGGCTTGGTGGTGAACAGCGAATCAAAAATCCGGTTAATGACATCCTGCGGGATGCCAATGCCATGGTCGGTGATGGAGGTCCGGATAAACGAACGGCCGTCAACGGTGATCTTCCAACTGCGAATCTCGATCCGCTTATCGGGATCGTGCCCGGCAAAGCGCTGATTCAGAGCATAACGGGCGTTGGTCAACAGATTGAGAAAAACCTGGTGCAGCTGCTGGGGGTTGCCCTTCAGCAAGGGAAGATCCTCGGGGATATCGACCTCAAGCTTGATCGCGTCTTTGTCGAGTTGGTAGAGCAGCAGGGCAACACAGTCGTCGATCACCACCTTGAGCTCAACATTCCCCACAATCTCGTCGCGCTGCCGGGCAAAGGCGAGGAGGTTGCTGACAATGGCCGCCACCCGTTCACCTTCGCAGATAATCCGCTTCAGGATATCCAGGCATCGTTGATCCACTTCCTCCCCTGCCTCGTCAAGCAGCACCTGACTGTAATTGATGATGCCGTTTATCGGGTTGTTGATCTCATGGGCAACCCCGGCAGCGAGTTCGCCGATGGCGGCCAGTTGGCCCGCCCGCAGAGCCTCGCTGCGGCGCTGCTCTTCCTCGGTGATATCGCGGACCATGACGATGAAGATTCGCTTGTCCCCGAGGCACATCTCGCTCAACGACAGGGCAACGGGAAAGGAGTCGCCATCGTTCCGCAACCCGTGCAACGGCCGCCCGGAGGAGATGGCCTCCTGCAAGGAGGTACCCAAGTCCTTGTCGTCGATGGTGCTGGCCGGGAAACGAATCAAAAACTCAAGCGGCCGGCCCACCGTCTCCTCGGGATAGTAGCCGAACATGCCAGCGGCCGAGGCATTGAGCGATTCGATGCACCCGTTCTCTTCCAGAGTGATCAACCCATCCAGCATGTTATTGATGATGGCCCGCAAACGCATCTCCGCCTGTTCCTTTTCGCGGATGGAGCCGGTGATGCGATAGGCGCCGAGAAAGATGCCGAGCAGGCCGAGAAGCCACAGGGCGCCATGGGCCAGGGACATGGTGAAGACATCCTCGCGGAAGAGGTTGTTCAACAGGGACATGGGCACCGAAACACAGATCCCGCCCCGGATATCCCCTTCCTGGTAGCCTTGATCGGCATGGCACTTGAGACACCCCTTTTCGGTTATCATCGGCCGCATGAGACGGAAATACTGCTGGCCGTCCATGTTCTGAATGGCCGAGACCTCTTGTGCCCCGTCCTCAAAGGCAAGCAGCGCCTTCTTCTCCCAAGGGTCGGCGGCATTGCCGGGCCGGATCGGATCGAGACTGGTGATGTGGCCCCGGGCGCCGTTGTCCGTGGTCTGCATCTCATACACCTGGCGGATCATATACTCGGGGTTGACCAGAGTGAGGATGTTCCCGGAATCGGTAACCGCGCTGGAATCGGGAAAATTCTTGAGATAGGGATTGGGGCCGGTGCTCGGGGTAACCGGCACGAATACGCCGTTCTGATTCGCGGCCCAACGGTAATAGAGAAGATCCTTCTCAAAGATGGTGCGGGCTTCGTTCATGGCCACGGCCATGGTTTCCTGCCCTTTATAATGGATGGACCAGGTCAGTGAAATGCCGATGAGTACGGTCCAGAGAACCACCAGTATCCAGGAATAGGGGCCGAGCCGGGCCGAGGAAGCGGAAAAAGGGTCCCGCTTGCGGATGTGGCTTTCCAACATGATGCAGAGGATGGCGGCCAGCAGACCGAGGATGCCGCCGACAATGGTGTGGGTGGCGTCGAGATAAGGGATTTCCGGATGAAGAACGAGGTTGATCAGGGCGTTCAGGTTGCCGAGAAGCCCGATGATCAGCGCATAGGCGAGATACCGCAAGGGGGCGCTGTGCCCGCGGAAAAACCGTAACGACAGGAGATGGGACTTCATGATGCACTCCCTTGCGCTATGTTCGCGATACCTTCCGGACCGATAGCAGGAGACACGCTCATGGTCGCCGGGCCGAAGCCTGTTCTCTGCGAGGACGCACACCCGCAGGGAATAATCAACAGCGTAGCGGTACGGCCCTTCTTTTGCAACAACTAACCTTTTGCGTTATGGGAATCATAAATCTCGATGCCCCCCCGTTGCAGGGGAATGAACTTTGACCTCGGAATGAAGGAGGAATTTGTCCGGCTACTCGGTAAATAGTGATTTTGGTTTGGCAGACTTCCGCAATCTACCCCTCAGAATAAAGAGGACATATCCCTATGATTTTTTTTGTGAATATGATCAAATGTCCGGGCTATATTCAGTTTGTTTTTTTGCGATAATACGCGGGTGGTTATCCACGTTTATAAAATAAATCTGTCCCGGATTTCTTGGTGCCGATCCCCCGGCAACTCCAACCTATCTTCATCGTATTGCAGAAGCAGCGACCAGGATTTGGCATAGCGGCTCACCACCTCCAGAACCGCTTTCCCTTCGTCCGTCACCAGCTCATTCCGCTGCAAGGTCCGGGACAGCAGAGCCATTGCCTGCTCCATCTCGCTAAGCCCCTTCTCAGCCAGACGGCGCTGATTCACCGTATAGCCCTGAATGAGATGCTGCTTTAAGAGAGTTGTAGCCCACTGGCGAAAACGCACACCGCGTTTCGAATTGATTCGATATCCCACCGAGATGACAGCATCCAGATTATAGTGTTTTAACGTTCGTCGGATGTGTCGATTCCCCTCTTTTTGAACTGCCGAGAAATCCTCGGTAGTTGACTCGGTGTCGAGCTCTCCATCTCCATAGATGTTTTTAATGTGCAGACTGATATTGTCCGTTGAGGTGGCGAAAAGCTCGGACATCTGCCTTTGTGTAAGCCATACTGTTTCCCGATCAAGCCTGACCTCAACGCTGCTGTCATCTGACTCGTAGATAATTATCTCGCCATGCTCGGCCATGATGTGTTCTTTCATTCCTAGGGGATATCCTATATTCCCGACAATCTTTTCGCCGCTCCATCTGATCTGTTGCAAAAAATGCAACAGATGCGCCGTTGTCCAATTATTTCAAGATACATTTCGAATACGCTTTCTTGTTCTTCATTTTCCTTTCCCAAAACAGGCAATGATTTCCTTCTTCAGCGCCTCGCTGGTTCCGATTGCTCGGACCCTTCAGGGTATGAGGAGAAGTGGCCGTTACCCCGGAGGAGTAGTGTTTTCAGGTAGGGGGCTGGTTTCTTTCAGGCTTTTCGGCCGCATGGGTTTACTATACCAGAGACGATTGATATTTCCCTGATTGAAATCAGTGCAGGCGAGTCCATGGTATGTTCTCTGTAGCAAGAAACACAAGATGGATATTTGTGTGTATTTTTGTTATGAGAAATAAAAATAGGTAATCGACCATATTGCTGCCAGCCCTGCTTTTCATTTTTGAACAACACCCTCGACGCATCCCATACGATCTGCACACCATCGGGGGTTACTCTTTTATGTGTGTCTTTCACGCAAAGGTATAAGCGCTTGCCTGTGATCTCCCTATCTTTCCCCGCCCTATTATGTCCCTGATCACTCTCTGGCTGGAAAGCCTGCTCACTCCCTGCCCCCGGTATCTCCGGCGGATGGGTTTTCTCCGTGAACAGCTGGCCATCGAAGACCGTTACCAACGCAACCGCGCCAGCTGGGAGCCGCATCTCACACGCAGCCGCGCTGCCATCCTCGCTGCGGCTGATTCCTGCACCCTGCACCGCACTGCCCTGATCTTAGGGGGCGGCCTGATCAACGACATCCCCCTGGCCGAGCTGGCCGAACGTTTCCAGCAGGTGGTCCTGGCCGATATCCTGCACCTGCCCCGCAACCGTCGCAAGGCCGAGGCCGTGGCCCCCAACATCACCTGCCTTGATTTCGATTGCACCGGAGCGGTGGAAAAACTGTACCAAGCGGGCAACACCCTTGCCGACGAACCGGCGATCACCCTTTTCCGCCACGCCTCCCCCACCCTGCCCCCCGCTCTCGCCTCGGGCTGCGACCTCACCGTCTCTGTAAATCTTGCCTCCCAGCTCGGCTACCTGCCAGCCAAGTGGTTAGCAAAAGGACGTCCCCGGGACGACGATTTTTCGCTGCACCTCCGGAGGGCTGCAGCGCTTTGCCACCTCGAATGGCTGCAGGCACTGCCCGGAGAGCGACTCCTCATTGGAGACCGCGCCTTGGTGGTACGAGGATTGGATGAAAGCGAGGTGGAGCGGGAGGTTCTTCTGGGGGAGGGGGATTTGGAGTCCCCGTGTGATAGTTGGGTTTGGAAATTTGCCCCAGCCCCGGAATGGGACAAGCGCCACCACCTGGAACTTGAGGTTGGTGCCTATGTTCTCGGGAGGCGGCCATTTCGATCGCCCGAGGATATCAAATAAATCCGTCCTGGATTTTCGTTTCTTCAACCGTCCATTCCCTAGCCCCTCACCCTTTGCCACCATCTATCAGACTTCTCACGGTTTGCAAAAACGTGTCGATTTCATAGGGTTTGTGGAGCAGGGCCTTGATGCCCCAAGCCCGGATATGCTCCTGGGTGATCGCCTCCCTACCGGTTATCAGCATGATGGGCAGGGCTGGATCAATCTGCCTGATCCGGGCGGCCAGTTCATCGCCTTGCATGCCCGGCATTTCATAGTCGGTGAGCACCAGAATGCATTGCTTGCCCGCACCCCTGATCAATTCCAGGGCCTCAAAACCGTTGGCCGCCTCCCGGACCGCAAAATTATCAACCTGTAAGACGATGCGCTCCAAGCTGCGGTTGGCCGGATCGTCATCCACCACCAGGACCCATTGGCCCTGGTCGGTTATCTGTTGGCCGGATTGATGATACATAAAGCTGGTTGTCGGCCAGCCAGGCACATTGCTTTCCATTGGATCGAGTTCCATGCTCTGCCTCACGTGGTTTCATGGGTTAGTTAGGCGTTTGTGTAAAAAAAAATTGGGGATGTATTAAGTGGGTATCCTGAAGGGTTGGGGTTTTCTATGATCCAAAGGCAGCCCGAGCCGTTTTGCTGGGACACGGCCACGCTACCTCATTTTTTTGCAATCCACTGCCCTGCCATTGGGCATGAAAAATTGTGTTTTTTCTTCCCACTGGGTATTATGTCTAAATTGATATAAAATTCAACATCTTATATTATGTTTGTAAATATTATTTCACGAACGTAATTAAAAGTCAAGAATAAAATTCCATACGTGAACTATGTCATTTGAAATTATTTGGGCACGCATACAAGAAGAAACCGGCATCAAGAGCCAATATGACCTTGCATCAAAGATCGGCCTTTCTCAGCCCGTTATCTCGAAATACAAAAACAAGAACACATTCCCGGTTGAGTGGGCGTATAAAATTGTACTCAAATATGGATTGTTCACCGAATGGATTATGACAGGAGCGGGGCCGAAAAATCTCGATGAATGCCACGAGGCACAAGAAGTGTTGCTTACCGGCTACATTGCCGAGTGGCTAAGGGAGCAGAGCCAGAAAGATGCCAATTTCAGCGCCAATTTCCAAACCGATTGCGCCCTGGCCTTTCCCGAATTTGCCCAATGGCTCAAAGAACGCAAAGTCACCAAGCAGTAATCTTACCTCTGACCTGCCAGCATTTGTCTCGTCACTGTTTTCCTCAGTCCTTTCAGTTTGTCAGCTCAATCTGTTTGACAGCAAAAACCCGCCCCGGTATAACTGCTCTATCTTGTTTGAAATATTAAGATTTTGCGGGGGTGTATAGCATGAATGGCCTGCTGGTCCTTTTTATTCCTATTTTGATCATGTTTGTTTTTTTTGCCCTTGCTGTTGGGTTGCTTGCCATTACTAGAAAACTACACCGCCGAGGACGACGAAACCCTCTAACCTGCGATCTGCTGCGAAATCCAGGAGAGTCCTTACGCGAGCAATTAGAAGATCTCAACCTGGACCAAATTTTTTATCTCCTTTGCTTCGTTTTCTCCCCTCTTCTCATTGGGTTTCAATTTCTTTCCCAAAGCCATTTAGATGCTGATACAAGCATCCAAAAAATAATACCTACCCATGTATTCATTGTTGTTGGCCTCGCATCTTACTTTGCAGTCCAAGTAGTGCGAACAATGCGCAAGCGACAATCCCTACGACTGGGCCTAGAATGCGAATTGGCTGTCGGACAGGAGCTGAACCAGCTCATGCTGCTTGGCTGCCGCGTGTATCATGATTTTCCGGCCGAAAATTTCAACATCGATCATATTGTCATTGGCCCGGCTGGAGTTTATGCCGTGGAGACTAAGGGCAGAGCCAAGCCGGATAAGGGCCAGGGCACTAAGGATGCAAAGGTGGTTTATGATGGCAAGGCCTTGCGCTTCCCCGGCTGGACTGAAACCGAACCTATTGCCCAGGCGAAACGCCAGGCGCAATGGTTGGCGAATTGGTTGAAAAGCGCAGTCGGGCAACCAATCTCAGTGAAGCCCGCCTTGGCATTACCTGGTTGGTTTATCGACCGCCAGGGCCGGGATATTGTGGTATTCAACTCCAAGAACCCTGGTTTTCTTGCCACGCCAAGAGGTGAAAGGGTTTTGTCCGACGAAATGATCCAGCGTGTTGCCCATCAGGTTGAGCAACGCTGTCGCACAGTGGAACCGCTTTCGTACTGCAAGAAGAAGGGGAAATAATATGGCCGCTGCTACCATCAAGGTTTTTCTTCCGTCCGGCGATGCCAAGCGGCTGCGGACTGCCGAAATCTCCAATTGGGCAGGCAAGGCGGTGGCTGCTCCGCGCTCTGAATTCAAAGAATTGTTGGGGCGTGCTGAATTGGCATCTGCCGGGGTCTATCTGCTCACCGGCGTAAATCCAAAAACCGGCGAACCCATGGTTTATATTGGCGAGGCCGAGGTGGTACGGGATCGCATCAAAGGACACACAGCCAAGGACTTCTGGAATCAAGCCATTGTCTTTGTCAGCAAGGACGCTAATCTCACAAAGTCGCATATCAAATACCTGGAAGGTCGTCTCATCGAACAGGCCAAGGAGATTGGCAAGACCTCGCTTGATAACCAGCAAGCCAGCGGGTCCAAATTGCCGGAGTCAGATCAGGCTGATATGGAAGTTTTTCTTTCCCGGGTCCTACAACTCCTGCCCCTGCTTGGTACGGATATCCTTACTCCCATTGAAAAATTCAGCGGCAAGAAGAAGGAAGAAGCAACCCTTTATTGCGAAATCAAAGGGCTGAAGGCCAGCGGAGCAAGAACCCCCAGTGGTTTTGTGGTATACAAGGGCTCACAAGCGGTGCTTACCGAACGTCCTTCGGCGTATAATTTTATAATCGAGTTGCGGCAAAAGTTGCAGCAAGACAGCAGCCTGGTCAACGAGGGCAACCATCTCCTTTTCAGTAAAGACGTGGAATTTTCCAGCCCCAGCTCGGCAGCCGTTGTGATTGTTGGTGGTAATGCCAATGGTTTGCGGGAGTGGAAAAATAAGGCAGGGACGATGCTGAAGGATATTGAGGAAGGGACGCTGTAATCGTAAGACATGAAATAAATAAATCTGTCCCGGTTTTCGACCTGAGAAATATCTGGTGCAATGTAAACAATGGAAGACCTTTAAGGTCGGGGTGAAGGTGGTCCGGGAATTCTTTGGTGTGATTGTGGCCAATAGCACAAAAGGGGGATTTGTCGTTACTCCGGCGTCTTTACCGAAGACGCAATCAACTTTGCCGAAGATAAGAATATTACGCTCACAGATGGCGGTAAGCTGATGAAAATAATCAATGTTGCCCTGGCCGACCATCCGCGTGAAAAGCAGGATGTTGTTCGGCGGGAACTTAAAGACACCACCCGACCGAACAAAGAGATGAACACATCACCGTTTTGCCCGAAATGCAATAATGCTATGGTGAAAAGAACCGCCAAGCAGGGCGCGAATGCCGGGAAAGAATTTTGGGGCTGCCCGAAGGACCCCAAGTGTAAAAACATAATTGCAATAAACACATAAACGAAAATAATTTTGCACTATAGCAGTTGGGTGCGGAGACAGAAGATACGAGTACTGATGTTTTTTATGAAACTGTTTGAAAAAATACTATGAACAACCAATATAATTATTGAATTAAAAAGGAACAAATAGATTGTTTAATAAAATTTACAATAATGATGCAAGAGATATATTGAATTTTATTCATGATAAATCAATTACAAGTACTATCACTTCCCCACCATATTTTGACATGAAAGACTATGAAAGTGTAAACCAAATAGGTTTTGGTCAATCATATGATGAATACATAAATGACCTGAAAGTTGTATTTGAAAATATATACAAAATTACAAAAGATGATGGAACATTATGGATTATAATTGATACATTTAAAAAAAATGGACAAGTAATCCCGCTACCATTTGATTTAGTGTCAAAGTTAGTTGAAATAGGGTGGTTGCTCCAGGATATTATCATATGGAAAAAAGATAAAACTGTCCCATGGTCAGGAAATGGATTTGTACAAAGAAAATTTGAATATATTTTATTTTTATCAAAATCGAAATCATTTAAATATCATAAAGACAGAGTAAGAATTTACGATACGAGTCATTTGAAAAAATGGTGGGTTAAATATCCTGAAAGATACAATCCAAAGGGAAAAGCACTAGATGAGATATGGGAGTATCCAATACCAACGCAAGGATCATGGGGAGAAAAATACATAAGACATTTTTGCCCTTTGCCAACCGATATGGTTGGAACAATGATACAGCTCTCCACAGATGAAGGTGATGTAGTTATAGACCCATTTGCCGGGAGTGGTTCTGTTTTATCCCAAGCTTCATACATGAGAAGAAAATATATTGGGTTTGAACTCAATATATCATATATCGAAATGTTCGAAAAATACCTTGAGTCTACCTTGGAAAGCGGCATCAGAAAGTATAAGTTGTTTGTTTCAGGTAAAGATCAAAACAATTTTGAACATACAATCTTAAATTTACGAGCAATGAAATTTGCAAAAATAATTATAAAAACAATAAAAGACATATTAAGCATAAATGATTTTGTTGTGCATGTTGAAATTGTTGGAAAAAGTTCAGTTCAATACAAACTAATAAAAGTAAAGTATATATTTATAGGTAATGTCAACGAATCACAACTTGCAATTATATTAAAAGAGACCATAGCAATACCTCCATTATCAAAATTCGGAATTGAGCCAATTTTTGAATATCAATCATTTCCACCACAGAATATTATAAATACAAATAATTTTTATGGATACACAGAAACAAATACATATTGTACCTTCTCGGAAGTTGAATATGAAAACTTACATCCAAAAGCAAAAATTATTAGCTCTATAAAAATCGAATTGAATGAAAATGATTATGAATAAAGGACTTAACATGACAAGAAAAAAAACGAAAAGAAAAAAAATAAAACTAACAGAACAAGAAAAAGAACAGAGATGTCAAGAGCGTGAAGTCCGAACCGTAATGACAAACATCGGGTTCAAGCGCATACCTAATATTGGCGGGAAAGAGTTTGTATACAAATCCAGAACATCAGAGATGGACGACATCTTCTATTATAAAAATGTCATTTTGATACTCGAGTACACAGTTGGTCAACCCGGAGAACATCTCCTGAAGAAGAATTATTTATATGAAAAGATCAACGAGAATCAAAATGAATTTATTGATTTTTTACTAAATGAAGATAAATTAAAATCTTTTAAAGATGTTTACAGTGTAAATATAGGTAATAAGTTCTCAAAAAATCAATTACAAATCAAAATTGTATATTGCTCTAAAAAATCAATATCACAAGAACATAAAGACCTGGTTGGAAATGTTGCATATTTCGACTACCATATAGTTAAATACTTCGAAAGTCTTTCAAGGGTCATTAAACGGTCTAGCAGGTATGAGTTTCTCGATTTTCTCGGAATTTCTTTTGATAAAGTTGGCGATAATGTCTCGTTGTCATCGCAAAGTTCTCGCCATGCATATTCTGGGCATATTTTACCAGAAGAACATAGCTCCTTCAAAGAAGGATATAAAATAATATCATTTTATATCGATGCAAATTCGTTACTTAAAAGAGCTTATGTGCTCAGGCAAAATGGATGGAGGAAAAAAGAAAATATTGGACATTACCAAAGAATGTTCATTCAATCAAAAATCAAGGGAATGAGAAAATATTTACATGAGAAAAACAGAGTATTTATAAACAATATAATTGCTACACTTTCAATTGATAAAATTGAACTTTATAATGATAAAAATGAAAAACTAACGATTGATAATCATGGAAATATTAAAAATTCTAGCAATACAAAGGTTACTCCTACAAAAATTGAAATAATTGACGAAACAAATATTATTGGAATAATTGACGGACAGCATAGGACGTATGCTTATCATGAGGGAGATGATATTTACGAAGAATCAATTAGTAGGTATAGGGGGATACAAAATTTACTTGTAACGGGAATACTATTCCCGAAGAACGAAAATGAAGAAAAAAGATTGAAATTTGAAGCGAATTTATTCATGGAAATCAACGCTAATCAGGCAGGGGCAAGTTCAAAACTCAAACAAGATATTGAGCTTATGCTAAATCCATTTTCCACAACAACAATTGCCAAAAGGGTATTGGAGAAATTAAATACGAGTGGGCCATTGTCTAATTTACTTGAAGAATATTGGTATGAAAAAGGAAAATTAAAAACATCTTCTATTGTTAGCTATGGTCTCAAGCCACTCCTGAAACTTGATGACGAAAAAAGTAAAGATAGCATATATGTAATATGGAACAATATAAATAAAAGTAAAATAAAAAATAGAGACAATGACGAATTCTCTTTGCTCAGCGATTATGTTGATTTTGCAACAGAAAAGATAAGGGATTTGCTTATTGCATTTAAGCATAATCTAGGTAGTGAAAAATGGGTAATAGATCGTAATAATTCTAATTCAATTTTAACAGTTACAACTGTAAACGGTATTTTAAATACTTTGAGAAAGTTAATCGAAAACGAAAAAGTTAATGATAGCGATTC
>VMSS01000130.1 GCA_013791995.1 Desulfurivibrio sp. | reverse complement strand
GGCGGCGGAGGCATGATGACTCTGGGGAAATCCAAGGCCAAGATCATCGCCCAGACCGATTTGGGGGTCGATTTTAATTCGGTGGCCGGGCAGGAGGAGGCCAAGGTGGAGCTGGCCGAGGTGATCGAGTTTTTGAAAACCCCGGAAAAATTCACCCGGCTGGGTGCGAAGATTCCCAAGGGCATCCTTCTGGTCGGACCTCCGGGCACGGGCAAGACCCTGTTGGCCAAGGCGGTGGCCGGGGAATCCGGGGTGCCGTTTTTCTCCATCAGCGGTTCGGATTTCATCGAAATGTTTGTTGGGCTCGGCGCGGCCAGGGTGCGCGATCTCTTTGAGCAGGCCAATGCCAAGGCGCCCTGCATCGTGTTCATCGATGAGCTGGACTCGCTGGGAAAGGCCAGGGGCAGCGGCATGATGGGGGGGCATGACGAGCGGGAGCAGACCCTGAATCAGCTGCTTGCCGAGATGGACGGTTTTGAGGTGAACAAAGGGGTGGTGATTCTCGCCGCCACCAACCGGCCCGAGATCCTTGATCCGGCGCTGCTTAGGCCGGGTCGTTTCGACCGGCATATCCTGGTGGACCGGCCCGACCTCAAGGAGCGGGTGGCGATTCTGGCAGTGCATGCCAAGGGGATCAAACTTGCCCCGGAGGTTGATCTGGAGATCTTTGCCCGTCGTACTCCGGGTTTTACCGGAGCGGATCTTGCCAACCTGGTCAACGAGGCAACGCTGCTGGCGGTGCGCAAGGGCAAGGATGTGGTGGAGGCCACGGAATTTGAAGCGGCCATCGACCGGATCGTTGCCGGTCTGGAGAAGAAAAACAGGGTGCTTAACGAGACGGAAAAAAAGACCGTGGCTTATCACGAAACCGGGCACGCCCTGGTGGCCACCTTCCGCAAAACCGCGGAAAAGGTGCACAAAATCAGCATCGTCCCCCGGGGTATCGGTGCCTTGGGCTATACCATGCAGCTGCCCACCGAGGACCGTTTTCTGATGTCCAAGACCGAGTTGCTGGAGAAGATCGATGTGCTGCTTGGAGGGAGGGCCGCGGAGAAGATCATATTCAACGAGATCACCACCGGTGCCCAGAACGATCTGCAACGGGCCACAGACATAGCCCGCAGCATGGTGGCCATGTACGGGATGAACGAAAAGCTCGGCCAGGTCACCTACCAGCAGCCGGCGAACCAGTTCTTGCAACAGGGGGTGTATCAGGCGAAGGAATTCAGCGATCAGACCGCCCTGCTCATTGATGAGGAGGTGCGCAAGATCATCGATGAACGCATGGTGCTGGTGGAGAAAACCCTGGTCGAACAGCGGTCTCTTTTGGAAAAGATCGCGAAAGTCCTGCTTGAGAAAGAAGCCCTGGATGATGAAGAGTTCAAGGCGCTGGTGGCGGGAGGGGTGTAACGTCCTTTAACCTGCCATACCCGCCAGCACCTTTTTCACCACATTACCGTCCGCGCTCTTGCCGAAATGCTTCATGATCGGACCCATGGCCTGCATGGCGTTCTTGAACTGGGAGAGGTCGATGTTTTCCTTGGCCCAGGCACCGATCTCTTCTTCCGTGGCCATCTTGGGCAGGTACGACTCCAGAATCTCCAGATACTCGGAGCTGGCCTCTTTCTTATACTCCAGGGTCTGCCGTTCCGATTTGCATAACCCCATGATCAGGCTGATGATGTCGTCGTCGGTGATTTCGTCGTCCCGCTTGGCCCGGGTGCTCTTTTTGCCGCTTTCCAGGGTTATGGGGGTGGTGATCTTGGTGGGGAATTCACTGATGATGATGCGTAACGCACCCTTGACCACCTCGTCTTTTTTCAGCATGGCAGCCTTCAGGTCGCTTTTCAGTTTGACCAGCAGGGACATGCCCATGCCCGCGTTCCAGCCGTCTGTGCTCTCTGCACTCATGATGTTTCCTCGTTAGTGTGTGGTATCGATGCGCGGTTGTTACTCTTTACAGACATAATCAGCCCCGACCGGGGCCGAGCTGAGGCATTCGATAACAATCTTTTGTTCCGCTCCGGAAAGCTTGGCTCCGTAACGGACCATATTGCTGACGCTTCTTTTCCATTTCCATTTACTTTTTTTGCCGAGTGCCTGACAGATACGGGACTTGTAGTGGCATCCCTGGCACCGGGTGTTGATCAGCTCGGCGCACTGCTCGTTTCCGGCAAAGGCAACGCTGTTGCCAAGGCCGAGCAGGAGTGCGAGGCAGATACAGCTGAAAATTTTCATCACGGCTTTTTTCCTGCCTAACGGAACTTTACGGCCAAAATCAGGCCAAGAATCAGGAGCAGGGGGCCATTGGCAATATAGACCACGTAGACGACGGGATATCTCGAGCCAAGGATCTCTCTCAGCCGTGTCTGGTCGCAGAGCCTGGGAATCCAGAACGCTACTGAGATAACAAGCCCTACAATGGAGAGCACAAGGCCGGTGGTGGCAAGAATGGTGTGCATGGTGCGCTCCCCGACCTAATCGGTGTCAATTTCCGCGATGCGGGTGGCGATGAAGGCCATGCAGGCGTCAGCCCTTGCCATACCTTGCACGTTGCCCTTCTGCTCATAATACATCTGGCTCAGTTCAAGGGATTCCAGGGCTAGCCTCAGGTTTTTGAGCTGCGCCCTGGGCGGGTCGGTCTGCCAGAGGGCGATGGCCTCTCTCGCCTGGTCTTCGGTGTTGATATTCATGGCGGATTACATTATTGCGATTTGCGGTTGAAAATCTCTACAATGGGTGTGCACATCATTGCACATCGTCAGACAGGAGATTGTACCTCTTTTTTAAAGAATGAAAAGCAAAAGGATAGGCGAGCCGGTGCAGGAGGTTGAGGTTGTAGAAATCATGGAAAAATTTGCGATGATCCCCGCAGTGGTCGATCCGGTCCATGATGTGGCTGTAGTTATTGCGGCCGAACGTTTCCCAGAGATAGCGGTTGACGAAGCCGGCTTTCTGTTTGGAGAGAAATCGACGACGGGCAGCTTCCTGATAGCTGGTGCCGGAGATGATGCTTTGTGCTGCCAGAGCGCCTGAAGCAACAGCGGTGCGGATGCCGAACCCCCAGAGCATGTCCTGCAGCCCTGCAGCTTCGCCAACCATAAGGCGGTGTTCTTTTTCAAACACAGGGACAAGCAGAAATCCGCCCATGCCCCCCACTTTTTTAGGGTCCTCCATGTCAAAGTCGACAAATTTCCGAAAAATCCTTTCCGTTTCCGCAAGGCAGCGGTGTACTTCGGAAAAATTGTCAAAGAGAACGGTGCAGAGGCAGCCATATCCTTTGGCTGCAAGAAGATAGGCATACCCTTTGTAGGCCGCTTGGTCGTTGACCAACCCGTACGCCGAATCAGGCAGGCTTGTTTTGAAAACAATGCCCAGGTCAGTGGCAAAACGATGGCTCACAATGGGGCCGCTGGCAACAATGTCCGCCTTTGCCGCGGCAAGGCTCTGGTTAAATAAAATAGTAGCCCCGGCTGCCAGGGCCTGCTCCTTGAGGCCGTGATCGAGACTGCCGACCATTGCTCCACGCCGGATCAGATAAAAGCCGGGGCGGTCGCAGGAAAAGGGCCACACTTTTTCCCCGTTAAACACGGTGAGCGCGGAAAAGGGTGTGTAGTCGAAGTTGATGGCCAGGCCAAGCGCTTCGAATTCGGCAAGTACATCGAGATTTTCCGACCAGTTTTCCAGTCCCTGGAGATCGCCGTAAAAAACGCGGCCCACATCCCGGTTTTTTTCATAGACCAGCGCCTGGTAGCCCGCCTTCTGCAGCACGATGGCGGCAGTGAGTCCTGCCGGGCCAGCCCCGAGAATCGTAACGGTTTTAGCCATGGGATACCATTGCGGGAAAGTTCTTCACGATCGATATCCTCGTTTGTATATCCCCCAAGTGGGCATCGACGATCTGCTGTGACTTGAAATTATAAAGGAAAGAAGCGGTGTTGAGAAGATTATGGAAGCAAACGGCGGGATTGGCAAGGGGGCAGAAAAAAATACCCCCAGGAAGCCGGGGGAGGGGGAAGCTTCCTGGGGGAGAGTGGGGTGAAAATCGTGCTTCGGGAGGGCTACACTTTATAAAAATGTTCCTTTTCCGCCCCGCACTTGGGGCAGACCCAGTCGTCCGGCAGATCGGCAAAGGCGGTACCCGCCTCAATGCCGTGCTCATAGTCACCTTCCGCCGGGTCATACACATAGCCGCAGGGGCATTCATACTTGTCCATGATGGGTCTCCTTTTTTTGAGCTATAGAACCTTGTGCCGCAATCCGACTGGTCACAGGGTTCGGCGCTGAAATTTATTCGATGACAAAACGGGCCAGGTTTTCCTTGCTCGGGATGTATTCACCGATGGGCACCAGCTTTTTGTTGTCCCGTATACAGTCCACAATGATCCGCCAAAGAATCTCCATGGCCGCAGTTTCCTGGGCGTTTCCCGGCTTGAATTCAACAACATTCTTATCAACAGTAATATCCATGAGTCACCTTTTTAGAGTTAATGATAATTGTTACTATAATAACTGTGGAAGAAAAAACCAGACAAAAAATAATCGGGCCGGATTTTTTCACGGTTCGGAAGATTTCTGGGGAAAAGAAAACATCCCTGTGGATCAGGTGTTTGTCGCTGCTCCGCTCAATATCCCCGCAGTGCCAGCAGGATATCCACCCCAACCGCGGCAATGGATAGGGCAAAGATGAACAGGTAGTTGAGGTTTTCCTTGGATTTGATGATGGATGAGAGGACATAGGCGATGAGCACCCGGTCTTCGCTGGTGATGGCACCGCCGCCTTGAATTTTTTCCAGCAGCCTGTTGGCTCGGATGGCGCTTTTTCGTTTCTCGGAAATATGGTAGCGGTAGGCGAAAAAGAAGATATAGCCGATGACCCCGAAATACCAGACCGGCCGCATGAGAGAGGGGGAAAAGGTGTTGATGATGGTCAGCAGCCTGAAGGCCACGGCGGAGAGCAGGCCGATTACCATAAACAGGTAAATGACAAAGGGGGATACGGTTTTGGGTATGTTGGTCATGTTTGATTGTCCTGGATGTGTTTGTTGGGAGGAAGCAGGTTACTCTGTTCTGACAGCGGTGCCGCTGACGCTGACCATGAGCATTCCGTTTCTCTCTCCCAGGACCTCATAGTCGATATCAACTCCGACGATGGCGTTGGCGCCAAGCTGGCTTGCCGCAGTGGTAATTTCTTCAAAGGCGATTTCTCTGGCCCGGCGTAGTTCTTTTTCATAGGCGCCGGAGCGGCCGCCCACGATATCAGTGATGCTGGCGAAAAGATCGCGGAACAGGTTGGCCCCGACAATGGCTTCGCGGGTGACAACCCCCAGATAGGCGGAGATTTTTTTTCCATCAAGGCTGGGGGTGGTGGTAATAATCATCAATGTGCCTCGCTCGTTTGTTAATCCGCAGCTTCTTCGGGTTTTTTGGCTGAAGCTATCCGGGAATCCTCGGTCAGGATGTGTTCCAGCACCCAGGAGTTCATCAGCCGCTTGAATTTGTACACCAGCGCATCCAGATTGCCGCTGTGTTTCATGATGTCGTTCATTCCGGCGATGATCTCTTCGTGCAGTTTTTTATGTTCTTCATACTGCGGATAGGCAAGCTGGATCATATATTCTTCTTCATGTTGGAAATGGGTTTTCACGTATTCATAGAGTGCGACAATGGCCACCTTGATCCGCTCGAGCTTTTCTCCGCTGTTGGCAAAGGCGGCGACCTCGTTGGCCAGCTCAAGCAAACGGTGGTGTTCGTCGTCGATTTGGTCGTTGCCAATGCTGTATTTGTCATTCCAGGAAAATTCGTCCATGCAGAGGCCTCCGGTCTGTGTGAATGAGATGCTTCATTGTATGGCGGCGAGACGAGGAAAACAATCGGTAAAATCAGGGGAGAGCAACGGAAAGGAGGAGGGGGCCGGACAAGATGATATTTGCAATCCCAACCGGTATATGCTAATTCTTTTGTCTTTCCAGCACGTGTTACACACCTGTTTTTTCACCCAAAGGTTGTTTTGTAACGGCTTATAAAATGAAGGGATACCTATGACCACCCAAAAAATTATTTATACAGAAGTAGATGAAGCACCCGCCCTGGCAACGTATTCCTTGTTCCCGATTCTCCGGGCATTCACGCAGGGGTCGGGAATTTCCGTTGAAATCAAAGATATCTCCCTTACCGGAAGAATCATCGCGAATTTTCCTGAAAATCTGACAGAGAGCCAAAAAATACCGGATTATTTGGCTGAATTGGGCATGTTGGTAAAGCAGCCGGAGACCAATGTCATCAAGCTGCCTAATATCAGCGCCTCAATTCCGCAATTACAAGACGCGATCAAAGAGCTGCAAGCGCAGGGATATGCTATTCCGGATTATCCGGAAGCGCCTAAAAACGAAGCGGAGAAAGAACTGCAGGCCCGGTTTGCCAAGGTTTTGGGAAGCGCGGTCAACCCGGTTTTGCGGGAAGGAAATTCCGATAGACGGGCGGCAACTTCAGTAAAGCGGTTTGGCCAGAAAAATCCGCACCGGATGATGAAACCGTGGCCTGCCGAGTGCAAATCGCGGGTCGCCCACATGACAGGCGGCGATTTCTACTCCAGCGAAAAGTCGGTAACGGTCAACACGGCCTGCGAGGTGCGGATCGAGTTTGTCGGAGAGAATGGCAAGACAACGGTGCTCAAGCCGAAGACCGCGTTGCTCCCAGGTGAGATCTTTGATGTCTCAGTCATGAATGTGGCCAGCCTGCGGAAATTTTATGGGGAGCAGATCGAGGCTGCGAAAAAGAGCGGTGTGCTGCTTTCGCTTCATCTTAAGGCGACCATGATGAAGGTCTCGGACCCGATCATGTTCGGGCATTGTGTTTCCGTATTTTATAAGGATGTTTTCGCCAAACATGGTGCGATCATCAAGGAGTTGGGCGTCAATGTGAACAACGGCTTGGGGGATCTCTACGCCAAAATTCAAGGATTGCCGGAGGCCAAACGGGCGGAGATAGAGGCGGATATCTTGGCGACCTATAAGACAAACTGCGAACTGGCCATGGTGGATTCCAGCAAGGGCATCACCAATCTGCATGTCCCCAACAATGTGATTGTCGATGCCTCCATGCCGGTGGTTATTCGCGACGGCGGCAGAATGTGGGGAGCTGACGATACGCTGCACGACACCATTGCCATGGTGCCGGACCGCTGTTATGCAACCATCTACCAAGAGGTCATCGCCGATTGCAAGGAACACGGCGCCTTTGACCCCGCCACCATGGGCTCGGTTTCCAATGTCGGGTTGATGGCCCAAAAAGCCGAGGAGTACGGCTCCCACGACAAGACCTTTCTGGCGCCGGGAAAAGGAACCATCCGCGTGGTGGACACCGTTTCCGGCGAGACCCTGCTTGCGCAGCCGGTGGAAGAGGGCGACATCTTCCGGGGCTGCCAGACCAAGGATGCGCCGATTCAGGATTGGGTCAAGCTTGCGGTCAATCGTGCCAGGGCAACCGACACGCCTGCGATTTTCTGGCTGGATGCGAAGCGGTCCCATGATGCAGAACTGATCTCCAAGGTAAAAAACTATCTGCCGAACCATGATACAGGCGGCCTTGATATTCAGATCAGGCAGCCGGTTGAGGCGATGCGCTTCTCGTTGGAGAGAATCAGAAAGGGTGAAGACACCATCTCCGTTACCGGCAATGTTTTGCGAGACTATCTCACCGACCTGTTCCCCATCCTGGAATTGGGCACCAGCGCCAAGATGCTGTCCATCGTCCCCCTGATGAATGGCGGCGGGATGTTTGAAACCGGCGCGGGCGGTTCAGCACCCAAGCATGTGGAGCAGTTTCTCAGGGAGGGACATCTCCGCTGGGATTCCCTGGGTGAATTCTGTGCGCTGGTTCCTTCTTTCGAGCATATATACAGCACCTTCCACAACGATAAGGGGCTGATTTTTGCGGAAACACTGGATGAGGCCATCGGGAAATTTCTGGAAAACGAGAAGTCTCCTTCCCGGAAAGTGGGAGAGCTGGATACCAGGGGCAGCCATTTTTACCTGGCGCTCTACTGGGCGCAAAGTCTGGCCGGACAGAGCACGGATAAAGAACTGCGGACCCGGTTTGCCAAGGTGGCACAGGAGCTGGGCGACAACGAGGCAAAGATTATCGCTGAGCTGAACGGTGCTCAAGGGCATCCGGTGGATATCGGCGGATATTATCGCCCGGTTCGGGAAAAGGCCGAAAAAGCCCTGCGCCCCAGTGCAACGTTGAATGCCATAGTGGACGCCATCTGAAACGGTTTTTTCATCAAAAGACGGACAAGGGGAAGTGCTGTGAAAAAAATAATGCTGCTTGCAGGTGTTCTGCTCTTTGTCTGCGCGGGTCCGGCTCTGGCGAATAAGTCGGCTGTCCGGTTGGAAGCCCCGGCGAGTGCGGCGCAAGGCGAGAAAATCACAATTACCCTTTTTGTTACCCACAGCGGCAACAATTTTTTACATCACACGAAACAGGTGTCTCTCACAATCAACGGGAAGGAGATGGCTCGCTGGGAATTCGGCTGGACCAATACTCCGGAAGCCGCCGAGTTCAGCCGCAGTTTTGAGTATGTGATGGATGGGCCAATCACCCTTGAATCGGCAGCCTCATGTAATGTGCATGGCAGCGCCAATACGGCAACAGCGACAGTGGGCTTGCAATAACGACAAACAGGGCCCTCTGGCTTTGCCGGAATGACGGCAACAAGTCAAGGGAGCTTTTTAATCGATTGCAGGTCTCTGGGGGAGTGTGATTATGCGGATCGGCGGAATTTCTCTGGTGCAGCTCCTCGGAGCCATCAATTTCATGCTGCTCATGTTTCAGTTGTTTTCCGGCCAGCGCTGGATCCAGGTGAAACCAACCCTTCACCGCAAGGTTGGCCTGGTTTTTGTTGCCACCGCCACTGTGCACGGATTGTTAGCGATTTTCACTGCCCACTGAAAATAAGCGATCACAGGGTAGGGGCATCTGCACCTCCCTATTTCCGGATCAGGGAAAGCAGTTCCTCTGTTGTGGCGGCGAGCAGGGCAGGATCGCCCTTGCTTTCCACGTTCAGGCGCAGGACCGGCTCGGTGTTGGAGCTGCGGATATTGAAACGGAAATTTTTTGCGGTAAAGCTCAAGCCATCTGTGTAGTCCTTCTCTCCTTCCATCGCGGCATAAAAATCCTCAACCCTGGCAATCACCGCCGCAGGGTCAGCAACCCGGTTGTTGATTTCGCCGCTTACCGGATAGGCCTCCTGCATATCTCTGACAAGCTCTGAAAGTGTGTGACCGGAAAGAGAAAGAATTTCCGCGACCAGCAGCCAAGGGATCATGCCCGAGTCGCAGTAGGCGAAATCGCGGAAATAGTGGTGGGCGCTCATCTCGCCGCCGTACACTGCATCTTCGTCCCGCATCCGCTCCTTGATAAAGGCATGGCCGGTCTTGCTCATTACCGGGATGCCGCCCGCCTGTCGGACAATCTCCCGGGTGTTCCACACCAGGCGCGGATCGTGGATGATCTTCGCTCCGGGATGCTTGGCCAGCATGGCTTGGGCCAGCAATCCCACCAGGTAGTAGCCCTCAATAAAGCCCCCCTGTTCGTCAAAGAAAAAGCAGCGATCAAAATCGCCATCCCAGGCAAGGCCGAAATCCGCGCCATGTTCCCGCACCGCATTGGCCGTGATCTCCCGGTTTTCCGGAAGTAGCGGGTTGGGCACCCCGTTGGGAAAAGAGCCGTCCGGTTCCCACTGGAGTTTGATGAAGTCAAAAGGGAGCTTCGCAGCCAGCCGGTCGATCACCGCTCCGGCGCACCCGTTTCCGGGGTTGGCCACGATTTTGAGCCGCCGCAGGCGTGTGGTATCGACATAACCCATCAGATGGTCGATGTAGGCGGGCTTGTTGTCCAGACGGGTCAGGGTGCCGGGTTTGTCCGCGGTAAGGCGATGCCCATCCGTAGTCAGACGCTCAATCTCTTTAAGGCCGGTGTCGCCGGAGATGGGCCTGGCTCCCTGACGGACCAGCTTCATGCCGTTGTAGTCCGCCGGGTTATGGCTGGCCGTGACAATGACCCCGCCGTCCACCTCAAGATGGAAGGCACTAAAGTAGATCTCCTCGGTGCCGCAAAGACCCAGGTCCACCACATCCACCCCGGCGGCAAGAAAGCCCTTGGCCAGCGCTTTGGCCAGACCAGGGCTGGAGAGGCGGATGTCGTGGCCGATGGCTACCCTTTTCGGAGTAAATTTGGCGCTGTAGGCCTGACCGATGTGAAAGGCCAGGGGTTCGTTCAGTTCATCGGGCACCCGGCCGCGGATGTCATAAGCCTTGAAACAGGGAAGAAGGGAGGTCATGGGCGGATGTCTTTGAAGGAATGGTTGTTTTCGGGTAGATTGCTTTTTTTCAACACAATGAGGACATACAATCATGGAAGCATTGATTCTGCAACCGGAACTTGCCGCGAAAATAGCCGATCTGTATGACCGTATGGAAAAGGCCTACGATATAGTCGCCCGCCAGTTGGATTTCACCTGCGACGGCTGCCCGGATAACTGTTGCGATTCCTATTTTCAGCACCATACCTATGTGGAATGGGCCTATCTCTGGCAGGGACTCCTGGAGCTTGAACCGGAGCGTCGCAAGGAGATTGAAAACCGAGCCGCAGAGTATGGT
Organism: Desulfurivibrio sp.; assembly: GCA_013791995.1. Taxonomy (GTDB): domain Bacteria; phylum Desulfobacterota; class Desulfobulbia; order Desulfobulbales; family Desulfurivibrionaceae; genus Thiovibrio. Next base: position 26,309 of record VMSS01000130.1, on the reverse strand, counting down.
GCAGCCTGTGAAAGAGCACTGGCCAGAGACGAACGGCCCCAGGTCATGTGCCCGCTCAACGAAGCAGGGCGATGCGGACTCTACCACCATCGGCTGATGATCTGCCGGATGCACGGAGTGCCCTCCAGTCTTACCTATCCCAATGGTCAGATCAAAAAATTTCCCGGCTGCTTCCGCTGCCAGGAGATCGTGGGGGATCGGCAGGCAGTACCCATGGTGGAGCGGGCTTCCCTGTTTCGGGGACTGGTCGCCCTGGAGCAGGAGTTGTTGGGGGAGCAGCAGGACCAATTGCCCAAGGTGAAGAAGACCATCGCCGACATGATCCTGCTCGGCCCGCCCAGATTGTAAAAATCTGGCCCCTAAAGGTAATGCCGTTCACTTAAGCTCTGCCACCGTCGTGCGAAATCCGGTTCGTCATTCCGGCGAAGGCCGGAATCCAGTCTCTGGACTCGGGTCTGGACCCCGGCCTTCGCCGGGGTGACGTTATAAGGCAACGGAGCGCTGTAAGTGAACGGTATTAATGACATCACCCTTCGACTACCCCCTGACATCCGCATTTGTCGCCACGGATGTCGTCTTTAAAGAGTGAGATGCCGCGTTCCATTGCGCAGAAATCTCCGCACATCGTGCAGGTCCGGCTGTTCTCCGGGGAGCGGCTTTCCCGGATCTTTCGGGCCGCTTCCGGAAACATCATCAGCTCCATCTGCCGGTCCCAGTTTGTGTCCCGGCGGGCGATAGCCATCTGTTTTTCCCGCTCACGCCGCTCAGGATACCGAGCCAGGTCGCCGATCCGGGCCGCCAGCCGGGTAGCCCGCACCCCTTCCCGCACATCAGCCTCATTGGGCAGGGCCAGGTGTTCGGCCGGGGTGATGTAGCAGATCAGGTCCGCGCCGTAGCGCACCGAATGGGCGGCGCCGATGGCGGCGGTGATATGATCGTAGCCAGCGCCGGTATCGGCGGGCAGCGGTCCCAGCACATAGTAGGGCGCCTTGCCGCTCATCCGTTTTTCCAGCATGATGTTGCCTTCGATCTCATCCAGCGGCACATGACCCGGCCCCTCCACCATCACCTGGCAGCCCAGGTCCCGGGCGATCTCGGCCAGCTCGCAGTTGATGATCATCTCCGCCATCTGGGCGCGGTCGTGGCTGTCGTGGATGGCCCCGGCCCGGATGCCGTTGCCCAGCGAGAGCACTGAATCATATTTTTTCATCAGTCCGCATACCCGGTCGAACTGCTCGTAGAGCGGATTTTCTTGTCTGTTATGCTCCATCCACGAGACCATGAAGGTGCCGCCTTTCGAGACCAGCCCACCGTAACGGTAGCCCTGTTTGCGCACCCGTTCGATGCTGAAGCGGTTGATGCCGCAGTGGATTGCCATGAAGGAGATGCCGTCGCTAAGCTGCCGCTCGATCAGCTCAAAGAGGTATTCCGGATCGAGTTTGTTGGGGTTGTGGTATTTTTTGCTCGCCTCGGAAAAGGCCTGGTACAGGGGCACATTGCCCACCGGCAACGCGGTGGCGGCCAGAACTTCGCGACGGATGTGGTCAAGGTCGCCGCCGGTGGAAAGCTCCATCAGGGTGTCGGCCTGCTCCTCTTCCGCTGCCCGTGCCTTACGGGTTTCGAGGTCGAGATCAACGATATCCGAGGAGGTGCCGATGGAGGCGTTGACCTTGGCCCGAAGACCGGTGCCGATGCCCACCGCTTTTTGCGCGGGCCGGTTGGGGTTGCAGGGGATGACGATTTCGCCCTTGGCCACCAGGGCGCGAATCGATTCGGCGGGAAAGCCTTCGTTTGTTGCCACCTGTTGCATGGGTTCGGTGATGATACCGTCACGGGCCAGTTCCAGTTGGGTTTTCATGGTGATGCTCCTTTATTGTCTTCCGGCCGCGGGCAAAAAAAAATTCCGCACCACCGGTAACGGCGATGCGGAATTATCTGGACGGATGGTTCCTGTTTTTCCAGACTGGCAGGTCTTCTGACTTGCGGCTCCACCCTTCGCCGCGCCTTCCCGCCTTACGGCAGTGGCATGTGCGGCGTCGGTCCCCGCTCACAGCGTCGGCCCAACGTGACGGATTTTAACCGTCTTCCCTATTCTCCCGCCGCTTGTATCAAAGGGCAGGCACCAGTCTGGTTATGTTGTTCTCGTTCGCGATTTCGTGTGCGTGCGCGAAAGAGAGTGTGTAACAGCTCCCGCGCGTGCGGGGCAAGTTCTTTTTATTTCTCCCGCATCAATTCGGCGATCTGGAAGGCAAGTTCCAGGCTCTGTTCGGCGTTGAGGCGCGGATCGCAGTTGGTCAGGTAGTTGTCGGCCAGATGGTGGTCGAGGATCTTTCGGCCGCCGCCCGTGCATTCGGTGACATTTTCCCCGGTCATTTCGAAATGGATGCCGCCGGGAACCGTGCCTTCGGCCCAATGGATTTCGAAAAACGAGCGGATTTCGCTCATGATTTCGTCAAAATTCCTGGTTTTGTGGCCGCTTTCCGCAGTGTATGTATTGCCGTGCATGGGGTCGCAGCTCCAGACCAGCTTGAATCCTTCTTTTTTCATCTCGCGGGCCAAAGCGGGCAACCCGTTGCCGATTTTTTTCGCGCCGAAACGGGTAATGAGCGTTAACCGTCCGGGCTCGTTCTCAGGGTTCAGCGTCTGCACCAGCCGTTTAACGTTGTCGATGTCGTGGCTGGGTCCGATCTTGACGCCGATGGGGTTGTGTACCCCCCGGAAGAATTCCGCATGTGCCCCGTCGATCTGGCGGGTGCGTTCGCCGATCCAGAGCATATGGGCAGAGCAGTCATACCAGTCGCCGGTGGTTGAGTCCTGGCGGGTCAGGGCCTGCTCGTAGCCGAGAAGCAACGCCTCGTGGGAGGTGTAGAAGCTGGCCTGATTGAGCTGGGGGATATCGGTGTCGATGCCCACGATGCGCATGAAGTTGATGGCTTGGTCGATCTGGCGGGCCAGCTTGTCGTAGAGCTGACCCTGAGGGGAGCGGCCCACGAATTCGTTGTTCCAGGAGTGTACCCGCTCAAGCGACGCATAGCCGCCCATGGTGAAGGCGCGCAGGATGTTCATGGTGGCGCAGGCCAGATGGTATCCTTTGAGCATCCGTTGCGGGTCCGGCCGCCGGGCATCGGGGGTTGGGTCGATGGCGTTGACCATATCGCCACGGTAGCTGGGCATCTCGATGCCGTCTACCATTTCGGTGTCGGCGGAGCGGGGCTTGGCATACTGTCCGGCCATGCGGCCCACCTTGATCACCGGCTTGCCGCCCGCGTAGCTCATGATCACCGCCATCTGCAGGATAACCTTTAAAAGTTCCCGGATGGAAGGAGCGTTGCACATGGAAAATTCCTCGGCGCAGTCGCCGCCCTGGAGCAGGAAGGCTTCGCCCTCGGCAGCCATGGCGAGCTGCTTCTTCAGGGTGCGAATCTCTCCGGCAAAGACCAGGGGGGGCAACAGGGAGATGGTCTGCACAATCTCCTCGTACGCTTTTTTGTCAGGCCAGTTGGGCTGCTGCAGGGCGTTGAACTGCTGCCAGCTCGTCTTGCTCCAGGGGCGCTGTGTCATGGTGTTTTCTCCAGGTTATAACGTGTGCCACAAAACCCATAAACACGAAATGTTTATGGGTTTGCGGGCCGTAGCAGGTTTTTTTCAGAATGAACCGAGTTTTTATTTCGTGCCCTTTCGTGGGGTTAGTGGCAAAATTTCAGCCTTCTTTTGCCCCTGGCAATGCGCAGGGGGTGCCGGCGCAACAGACCTCAACGTCAAAGGCATTGAGGATGCGCAGTTCCGGTTCGCGACGCTCCTGTGCAGTGGGGCTGAAATCCAGGCTGGGCATCATGGCCAAAATCGCTTCTCTGGTCGGGATCGAGGCCAATCCTGTCTCCAGCACCTTGCCGGTTCTGACATCCAGCAACTCCGCATCCTCGCCGTTGGTCACCACTGCCAGAGGAATCAGCTGATTTTCCTCCAGCACCCGGGCTGCTGCGATGGCCGCACGTTCACGGGTCACCAGTGAGCCGGGGCCGTATCGCACCACCATCACCTGTTGTCCTGCGATGTTGACCACAATGTCGATTTTCGAGGCCACGAACTGTTTGGCAAACAGGGTTTCAATCCTGCGCCGCATGGCCAGCTCGGTCTTGGCAAACCCTTTTTCCTCAACGAGCATCCGGGCCAGTTTCTGTCGGTAGCGTTCGTCATCGGTGTCCACCAGCGATTCGCCGGTGACAAAATCGACCAGGCTGCCGTAGATCATGTGGTGCGAAGGGATGTCCGCCATAATTTTCATTCCCTACAATAAAAAAAGAGGAGGCCACGGCCTCCTCTTTTAGAAAGGCCGTCCCGAATTCGAGAAAGCGGCCTCTATATACTACCGCTTTCTTACAGAGTCAGCCAGGACTCACTGAATACGTTCTGGCCGCTCAGCACCTTATAGGTTTTATAGTGCTCAATGGCGGTGCCGGTCAGACCGGATGGATCGGGATCGTTGCCGTCCATCATGTTGTGGACCATATCCACCAGGTCTTGGCGCTCGCCCTTGCAGATGGCCATGAGCTCGGTATCGTAGGAGTTGACGATGGCGGTGGTGATCCCGTACTTCATCAGCATGATGAGGTAGGTGCGGTCAAGGTACTTGCGCAGGTGTTCGGCCACGCCGTTACTGACGTTGGACAGACCAACGGTGGAACCGGCCCCTGGAGCGATTTCCTGCAGCATTTCCATGAACTCCAGGCCGGAAGCGATCTGGTCGGCGCCCAGAGTGATGGGGGTGCCGATCGGGTCAAAAAGCATTTTTTCATTGGGGATGCCTGCCTCGGCCAGAGCCATCATCAGGTCCACAGCCATGGCGGCGCGCTCGTTGGAGTCGCGGGGCATGCCGTCCGGGCCCCAGAGCAGGGCGATAACGTTGCAGCCTGCCTCGGCGGCAACCGGGATCAGCTTTTCCATCCGCTCGGGCTGGGCGGAGATGGAGTTCATGATCGCAGCTTCACGGTTTTTAACGACCTTGAAGCCGGCAGCCATGGCATCGGTGTTGGTGGTGTCCAGGCAGAGGGGCAGGGAGCTGGCCGCTTCCACGGTCTGCACAACCCAAGGCATCAGCTCGATTCCATCTTTGCGTGCCGGGCCGATGTTGAGATCCAGGTAGGAGGCGCCGGCGGCGGTCTCTTCTTTGGCCATCTCCTGAACCGGGGCAGGATTCCGTTCCTTCATGGCGGTGCCACTTCTTTTACCCATGATGTTGATGCTTTCCGCAATGGCTGCTACCTTGATCATTGTTTTCTCCCGTGCTGTAGATTCAAACGTATATTTAGGAGTCGCTCCGGAAAAAAAATCCGTTGCGGCTCCTTATGTCGTTTTTGCCAGTTCAATGGCTATATTGTGTTGTCCCGCTCCTGACGGAAACGGCGGTTTTCCCGAGTGTAAGAGTGCATGGTAACGTGGGAAAATAGCGTTTTACAAAAAGGATGTCAACAGGCAACAGGATGAAAACGTGTAAAAAATATCGAATTGGCGCGGAAATCGGTGGATATACCTAGTCTCCGGGCGTGTTCAATTCCGGTTTTCCGCTACCACCTGCCGGAGCGCTTCAAAGATATCCATGGGCGAGGTGTTGTTGGCTGCGGCGATCTCCTTGATGGTCATGGCTGCGGTGGCCGAGATCTGTTGGTCGGCAAGCCCCCGGAGCACGGTTTTGATGTTGAGATCGTACTCATGGCCGGGTGGCTGATTCGAGCCCTATTGCCCCAATCCGTCAGGATATTATGGTAACCCGGATTGAATGTTCATGGGTTGGTTAATCGCGATTTGCCAGCACTTCGCCCATGACCTCGAAAAGGTCCTTGATGAGGATTTTGGGTCTTCCGGCAAGAATCCGGCCACCATCCTTACTGTGTACCTTCGCGCAAAGTCTTATTTCTAACTTTCATGGCGTACATTTCTTTATCGGCGATTTTGAAGAGCGTGTCGATATCGGCGCTGTCATGAGGATAGACGCTCATCCCAATGCTGAAGCGGATGTTGATCTGAAACTTATCGCAGACAATCTCGGAGCCTATTTGCTCGAGAATTTTCTTTTTCAAGGCGTCGGCATCGGCATGGGAGCTGACATGAAAGAGGCCGACAAACTCATCGCCGCCGAATCTGGCGATGATGTCTTCCTGGCGCAGGCTCTTTTTAAGATCTCTGGCAACCCGTTTTAGAACATGGTCGCCTGCCTCGTGGCCGTATGTGTCATTAATTTGCTTGAAGCCGTCCAGGTCGATATAGACCAAGACCAGCGTCCAGTCCATCCGCGCAGCCTCGGCCATGCTGTGGGTGAGATGTTCTAAAAAAAGCGATCTGTTGGCAAGACCGGTGAGCGGGTCATGGTCCGCCACATGTTTGAGCTTTCCCTGTAATGCTTTCAGATCGGAAATATCCCGGTTGCTGCCCCGGACACCGATATTTTCTCCCGCGCTGTTAAATACCGTTCTGCAGACATGATGAATCCATTTTGTTTCTCCATCCCGTGAGCGGATCTTGAATTCCAGCGGCTCAACTTTACCGTTCTTGGCCATGGTGTGCCGGTGCTCTTTCCACTGCTGCCAGTCGTCGGGAATAATAATTTCCTGGAGCAGGTTGGGATCTTGGTAAAAATCTTTGGGGGTATATCCGGTTATGCTTTCGCAAGAGGGGGAGACATGCTTGTAATTACCGGCAGCATCCTGCCAATATTCCCAGTCATAGGCAAATTCGGAAATGACAAACAGGGCTTCTTCCTGGCTGAGAAAAGACTCCTCGATCACCCGGAGTTTTTCGATCATTGTCTGCAGTTCCGAGATGGTTGATTGAACCTCACTTTTGTGTATCTCAAACGGTTTCATCTTGTCTGTCCCCTGATCGGTTTTTTCATTCGCCACAGGTATGGCTGCCAAGTGTCAACCTGCTGCACGAGATTGGGCCATGGAGGAGTTTGATGGTGCTGTATGACGCATGTTAAACGAGGACCATCCCTGGCAACATAAAATAAACGAGGGTATGATGCAAAAGGATACCCCGCTGGGTTTTACTAAGCCCTACAGTTGCCCCTGTCCCCCTGCCGAATCTCACTCCTCCCGGTCTTCAGGCCCTTTCAGGAAATTGATCAGGAACTGGATCAGGAAGACAAAGAGAAAAACAACGAGGAAAACGGCGAGCCAGTCGAGCAGGCTGCTTGTATGGCGGAGCATCCAATGCACCATCTTATTCCATCCCTGGTGTCGATTCCGGTAATGTAACAGAGAAGACAGCGCCTTTTTCCGGGTTATTTTTAAAACTAATTTTTCCGTTATGACATTCCAGAATGCTTTTTGCTATGGCAAGTCCCAGCCCGGAGCCTTTGGTGTCATGAACACCCCGGCGAAAAGGCTCAAAGATATGGGCGAGGTGTTCTTCGCTTATTCCCGGACCATTGTCCGCCACCTCCAGCGTTGTGCCTCCTTTTTCACGATGAATGGAGACGTTGATTTTCCCGTTGATGTCACAGTACTTGATGGCGTTCCCGATCAGGTTTGAAATGACGCGCTGGATCAAGAGGCTATCCGCAAACACCGGGAAGGTTTCTCCTCGGTTCTGGTTAAAAGTAAGACAAATCGCTTTTTTCTCCAGTTCAATTTCCAGGTTCTGGATGGCAGTAACCACCAGTCCGGCAAGATCAAATTGTGTGTACTGGGGAACACATTCCTTGTGCTCCAACCGGGAAAAAACGAGAAAACCATCAATGAGTTCTTCCTGGTTTTTTAAATTGCCGTAAACTACCTCCAGGTGCTGTCTCTGCTTGTCGGTTGTCTCCCCGGCCTTTCCCTTTAAAATTCGCTCAATAAAGCCTGCCGATGAGACGATGGGGTTCTTCATGTCATGGGCAAACATGGAAAGCATGTTTTTTCGTTCCGTTTTCAGCTTGTTTGCCTGGGTAATGTCACGGAAAAGAGCCACGCCGCCCCAGAAAACTCCCTGTTCGTCTATCAGGGGTACGGTGGTCACCAGAACATCGATTGTCTGTCCATCCCTCCTGGTGATCCTTGTTTCGCTTGCAACGGTTCCCTGTCGCTTTTCAAAGGTGTTTTCAAACAAAGGACAGGCATGGACGTCTGTGGTGCCATGCAGCAATTCAGCGTGAAGTCTTCCGAGAACCTCGCCCTGGGAATACCCGGTGATTTCCTCGGCTGCCTTGTTGAACTCAATGATGACCCCTTCCGCATTAACAACAGAGTAGCCGACCGGCAGATTATTTTTTATGATTTGAAAACTAAGCGCCTGATCCATAGTGTTCGGCATGGGTATCCCCTATAAAAATGTCAAGATAGGCATGGTTTTTTGCTATACTGAACAAGAAGAGCATTGCAAAATACTTTGCCGAGGTGTTTCGCATGACGCGTAAAATTCTTGTGGCAGTTGAGAATACTGTCTATTGCCGGAAAATTCCCCAATATCTTCGCGGCGTGTTCAGCGGAGATATTGATGTGATTTTTTATTTTCATACCGTCGTTCCCCATTACGGCAGCCAGGCATCCGGCGAATTGCTTGAGCAGCAGGATATTCTTGCGACTCTTGGCAATACCGAGAGAAAGAAATTTGCCGGGTGTAAAACCCATCTTCTCGAGTTGAAGGAGGAATTTCTCAAGAATGGCTTTGCAGAGAACCAGATAGAAATTGAGGTCAGCATCTCGTCGGGCGGGGTGGCTCACAAGATCATCCATACGGCCATCCAGGGAAAGTTTGATGCAATAGTCATCGGGAAAAAAAATCTGGGCCTCCTTGAAAAGATCGTCTCGGGAAGCATTTCCGCCACTATCCTTGCCCAAAACGATCGCATCCCTGTCTGGGTGGTCAATGGCGATATCCACTCCAACAAGGTCCTGGTTCCGGTCGATTGTAGCCCTCACACCCTTGACGCCATAGATCATCTCGCCTTTATTTTGAAAAATAACCCTCTGGTGGATATAACCTTGTTCCATTCATGCTCCATGCTGGCCCAGGAGAAAGTCTATCCCACAGATCTTTTTTATGAAAAATGGGGCAAGGAGTGGGTGGACCAGCACCTGCAAGGGGATGCGGATGGCCATTTTCATTTCCATGGACCAGAGCAGATTTTACGGGAAAACGGTTTTCCCATGGAGCGGGTACACCGCCTGCAAACCGACACGGGCATTGAACCGGGCCAGCAGATTGTTCGCTTGGTAAAGCATGATGGTTACGGCACCGTGGTCATGGGCCGCCGCCATAAAGACATAAGCAAAGGCATCTTTCAGGGGGTATCTGATCGGGTGCTGGCCAATGTCAGCGATGTGGCGCTCTGGGTTGTTGGCTAGAAGAAATATCTGAGGCGCACTTCCACTTTGTTGCTGTTCTGTTTTTCTCCATACTCACTCATCCGGCCGCCGTTGAGGTAGGAAAACCTGAGGCGCATCTCCCAGTTGGTAAAACCGGTGTAGAGCATCTCCGGGCTGAGAGAGTAACTTTCATCGTCGAGGTTGAGGATGATTGTCACCCCCGGCGTGAAATAGAGGATGTCCCAGGGTTCTTTTTGAGTGACCCGGGTATACAGATAGTCCCGCCCTGGTTGCGGTTTCGTGTATCCGCTCTCACTGATGACGGCAACCTGCCCTAAAAGGGTGTCATCGCCGGTTGTAACAAACTGGTAAGAGCCGGTGTCGACTTTTTGGAAAAAACGCTCCATTTCCCCTTCGGTATAGCCGTCATCGTTATGGTAGAATTCAACAATGGCGGTGAGGTCATTTTCCGTGAGATAGCGTAACCCCAGAAGATAGCTGGTGTCGCTTGTCTCTCTGGCGGTCAGTTGCCCGGATTCGTCCAGTACCTTGTATGTCTGATTGGGAACATGGGCCAATTCGCCATGCACTTCCAGGTTGGAGGCCAGATTTCTGGAAAAATCCACGCCATACCGGGTTGAGCGGCTGTTACCCGTATACCAGAGAAAATCTATATCCGTATCCCTGTAGAGCAGGTAGAGCTTGGCAGCCAGATTCACATTGTCCTGCACGCCGAAGTCTTCATTCACGCCTCGCCAGGCAGGCAGTGCCACAGTGGTCAGGGCCACGGTCTGCAGGGCCCCGTCATAGCTTTTGACCAGATCAAGACCCGCGCCGATATAGCCTTCCAGTGCTTCTTCCGGATTGTTCGGATCCTTGACCCGGTCTATAAAGCCCACCGGGTTCCAGGCATATCCCTTGCCCCACTTGAATACCTTTTTGCCGATATCCATGTTCAGGTTGGGGGTTGCCTTGATGCTGGCATACCCCTCAAAAATGTCGGCCTTGTCGGTCCATCCCAGGTCATCCTGGGAGCCGGTTGCCTGCACGAGCCAGTTGAAGGTTGTCACTCCCCTGCTGTAACTGCCGTTAAGCTGCAGGGTCGAGCTTAAGCTCTCCAGGCTGGAACGGGGATCTTTATAAAAATTGAGAGCAGAGAGGGCGCCGTCCTGATTGATATCGCTCCGATCCCATTTGAACTCTGCATACCCGCCCCACGCCTTGTCTTTTTTCTCAAATTCATCCAGGTCGAAACCGTATTCATCTCCTGCGGAGGCTTGCGCGGGGACGATGGCAAGAGCAAGGGCAAGCAGGCGAAAGGTTCGCTTTTGGCTCACCATTTTCAGCGCAGTTCCTCGATGCGGGGCAGGCCGTTCAGGGTGAAAATTTCGTCCGCCAGTTCTTTTTTCTGGATCTTGGCATAGACCATGACCGACTTATATCCCTTATACAGAGGGCTGTCCGTTTCTATTACCGAGGGCCGTTTCAGTCCGTCGCCAAAATCCTTGAGTTCCTTGTAGTAGAGGGTTTTGATCAGCATGCCGCTTACCGCGTAGCAGGCGACAGAGGTTGGCACCAGGGCTTTTTTGTTTACCAGCATCTCAATCCTGTCATAGGCAACCGTTGTGGTTTTGGCCCTGAGGGTCAGGAGATAGTTCTCGCCCTGCTCCGCGACTTTCTCCACCGAGTATTCCGTGGCGTAATCAAGGCGCAGGATGTCTGCGTTGTTGAAGACCCCGCCCACCACGGACTGCAGACTGGTGATACGCAGGGGTTTGCCCACATTGGGGATGTAAAGCCACATGTTGTCGCCAAGGCGCAAGGTGGCGCGGCCTTTCTCGCTGGCCGGAGAAAGAAAGAGGGCCACGACCTTGTCATCGCCTTTTTTTACACTGTAGAGGACAAATTCTTTCTTGGTGCCGTCCGGTTCGATATTGATCAGCTTCCGGTACATTTCATAGGATTGGGGCTGCAGGTTCCGGTCGACCTTGGTCAGGATGGCGTTGCCGTCCAGGGCCATGGCCGGCACGGCTGCCAGGACTGCGGCGCAAAAGGCAAGAGCGGTGAAGATTTTTCTCAACATGGGTTTCAACTCCGGAATTAAGGTAAATGTGCGACTCCGTCACACATGCCTGAGTGCGGTGATCGGATCCATGCGCGAGGCTTTGAAGGCAGGCTGCAAGCTTGCCAGCACCGCAATGCCGATGACAATAATCAGGATGGGAATTATTTCCCGAGCCGAGATGGTCGGCTGCAGAAGCAACCCCGTCTGCATGCCGAAATCAAAGGTAATCGCCGCGCTGTTCAGCCCGGCAATGGCAGCAAGGCTGATAACGGTGCCCGTCAGCGTGCCGACAATGCCGAGCAATAAGCCTTCGGTGAGAAAAAGGGAGAGGATTTTCCCCGGAGTGGTGCCGATGGCCGCGATGGTGCCTATTTCGCCGATCCGCTCATAAACCGCCATGATCATCACATTCAGTATGCTGACCAGCACGATGGCCACCAGCATGACCTTGATAAAGAGGGTCATCAGGGAGATCATCTTGGCGATATTATAAAAGGGAGAGAGTTTTTCCCAGGTGTGGATTTCGAAAACCGGTTTGCCCTCCTTGTTTGTGAGGGAGCCGAGCTGTTGTTCGAGTTTCGCGGTCACTTTCGGCAGGGCAGCGATATTTTTGAGGCGGATGGCGATCTCGCTTATCTCTACGCCGTCGATGCGCAGCAGTTCCCTGGCATCGTCGATATGAATGGCGCCATCCCGGCCTCCAGGCCCGGAAATTCCCGAAAGAACACCATGCACGACAAAAGGCTTGCCGTTGACCGAGCCATCCCGATTGGTGGCCACCAGCACCACCGTATCCCCCACCTTGACCTGCATGCCTTTGGCGAGAAGTTCCGGAACCAGAATCCCGCCGCGTGAAAGCAATTCCTCGGCATCCATTTTTTCGGAGATCCGGGAGGCCAGGAGTGGCATGGTCCTGAATTCTTCAGCCGGGATCACGGCATTGAGGCGGATATTGGTTGTTTCGGTGAAATTGCTGAACATGGCGCCGAGTTTGAGCCGGATCGTAAAAGATTCCACTTCCGGTTCGGCGCGGAGGATCTCCTCCACCTTTGCCATCTGTTTGTCGTTGAGGTTGCGGTTGAGCGGCAGATTGTCGATGGAGGCCACATACCCCTTGCGATGGATCTGCAAGTGCCCCATGACCGAGTCGGTTATCTGGCCGATCATCAGGCTTTTGAATGAGCCGGATACGGCGATGAACAGAAGAACTGCCACCACGCCAAGGGAGATGAGAGCGGTGGTCAGCATGGTACGCCTTTTGTAGCGGAGGAGGTTTTTGGTGGCAATTTTCACGATACTAAGCATAGATCCCTCCGTTGTCAGACTGCTTGAGCGCGCCGTCTTCCAAAGTGAAAATGATTTCGGCGTTTTTCACCACCTTCGGATCATGGGTGGAAAAGATGAAGGTGGTGCCGAATTCGTCGCGCATCCGTTTCATCAGGGCGATAATCCTGTTTGCCGTTTCCCGGTCGAGATTGGCCGTGGGCTCATCGGCCAGCACCAGTTTTGGGTTGGTAATGAGGGCTCTGGCCACCGCGACTCGTTGCTTCTGACCGCCGGAGATCTGACCAGGATATTTTTGCGCCTGATCTTCCATGCCCACTGCGGCGAGAATCTGGGAGATGCGTTTTTTGCGTTCTGCCGGAGGCCAGTTCTGCACCATGAGCAGGGGATACTCGATGTTTTCATACACGGTGAGGACCGGGATCAGGTTGAAGTCCTGGAAAACAAAGCCGATATGCTCTCCCCGGAAATGCGCGCCCTCCTTGCGGGAAAGCGTTCCGATATCCTTGCCGGCAACGGAAAGCGTTCCGGCCGTGGGCGGGTCCAGGCAGCCGATCATGTTGAGCAGGGTGGATTTGCCGCTGCCCGATGGCCCGACAAAGGATACGAAGGCGCCCGGTTCAATGGTAAAATCGATTTTACGGATTGCCTGTATCCGGACTTCCCCGGTTATATAGGTTTTTTCAAGGTTTCTGGCTTCAACAAGCGGCATGGTGTCGTCCTTGTTTGTTGGGCAAAGAAATGGGCCGACAGCAAGCAGCTGTCGGCCCGGGGAAAGCCGGAGCGATTCTACCTGCGGCCACCACCACCCATACTGCCTCGGCTCATACCGCCGCCAGAAGAGCCCATATTCCCTCCACCCATGCCCGAACCGGAGCCCTGATCCTGACGCTGCTGCACGCGTTCCTGGTTGCGCTCCTGTTTTTGTTCGCCCTTCCCATTTTTCTGGCCCGATCCATCACGCGGCGCATTTTCCGGCTGCCCCATGGCTTTCTGTTTTTCTTCCGGGCTCATCTTCTGGACCCGGTTCTGCCATTCGTTCTGGAAGGCGCTCCGTTCTTCCACCGTGGACTGTTTCATGGAGCCGCGCTGTGCCGCCAGTTCTTCGTTGGTCATGGCGGTGTAGTCGGTGGCTGCCCAGGCCATGGTGGCGGTGAGCAGGGAGCCTGCCAGAATGGTGCTGATCCGTAACATTTTTGCTTTCTTCATGGGGTGCAATCCTCCTTCTGATGAATACATATAATAATGTGGGTAAAACGATTAAACAACGCACTGTGCGCACAGTATATCACGAATCATGCCACTGTTTGCGGGAAGGGGGCATTCCCTTGAATCAACGCGTATAATTTCAGGGTGGTCCTTCGTCGGACTGTTTGGATCATGGGGGAGTCTGAGTAATTTGTATCCATCGGGAGAATAGCATGCGGGTAGTTTTTGCGCAGCGTGGCACTTTGTCGCGGGAGTAACCACATCCCAGCTTCGGAGGGTTTCACGTGAAACGTGAAAGAAATCAACAGCAGGAGGGTGAAAGACCGGTCGGAGACCCGAGTCGGGAATCCTTGGCATATTGCGGAATTCAGGGCGGGCAAAAGGTAATCAACAAGTTTTCAACAGGCAATCAACAGAAGGCCAACAACTTTTCAACGGGGGTTTTTGAGTGAATCAGGCGGGCAACTGCGCGGGCCGCAGCCATTTTTTCAAGAGCAACCGAGTGCAATCGCCCACCAGGCGGGGGGTATCGGCTGCGGAAAACCGTTGTGAAACATGGCTGGAGTCCGGTCGTGTCTGGAGGGCCACAGCCTGGGCGAGATAGTGGAGATGCCAGCCTGCCTGGCTCGCCCGCATGCAATAATCGGCATCGGCATACAGGCAAGTAAAGCCTTCGTCAAGCAGGCCGATCTCTTCGGCCACCTCCCTCCGGATCACCAGGCAGGTGGCCAGGAGCCATTGGGCCTCGAAGGAACGCAAGTGGTCCTGTTCGATGAGCAGATGTTGCCTGAGAATGCGGGGAGCGGCCGAGAGCAATTGTCCCAGCGGGGTGTGCTGGCAGAGGATCGTGGCCAGCGACGGAGCGGAGCGCACCGTTGGCTGCACCATGCCCTGGGCGTCAACGACCCGGGGGGCGACCAAACCCGCTTCCGGGGTTTCATCGAGAAACCGGACCAGGGTTTCGAGGCAGCCGGGGCGCGGAAGAAGGCTTTCATCCCAGAAAGAGAAATAGCGGGACTTGGTCAGGCGGCAGGCATGGTTGCGTCCCTTGGCCGGGTGGTCGGGGGTGTTGTTTTCCAGGATGGTGATCTCCGGAAAATTCCGTTCCAGCCGGTTAATTGCCGAATGCTCCGGCTGGTTGGCAACCACGATTATTTCAAGAGCAACCTGGCCTGCATTGGCGGTAAGCGCATCGAGAAAGGGAAAAAGCGCTTCAGGCCGGGCCGGGTCGTGGATCAAACAGACCGCAAGGTCGGGTTCAATGTCTTCCATGGGCGTTGTTGGGCTCGTAAAAGGTAAAAATCGTCCCGAAACAGGTGCTTGTATGTGCAGACCCTTCGACAGGCTCAGGGTGAACGGTGATTCTCTTAATACATTAAAATTCCGTTCGCCCTGAGCCTGTCGAAGGGGTTTTTTCTCAGATCATTATTACCGCGGCAGCTTCTCCTGCACCGAGGGGAAAAGGGCCATATCGGTGTGGGGCAGGAAAAGCGAGGCCATGTAATGGCTCATGAACTGGGCGCTCTCCGAGAGTTCCAGGTTGGTGAGCAGCGAGCTGACCATCATCCGTTCCCGAAAGCGAACATGGTCGGTGAGGCTGATCTGGCAGCCGAGCATTGAAGCGTTGCCCAGATAGTAGAATTTGTCGCGGTCGATGTCCGGCAGCAGCCCGATGCAGATCGCTTGCTCCAGGTCGATATAGGCTCCGAAGTTGCCCGCCATGATCACCCGGTCCAGATCTCCAAAGGTCATGCCCACGGATTCGAGTAGAGTGACGTAGCCCGCGTACATGGCGCCCTTGGCTCGGATCAGGTTGTCCAGATCCACTTCGGTGATGGCAATATCCTCGCCCATGAGGGTGTCCTTGGACCAGGCCAGCACATACTCATAGCCGTCCACCCCTTCCCGGACCCGGGGATGATCGAGACTGCGGTTGAACTTGCCCTGCTGGTCGATGACCCCGGCTTCCAGCAGCTCGGCCACTATGGCGATGAGCCCGGAGCCGCAGATACCGCAGGGTTTGATCCGGTCGATGGTGATGATCATCGGCTCCAGTGTTTCCGGGTGGATATGGAAATTGTCGATGGCTCCGGCATTGGCCCGCATCCCGTGCTTGATCCCGCCGCCCTCAAAAGCAGGGCCAGCGGAACAGGCAGCGCAGACCATCCATTCCTCGTTGCCCACCACGATCTCGCCGTTGGTGCCGATGTCAATGAACAGGGTGAGTTTGGGGCTTTTGTGCATCTGGCAGGCATGCACCCCTGAGATGATGTCACCGCCCACATAGCTTGCCACTGCAGGGTAGAGGAAGAGGCGTACCGAGGGATGGGCGTGGATGCCCAAGCTTGCGGCCCGGGTGAGCGGGAAATGGCTGCAGGTCGGGACATAGGGGGATTCGCGCAGATATTTAGGGTTTAAGCCCAAGAGCAGATGGCTCATGATGGTATTGCCAGCGGCCATGATGTAGCTGATGTTGCTGGGGCTGATAATCACCTTCTTGCAGACGGTTTCGATCACCGAATTGATGGTGCGGACCACTTTCTCCTGAAGTGCTTTGAGGCCACCGGGCCTCTGGGAATAGATGATTCTGGAGATGACATCCTCGCCGCAGCTGATCTGGTCGTTGTAGGCCGAAGCTTCGGCGACCACCTCGCCGGAGTTCAGGTCGATCAATACCCCGCAGACCGTGGTGGTGCCGATGTCCACCGCTAACCCGTAGAGATTGCCCGTGGTGTCGCCGGGTTCTATGGCGATGATCCGGTCCGGCTCCTCGGCCCGCTTGCCGCGCAGCATGATCGCCGTCACCTGCCAGTTCGCTTCGCGCAGGGTGAAGGGCAGCTCCATCAACAGCTCAGGATGGTCGTAGGTGGGCTCGGAGCAATCGTGGCATTTTTTCTTGATACTCCGCATCAACCGCTGGAGATCGGGCACGTTGTCTTCCAGCGTAGGCGGATCCAGGGTGAGGAAGCGCTTCTCCACCGGCGGCGAGACCTGCCAGGTGCCGATGAGGTGGTCCAGCGACCGGGCGGAGATGGAGCGAGTGGTCTTTGGCTTGGCCTTGAGGGCCTTGCCGTCCTTGCTGGTTGCGGCGGGGACGAAGACCACCAGATCCTCGATGACCGAAGACTGGCAGGCCAGACGAAAGCCGGCCGCATGTTCATCACCCTTGAGTTGCATTGCCTTGTTGGCGGCAACCTCGCCCTGTTCGACCTTTATCTTGCACTTACCGCACACCCCGTCGCCGCCGCAGGAAGCCTGGACAAAAACCCCGGCCTTGGCCGCGGCGCTCAGCAAGTTTTCTCCGTTATCCACCTCGATGACGATGTTGTCGGGCAGGAAGGTTACTGTTTTTTTCATGAATCTCCGGTCTCCGGAAAAGTATTGGCAATGGATGAATTATTGCCACAAAGATAGCAGGAAGGCGGGGCTTGTCAAGCATCCTTTCCGGGAACCCTGAGCAGGGCAATGGTGATGCTGGTTGCAAGAATTTAGCAACAGAAGTGCGACGTCAGGCGGCAGGATAAACCTGTCCTTCGGAAACCTAGTTGAACACCCCGGACAGCACATCCGCGATGACGGCGGTCGCCGAAACGACCAGCACCAGACCGGTGCCGCTTTATTTTTCTAATTTTGTGAATATTTTATATGGAATAAGCATTGGCACTTTCTTTTTATATTCTCGATATTCCTCGCCAATTTGGTTAACAAGATCCTTTTCCTCAAGAATCGTTCCAATAATTATCCAACCTGTCCAAAGACATATAAATAACAATCTGTCTGCCGAAATTATTGGGTAGGCCCAGATCATTATGAGAATGAAAAAATAGAATGGATGGCGAATGAAGTTGTAAGGTCCACTGTATACAAATTGATTTTCTTGCTCCGCCTTTTTATTTTTTATAAATTTAGAAATTTGTTTTCTGCCAAAAGGGTCAAAGGTTTTTAAGGATTTCACTCCCCATATCAGCCCTAAAATAGAAATAAATTGCAGAAGCCTCAATATCACACAATAGGGCTCAGCGAAAGATGTGATTATTGAGGGACTTTCTTGCCAGAAGATGATTACCAAAAAGAGTGTTGTGCCTGAACTGATTGAGTGGAAAGCGTAAAAAGATTCATTCGGTAGTATTTTTATAATTTTACTACGTATTGAGTCCCTGATCATTAAACTGTGTTGAACGAAATACATGACAGAGAGGAATGTGTTTGTCAGCAATGTTCCTGTGTCGTCTAACTTCAGGTCAATTATTTTTAGGGGTCCACCAAGAACAAAGGCAAAGAACAGAACAAGGGATATGCTCCCTATGAACACAGAAATAACCGATAATAATTTGTAGGAAAAGCTCGCGAGTGCCATATTTCCGTTATTTTTTGTGGGTGCTGGCAATAGTATTATTGCTCAGGTACATCCCCTGAAAAGGGGTCCAACGGACCAGACAATTTCAGCTTACAATGAACAGGGTATTCCATATCTACCTGACAATATGGAGCTATTCAAGAATATTAAGTGTTTGGTCGCCAGAGAAGAAACAGCACCCTACCGGTTCAGCGTTCTCGCAAGATCCTGCTGCTTTTTTCCCCGCTATGTGCGCTGGGAATTTGGGGAGTAAATAATGAGCATGGGCTTGCCGCAGTGTTGCGCCACGTTTTCCGCCAGCGAGCCGAAGACAATCCGCTCAAGGCCCTGGCTGAAGGTGCTGGACATCACGACCAGATCATGTTCGGCCGCCGCTTCGACGATGGCTTCCAGTCGTGCTTCCGTGGCAATGACTTTGGAGCAGACGCAGCTGTCCAAGCCGACGGCATGGCTCCAGGATTCCATTTTTTTGCGGGCGGCGTCAATATCCTCCTCCCTTTCATCGGACGGCAAAACCCCCAGCAGGGTGATGCGATGTTCCCCCACCTTGCCCAGGGCGCAGATTATATCCTTTAAGGCAATGATATCCTCGCTGCCCGTCACCGGGACAAGAATATGCTCCGTGTGGAGCACTCCGGCAAAGCGGACGATGATCACCGGGCAGGTGGCGCGGCAGACAACCTGTTCGACAACCTTTTCAAACTCCTTGTGGGTTCCCTGCAGCGGATGGCCGAGGACGATGGCAAAGGTTTTCGTGCTTTCCGCCTGGGCGAGGATGCCGTCCGCCACATTATTTTCCTGTACTATTGCCGTGTTCAGCTCATAACCGATATTTTTCACCTCAGCCGTCTCAACCGCAAAGAGAAGCCTTGTTTCCGCCTGCAGCTCTCCATAGTATCTGCCGAGAGTTTTTGGAATAACGCGAACCGCGCAGGGACGGGCATTATGATGGTGGGCGATGATCGTGGACATCCTTGCCAATCCGGCAACGGTGGCCATGTGCGCGGCGCCGAAAATAACCTGCCCTTCCTGTTGGACAGGCGGAACAAGTTTTTCCCAGGACCAGGGGATCAACTGCACGGACTCGGGGTTGAGGTCGGTTGTTGTGTGCTGCCCCTCTTCGCATTTTGCGGGGCATGGTTCGATAATGCATGCTTCGCCCGCCTTAACCACAGCTTGCCGGGCCAAAACCGGGCCGGCAAGCTCCGCAAGGAATACCCCGGCCAGCACGATCGGAGTGAGGAAGGGGGTATAGATTTGCAATTCCGGGGTGGACTCGGTGAGAAATATGAGGGCGATGGCGACACCGGCCTGCGGCACCAGGGCCTGTCCTAAAAAAAACCGGACGGAGGGTAGGGCGTTGGAAAACTGTGCTCCCAGCCGCGCCCCGAGGTTTTTCCCTCCGGCCCGGCAAAAGAAATAGACAAGCCCCAATCCCCCGGCAACGGCGAACTCTTTGAGATTAAAATGCACCCCTGCCAGGGTAAAAAAGAGGACATAAATCGGAGATTCAAAACTGTTCAAGGTTCGGAAAAAACGAACATCCCGGCTGTCTCGATTGACAATGGTAAACCCTGCGGCCATCCCGGCAAGCAAGGGGGAAAAATCGAGGAAAGTGGCTGTTTCTCCGCAAAGCAGCAAAAGGGCGAGACCTGCGGTTAACATCTCGCTGCGTCGTTTTATTTTTGAGCCGACATAGGCGATGATCAGGCCGGTCAGCACCCCGAGCAGCAGGGAACCGGCGATTTCCAGAAGACTGATCAAACACCCTCCCAGCGCCGTACCGCTGCCCCCCTCACCAAAATGCCGGATCAGGGAGGCGGCTATGCCGAAAGCCATGATTGCCAGCCCGTTGTCAATGGCAACCACCTGGAAGAGGGTTGTGGTCCAGGTCCCTTTTGCCCGCATTTCCCGCATCACCGAGAGGGTGGAAGCCGGTGCGGTGGCAATGGCAACGGAGCCGAGGAGCACGGCAAGCGCCAGGTAATGGCGCAACACCCAGTCAGCCGGGCCCAGATCCAAAAAGAAAGCAATCAGGAAAATGGCGGTCGCGACAAAAGCAAAGGCGAGGAATGCTTCGAGAAAACCGATGGAAAAAACCGTGCGCGCTGTTTTTTTAAGCCGTTTCAGCTCAAGGTGCTCGCCGATACCGAAGGCAATCAGCATCAAGGCGATCTGGTTGAAGTGGGCGAGCTTGTCTCCGATGAGTTCCGGGGTGATGAAGGCAAAGCCCGAAGGACCGAGGATGAGACCGGCGCAGACATATCCTGTGACCGAAGGCAGACGGACCAGTTGACCGAGCTTGGCCGCGGCAAAACCGACTCCGAGGAGGATGGCAAGGGCGAGGGTGACTTCCATAGATGCGGTTGAATGCCTGTTTTGTGGTTACCAATGCGTTGCGGCGGTTGCCAAAAGTTGGGCGCTGTTTTCCGCAAACCTTGAACACACGCTTGTTTCCAAGCATACCCAAAACATCCCATACGGCAGACAGGCTGTCAATACTGAAACAACAGGGTTGCACGCACCCTTGCAACCTCATATTGACAAAAACGGTGGAGCGGGTCATTCTTACTCCATGAATACAAACATCACCGAGATTAATTCTCCCTGTTACCATGCCGGGTTTGTGCAGTTTGACGTGCAGCAGGGCGAACCGGCGGCGAATCTTGCCACGGTGCGTGCGGCTCTGGCCCGTCTGGCCCCTGAAGGTCCCGGCATTATCGTCTTGCCTGAGTTGTGGAGCTGCGGCTTTGCCTACGATCGGCTCCAGCATTTTGCCCTGCAGACGGTGGAGGTGCTGGAAGAAATGCAGCGACTAGCCGGACAGTACTCCATTTATCTGGCCGGTTCTTTGCCCGAGGAGGTGCTCACCGAGGTCGACAGCACCATCTATAATACCCTGTACATTGTCGGGCCGGGCGGAGTTTCCGGGTCGATCCGCAAGCAGCAGCTCTTCGTCCCCATGACCGAAAATCAGTATTTCAGCGCCGGGAACAACCCCCAGCCGATTGATACCGAACTCGGGACAGTGGCCGGGATGGTTTGCTACGACCTCCGGTTTCCCGATCTGGCCAAAACGCAGGTCGCCCAAGGCGCGGAACTTCTGGTGGTGAGCGCACAGTGGCCCGCAGCCCGTCGGGAGCATTGGCGGACTCTGGCGCAGGCCCGCGCTATTGAAAACCAGATTGCTGTGGTGGCTTGCAACCGGTGCGGCATTAACGGAAAAACGGAGTTCGGCGGCCATTCTCTGATAATCGGGCCGGATGGCACGATTATGGCCGAGGGTGGAGCAGAACCAACCGAAGCCTGGGTCGAAATCGATCCGGCCGGGATGCGGGAGATCAGGCAGCGCTTCAACACGGCGGGGGTCACTCCGTACAGGTTTTACGATCAGGACAAGATCATGGAACTTGATGAGTTGGCTGCATTGACTGTCCGATACAGGGCGGTGGGCCGCAAGGTGGTGTTCACCAACGGCTGTTTCGATATCCTGCATCAGGGGCATGTTACCTATCTGGAGCAGGCCCGCGGGGAAGGCGATTGTCTGGTGGTCGGGGTCAACAGCGATTCGTCGGTGCGGGCCTTAGGCAAGGGCGATGACCGGCCAATGAACCATGAGCAGAGCAGGGCCAGGGTTATCGCGGCCTTGGGCTGTGTGGACCATGTGGTGATTTTCGGGGAAGAAACGCCGCAAAAGCTCATCGCGACCCTGATGCCCGATGTGCTGGTAAAGGGCGGAGACTGGCCGGTGGAAAAAATAGTCGGCGCGCCGGAGGTGCTGGCCGCGGGCGGCCGGGTCCTCTCCATCCCTCTGGTGGAAAGTTACTCCACCACCTCCTTGATCAAAAAAATCCGTACTGTGTAATTTGATCGGCGTGTAACAAGGCGTAAATCGCGATATTTTGTCATTCCGGCGAAAGCCGGAAACCAGTCATTTTTAGGATAACTGCAGAAAAACTGGGCACCGGTTTTCACCGGTGAGACGACTTTGTTCAACTTCTTTTAAGCCGGGGTGCAGAAGAGCATCTCAAGTCCTTCCGGCAGCTCCTCCGGTCGGACTCCTATTGCCCCGGCAAAAATCCCCAGTTCCTCTTTAGTGCAGTTGAGGCAGGAGTGCCGGAGCCCTGCCCGGACCTCGTTCGCCTCCTGATGCAGAAAAGAGCGCAAGGCCCTGGCGATCTCCTGGCGGACATCTTCAACGGCCAGGCCCTGCCGCTTGCAGAATTTACCGAGCCGCTCCCAATTAAAAATGCAGCGTTTCAACCCCCGGTAGATGGTGGCGTCCCGATTATCCGGGTTAAGGTCCCGCAGCAGAATCTCCCGGTAACGGGCCACCACCTGCTGGCGCAGAACATCCCGCTCTTTTTCCGTCAGCGTGAGTTGGGGTCCGGTCGGATCTTCGCAAAGATAATACAGGGAACCGTGGAAGGCGATTTCCGGAATCTCTCCGGAGTGACGGACAATGAGAATCTCTTCCGCCAGCAAACTTTCCGGGTCGGTCATACCCCCACCTCGTGAGCGGATTGCAGAAAAAAAATCAGTGCTGGGATTCGTTGTGCTTTTCCGCAAGATGTAGCTGGCTGTCTCAATGGTTATACCATATATGGTTGTCGGAGAGCGAAACAAGCTCCAACTGACACGATCTGGAAGGGGTCAATGGGCTATCCTCTCAATCTGAAAAGAATTTTTTGTTAAAGACAAAGTATTATCCAACCGATGATTAAGGACAAACCGGGAGTTTTTTCCGCCAATGGCGTTTGGCGCCCGGAAACGGCTTTTCCGGGGCCACATAATAAAGGAGAACGGCGACATATGCAATTGCCAAGGAAACACTACTTTGTCCGACCGACCCCTTCTTTCTATCCTCTAATAGTGGCGCTTGCCCTGCTTTTTTTCCCGGTTCAGGCCTTGGCCTTTTGGCCTTTCACCCAGGACAAACCCCAAAAACCCATAGTGGAAACCGTTGCTCCGGTTGTATCCCCGCCGCTCACGGTGAATGAAGCCGCTGCCTCGCCCACCGAGATACAGGGGTTGGCCAACGAGCTGTTCCGCAATCTGGCGGATGCTGATCCGGAAAACGGCGATCTGGGCCAGGGCGTTATGATCTGCACCTTTGTGGAGCTGAAAAAACTTTCCCGAACTTCGTCTTTGGGCCGGTATCTGGCAGAGCAACTGATGAACGAGATGCAGCAGCGCCATTACGATGTGCTTGAAATCCGGAAGAGCCAGGCTGTCATGCTTCAGGAAAAACGCGGCGAATTCGGCCTTTCGCGAAACCCCAACGAGATCAGCCAGACCGTGGCCGCAGGTGCCATGCTCACCGGCACCTACACCCCCAACAAAGACAGTATTGTCATCAATGCCAGGATCATCGACAACAGGAGTGCTAAACTCCTCTCCTCGGCTACCGCCATAATCCCGAGAAATCAACTGGCCGAGCTGCTGCTTGCGGACAGCGCCTCCGTCCGGGAGGGAAAACCAGAGCCGCTCTATTTGAAAAAACTTGAGTTATGATAGTATATCCGCAGGGACGCACAGAAACATGATTTTCACGGGAAGAAAGCATAACGGTTCAGGGAGGACAGGATGAAAAAGGGAAGTAGAAAAGCGATATTCTGTTGCCTGGTGCTGGTTCTGTTTGGTGGCACGGCATGTGTGACCGTCAAGCAGGAGGCCAAGCCCGAGGGCACGACGGAAGTCAGAATGGCCAAGGCCGTTTTGACGCCGGCACCGGAGGCTCCGGGTAAGGCTGCCTCCACCCCGGCACAATCAACGGCGGAAGTGCGCAGGGTGCCGACCAAGTATAACGTCTATCAGTACATGTCGGATACTTCAAAAACCATGGGAACGGAAAGTCTCCTTTCGGAAATGTCCAAGGATGTGGCCGGAAAGATTTTCTACAACATGCAGGAAGAAAGCGATAAGAATTTCACTGGCAGGATTGCGGTGGTCAATGCCGTGCCCCTTTCCGATCTCAAGCGGGATACCGAGTTCGGCCGAGTCATGGGAGAATACCTGCTTACCGACCTGACGGACCGCGGCCTCAAAGTAACAGAGCTGCGCATGGGCAAGGAGATCACCATCTTGCCTCAAACCGGAGAATTCATCCTTACCCGAAACATCGGCGAGTTGGCGGACAGAGCGCCCGAACTCGAATATGTTGTGGTGACCACCTTTTCCAATACCCGCAAAACCCTGATTATCCAAGGTCGTCTTGTCCGTCTCAGCGACGGGACAGTCAAGACCTCCTGGCGTTACTCAATGCCGCTTAACCGGGAACTGCTCGGCTTGTTCCAGCCGTCTGTGCCGCCCTATAAAATTGCCGTAAAGGGCATTGGCCGGTAAGAGGAGCGCCGCGCATGACGATATCTGGAGCTGTCAAAAAAATTGGTATTCCGACGCCCGCGATACTGCTTGTTCTGCTCTGCGTTTTTTGGGCAACCGGGTCCTTGGCCGTGGAAAAAGAGGAGGATGGTCGGGGTGGGACAGGCGACGGGGTGATCAGTCAGCAGAGAAACTACACGTCGCTCACCGGCTTGGTGGCCATGGTTGGCAGTGACGCAATGGAGCAGATGCACGGTTTTTTTGCGGTCGAGCCGGTGACCATCGAGCCGTTTATTGTTCTCAGCGAATTTTCAACCAGGCAAAGGGTTTCCCTGCTTGGCGCGACCCTGGCCGAGCAAATGGCCGCGGTGATCAGCAACGAGTCGCTGGCCGTGTGGCGGTCAGCAGCACCAGGCGAGAATGAACAGCGGGTTTCCGGAATTCTCCAGGAAGTGGACGGGTATCTGCGGATTCATATTATAGCGGTGAATACCCGGGGCGAGCGTCGCTCCTACGTGGTGAATGTTGAGATGTCGGAACCCATTTATCGGGCGCTCCATAGTTATGTATATATGCAGTAAGCGACTATGTGAGCCGCTAAGTATCGGGTGAGGGTATGGCAGAAGAAAAATCAGGCCTTGAAATAGACGACTGGCTTACCGATCTTGCGGAAGACAAGCCCGCGGCTCCGGAAGAAGTTCCGGGTGAACTGGACCAGTCCGACATCGACTCCCTGCTCGGTGGCGGTACGGCGGCTCCCAGTGAACCGACACCAGGCGATGATGATGCAGGTGAGTTGGATCAATCCGATATTGACGCCCTTTTTGGGGGCGGCGATGCGGCCGCGCCTGTTTCCGCCGGTGCAGGCGGCGAAGGATTTTCCGAGTTGGATCAGTCTGACATCGATTCCCTGCTTGGCGGCGGGGAAGCGCCAGCAGCGGCTGCGTCCCCGGCTACTGACGATTTTGACCTGGACCAGTCGGATATCGATGGTCTTTTCGCCAGCGCGGGAGCAGAAAAGAGTTCCGGCGAATCAGTAGTGGCCGATGGTCTTGGTGCTCCCAGCAAGGATGACGTTGACCAGCTTTTTTCCAATATGGACGGAGAGGAGTCATTTGGTCCGGAAACGGTGACTTTTGCCGAAGTGGCTGAGAACGAAAGCGGAAAAGCAGGGGCTACCGCCTCTGGAGAAGATAATTTTGGTTTGCCGGATGATGGCGGGTTTGATGATGATGAGTTTGATTTTGGCGACCTGCCCGATATCCCCGATGAAGCAACAAATGCTGGTGGGACAGCGTCGCAGGGAGGGTTGGGCGAAGAAGATATTTTTGCCACTGCCGCTCCTGCTTCGGATGTGCCGGATTTTCTAGCGGAGGCCACAATGGACAATAGCCGGGAACAGCCCTCTGCTTCGGGCACCGATCACCCCTTTGCCCCACCGACGAAAGCCGGAAAGAAAAAAAACATGGCTGTTGCAGCGTTTTGCCTCATCCTGCTGGCCGGTGGCGGGGGGTATTACTTCATGAAAAACAAGAAAGGCGAGATGCCGGTCCCCGTCGTGCCGCCCGCTCAGGAGACGCAGGTTGCTGGGATGGAGGGGATACCGCCGGTTGTTGCCGAACCTGCAGCTCCGCCGCCCAATGCGCCGCCGGTGGCCAGCGAATCGCGCTGGCGTATGACAAAGCCCAATGAGGCCTTGTCCATTGAGCTTGCCGGTACGGACGAAAATGGCGATCCCCTGAAATTTGAAATTGTGACCCCTCCCAAGTTCGGCAGGATTTCC
>VMSS01000117.1 GCA_013791995.1 Desulfurivibrio sp. | reverse complement strand
TCAACAGCCCTTGGAAATCGATGAGCAGGTCGTACTCCGTGGCTCGCAATCGTTTGACAAAGTCGGCCACGCCCCTCCAGGCCGACAGCACCCGGCCCTGTTTCAAGTCCCGCACCCAGGCCTTGCGCCGTGAGACCAGCACCGTATCAATGGCCTTATGGCCGAGAACCAGATCAGCGGCCGCCTCTTCCACCAGCCAGTCGATCCGAGCTTCTGGATATTTGCGACGCAGGGCATTCAGGGCAGGAAGGGTATGGATCACGTCGCCAATGGCGCTGGTTTTGACAATGAGAATATTCACGGAATCGGTATCAGGACAACGTGTCTTTTTCTTTTTGCTTCCGCAGCTCACGCAGCTTGGCATACTTAAAAAATACGTTCATAAAATCGGAAACAGCCATGATAAACCCTTCGCCACGGTCGAGGAACCCGCCCCGGAGAATGTAGCTGTAAAAAAAGGACCAGGCAGCCCGCAACAGCGCCTTGGTTGCCGAAGCAGTTTTTCCTTGGGCAAAAAGCTCAGTCGCCCCGGCGGAGGAATAGTGGTTCACCTTATTCAGGGTCTGCGTCAAGCTTTGGTTGGCATAATGGATCAGAGGATGCTGCAGTTCCCCGACCGGGCCATGCACTTCAAGACCCTCATGCACCGAACGCGGGGACATCCTGGCCGAATCCTTGCGAAATAAACGGACAACCCGGTCCGGCCACCAACCGGCATGTTTCAGCCAGCGGCCGCTAAAGTAGTTCTTGCGAGGGAAACTATAGGCAACACACAAACCCGTGGCCAACACCTCTGCGATCTCAGCCTGCGCCTCTGGAGCAACCCGTTCATCGGCATCGAGTACCAGCACCCAATCGTGGCGGCAACGGTCAATGGCCAATTGCTTCTGGCAACCAAATCCCTGCCATTCCTCAACAGACACCTCCGCACCAAACGCTCGGGCAATTGCCACGGTCCTGTCCGTGCTGCCGGAATCGACAACGACAACCTCATCGGCAAAGGAAACGCTGGCCAAACACTCGGGCAGACGCTCCTCCTCATCCTTGGTGATGATGGCCACGGAAAGTGGCAACTTCTCAGTTGTCATACTGCTTTTCCAGCCAATCCCGATAGCTGCCGTTCATCACCGCTCGCCACCATGCCTCGTTGACCAGATACCAGTCAATGGTCTTACGGATCCCGGTTTCAAAGGATTCCTGGGGAACATAACCCAACTCGTCTCGGCTTTTCTCGGCATTGATGGCATAGCGCCGATCGTGACCGGGCCTGTCTTTGACAAAGGTGATGAGGGATTCCGCCTTGTTACCCATGCAGGCCGGAGAACGCGGGAAGCGTTGCCGCAGGAGCTTGGAAGCACCAAGCCCTTCGTCAACCAGATCACAGACCAAACGGACGATCTCGATATTGGTCCATTCGTTATTCCCCCCGATATTGTAAACCTCTCCGACTCTGCCCTTATGCAGGACCAGATCGATCCCCCGGCAATGATCCTCCACATAGAGCCAGTCGCGGATGTTCAGGCCATCGCCGTAAATGGGCAGCGGTTTCGCTTCGAGGATATTGAGGATGATGAGCGGAATCAACTTTTCCGGAAACTGATAAGGCCCATAGTTGTTCGAGCAGTTGCTGGTGCTAATCTCAAGCCCGTAGGTATGGTGATAGGCCCTGACCAGATGATCGGAGGCCGCCTTGCTCGCCGAATAGGGCGAATTGGGGGCATAGGCCGTCATTTCGGTAAAGGGCGGTTCCTCTGGAGCGAGCGAACCATAGACCTCATCGGTGGAAACGTGATGAAATCGGTGCGAACGGGTGGACAATGACCCATCCAGCCAAACCTTTTTCGCTGCCTTGAGCAGGCTGTGGGTGCCCACCACGTTGGTGGTCACAAAGGGGTCCGGGCCATGGATGGAACGGTCCACATGGGATTCGGCGGCAAAGTTGACCACGATATCAAGCCCCTCTTCTCTCAACAGGGTTACAACCAGATCCTCATCCCCGATGTCACCGTGGACAAAGCGGAAGTTCTCCTGCTCCAGGCAACCGGCAAGACTGGCCATATTCCCGGCATAGGTCAGGGCATCGAGCACCACCACCCGGTCCTGCGGATGGTGGTCCAGCCAGTAATGGACAAAATTGGCCCCGATAAACCCGGCCCCGCCGGTAACCAGCAGCTTACGCACCACGATTCTCCTTATATTCAAGTAACATCTGCCGCAAAGCAACACGCCAGTGAGGCGGCGTCATCCCCAGAGCCGCCCAGGTCTCGCTCTTGTCCAGCACGCTGTAGGGAGGCCGTCTGGCCGGAGTCGGATACTCAACGGTAGTGATGGGCAGGATGGGAATCTCCCGGGCAAGCAGCCCACAGGCAAACCCCTCTTCCTGAATGGCCACGGCAAAATCATACCAGCTGGCCACCCCGGCATCGGTCCAGTGGTGGATGCCCTTTGGCTGCACCCGGCACATCTGCCAAAGCGCCTCGGCCAGACCACGCCCCCAGGTCGGGGTCCCGACCTGATCCGCCACCACCCCGATGGTTTCCCGCTCAGCCATGAGGCGCAGCATGGTGGTGACAAAATTATTGCCAAAGGCGGAATAGAGCCAGGCGGTGCGGACAATGGCCACTCCCTCCGGGTAGGCGGCAAGCGCCATCTGCTCACCGGCCAGCTTGCTGGCCCCGTACACCCCCAAGGGGTTTGTCCGGTCCGTGACCAAATAAGGGTAGGATTGCGCTCCGTCAAAGACAAAATCCGTGGACACCTGCAGGCAATATGCCCCCACCGTGCGGGCCGCTTGGGCAAGGTTTGCTGCGCCCTGGCCATTGACGGCAAAGGCGATCTCCTGCTCGCTTTCCGCCCGATCCACCGCGGTATAGGCGGCAGCATTGATGATCACCTGGGGCCGAAATCCATCCACCTTGGCAGCCACACCCGCTGGCTCCCGAAGATCCAACTCCGGAGAGCCCAAAGCCTGCAGCTCCATATCGGCCGGTTTGCAGTGTTGCAGCTCCTTGCCCAGCTGGCCGCTGCCGCCGACGAGCAATACCCTCATGGATACAACTCCGCCTCGGCCAGCGAGACCCCGGCCAGATCCTTGGCCGAAAGCAAGGGCGCCTGGGCCAACAAGGGCCAGACGATGCCCAGTTGGGGATCATCCCAGCGGATGCAGCATTCATGTTCCGGGGCATAGAGCTCCGTGCACTTATAAACAAATTCTGCCTCGGGACTCAGCACGTAAAAGCCATGCGCAAAGCCCGGTGGCACCCAGAGTATCTTCTTATTTTCCGCCGAGAGGATCTCTCCAACCCATCTGCCAAAGAAGGGGGAGCTTTTTCGCAGATCAACGGCCACGTCAAACACCTCGCCGCTGATTACCCGCACCAACTTGCCCTGGGGCTTTCTGATCTGGTAATGCAAACCGCGCAGGGTTCCCTGCACCGACATGCTGTGGTTATCCTGGACAAAGTTACAATCCAGCCCGGCTGCGGCAAACTTTGCAGCATGCCAGGTTTCCATGAAAAAACCGCGACTATCCCCAAAAACCTGAGGTTCGATAAGCAACACCTCGGAAATCTCGGTGGGCAGAAACCTCATCGCCCTTGCTCCTCATCGAGAACCTGCAACAGATACTGGCCATAACCGTTTTTCTTCAAGGGTTCAGCAAGCCGTGCCAGTTGCGCGCCGTCGATATAGCCCATCCGGAAGGCTATCTCTTCAAGACAGGCGATCTTCAAGCCCTGCCGGTCTTCCATGACCTTAATGAAATTGGCCGCATCCAGCAGAGAATTATGGGTGCCTGTGTCAAGCCAGGCCGTGCCCCGGCCCAGAAGTTCTACCTGTAGCTGCCCCTTGGCAAGATACGC
>VMSS01000163.1 GCA_013791995.1 Desulfurivibrio sp. | reverse complement strand
GTTCTAAAAATGAGGTGCAGTTGACCATCAACGAACGTGGGTTGGTGATCAGCCTGAAGGAGGCGGGCTTCTTTCCCTCCGGCACCGCTCAGGTTCAGCCGGGCGCCCTCCCTTTGCTGGACAAGATCGCCACTTCCATCTTTCGCTATGCCAATACCCTTCGCATCGAAGGGCACACGGACAATATAGCAATCAACTCCCCTGCTTTCCCCTCTAACTGGGAACTCTCCACCGCCCGCGCCAACAGCATTGTCCATTATCTCATCGAGAAGCACGGCTTTAAAGGCGCCAAGCTCTCCGTGACCGGATATGCCGAATACCGCCCGATCGCGGATAACGCCACCGAAGAGGGGAGGCGGCTCAATCGACGGGTTGACATTGTCATGCTTTCCCGCAAGGGGGCCCAGGGCGAGGCGCTGAAGTTCGGCGAGTAACAGCCTGTGGGTACGCAATCTCGGGAGATGCCTGTGCATGATTATGGCAACCAGGCGAGGCAGGTGGTTGTTCGGGAGACTTCTGACAATGATCTGGCTCATCTCTGGTCTCTGGTGTTGCATGCCGCAGATATCCATCATGACCTTCTCCACGGTGAAGCCGGCTGGCAGCTTCTTGTCTCAGAAAAAGACTTTTCCAGCGCCACAGATGAGCTGAGGCTTTTTTCCGAAGAAAATCACAACTGGCCGCCGGAGCGTGCGGCACGATCCGAACGGGAGGCCATTGTCGAGAAGTCGCCGCCCGTGCTGCCGGTTATTGGCGCTCTGGTCGTTTTTCATGCAATTGCCGGCGGATGGGAGGTCAACAACCACTGGTTTGCCATCGGCGCTCTGGACAGGGTCCGGGTGATGAGCGATGGACAGTGGTGGCGATTGATTACCGCCCTTACTTTGCATGCGGACAGCGTCCATCTTCTCGGTAATATTTTTTTCGGCGGCGTGCTGGTCTATTCCCTGTGTCGGCATCTCGGCAGCGGTATTGCCTGGTTCTCAGTACTGCTCACCGGTGTTCTTGCCAACGCAGTTAATCTGTTTTTTCACGATGATCTGTACCGTTCAGTTGGCTTCTCCACCGCGGTTTTTGGGATGGTCGGCATGTTGAGCGGCATGCGCTTGCGTCGGGTCGGTGGCTGGCAGGAAATGGTGCTTGCCTTGGGCAGCGCGGCTAGTCTGCTGGCGCTCATGGGTTCTTCCGGAGAGAGAACCGACCTGGGTGCGCATTTCTGGGGGGTCGGCATTGGTATTCTGGTCGGGATGGTCCTTGTAGCTCTTGGGTTTGCCGGGAAGAGAGTTCTTGCTCCGGTTGGCCAATGGCTGCTTTTTTACGGGAGTCTGGCGATTGTGTTCGGATGCTGGCTGTTTGCCCTGTCTCCCTTGGGAGGAAGTTGAAGTGAATGGCATTGCCGGAATACATATTGACTATGTAAACCTGTAAGATAACGACAGAGTTTTACTTCGTCCTTGAACCGTACTGGAAAGACTGTTAGGTTCATGGATCAAAGTCGTGCAGGGGGTGGATGTTGCCCACGCTGCATGGAAATATGGTAAGAATTTTTAAAAAGGAGTCGTGTCTATGGCCTTGGATGATCGGGAACCACAACCACCTTGGGGCAAGAAGAAAGGACCGCAAACTCCGGAAGAGCTTATTGCACTCTTGCTTAACAAACTCAAGGAGTTTTTTGACGGTGGCAGCGGGGAGAAAGGCACCACCGGCAGCGGCGGTCGTTCCGGTCAGGATGTTTCCGGTGCAGGGCCCTTTGGGAACATCGGCAGGCTTGGCTCGGTCATCGGTATTTTTCTCCTGGCCAATGTCTTGTATTCCTCCTTCTATACCATCGCGCCTGGAGAACAGGGAGTGGTGCTGCGTTTTGGCAAATACACCAAAACCACCTCGCCGGGTTTGAATTTCAAGTTGCCTCTCATGGACGAAGTCATCAAGGTCGATGTGGAAAATGTCCGCAAGGAAGAATTCGGTTTCAGGACAAAAATCCCGGGACAGCGCACCGAGTTTGAGAAGACCGGCTATGGCGGCGAATCGCTCATGCTTACCAGCGATCGTAATGTCATCGATCTGGAGTGGATCATCCAGTACAAGGTGCAGGATCCTATTTTCTTTGCCTTCAAGGTCAAGGATGTCAAGCAGGCGGTCCGCGACATTTCAGAGGTTGCTCTGCGCCGCATCGTCGGCAATATGACGTTTGATTACGTGCTCAGCAACCGGGAAATGCTGGCGGCAAACACCCAGCGCGAGGTTCAGGATTCTTTGGATCGGTATCAGGCCGGAGTGAAGATCGTCACCGTGCAGTTTCAGGATGTGAATCCTCCGGAGCATGTGAAACCTTCCTTCAACGAAGTCAATGAAGCGGATCAGGACATGAAGCGTCTGGTGAACGAGGCGGAAGAGGCCTATAACCGGGAAGTGCCCAAGGCGCGGGGTGATGCGAAAAAGATGCTGGAAGAGGCGCACGGCTATGCGGTGGAACGGGTGAATCTGGCCAAAGGCGAGGCCTCCCGTTTTCTGGCTATCCTGAAGGAATACAAGGGCGGGCAGGATGTCACCCGCAGACGGATGTATCTGGAGACCATGCAGGAGGTTCTGCCCAAGGTTGCCGAGATCTACGTGGTTGATGGGGACAAGGGAGGGATTTTTCCGTTCCTTGACGTGAGGGGCGGGCGCAAGGTTGCGCCGACGACGCCCTAACCTCCCAATCGGAGATTCTCGTACAGGAAGCAGCACAGGCCAAGATAAATACAGGGGAAGCCAGTGAATACGATAATGCGTGGTGTTATGATAGCGGTAGTGCTTACAGCGGGAGTGGTGCTGTACAATTCATTTTTCATTCTGCCTGAGGGCAAACAGGTGGTGATCACCCAATTCGGCCGACCGGTGGGCAAGCCCATTACCGAGGCCGGACTGAAATTCAAGACCCCCTTTATTCAGGAGGTTACTTTTTTCGACAAGATGATTCTTATCTGGGACGGGGATCCGAATCAGGTTCCGACCAACGATAAGACCTTTGTCTATCTGGATATCACGGCGCGTTGGCGTATCTCCAACGCCCTGGTTTTTCTGCAGGCGGTCAACAACGAGAGACGTGCCCAGACCATCCTTGACGATATTATTGACGGCACGGTCCGGGATATGGTCAACAAGAATGACCTGGTTGAGATCATCCGCAGTTCGGATTGGGATCCGGAAGGCATGGGCTTTGGGCCAGTGGGCAAGGATGAGCAGATCCGCTATGGTCGGGATAAGATCTCGGCCATGATCCATGCCGCAGCCTCCAAGGCCACGCCCCAGTATGGGATCGAATTGGTGGATGTGATGTTCAAGCGGGTCAATTATATCGAGACGGTGCAGCAGCGCGTGTATGAGCGGATGATTTCAGAGCGCAAACGGATCGCTGCGGAAAAACGATCCACCGGTGAGGGGCTGAAATCCGAGATTCTCGGCAAGCTCGATCGGGAATTAAGAGAGGTCAGTTCCCTGGCCGTTCGCGAGAGCCAGAAAATCAAAGGGCAGGCCGATGGCGAAGCAGCCAAGATTTATGCGGATGCCTACAACCAGGACCCTGAGTTCTACGCCTTTTCCAAGAGCATGGACGCCTACCGGCTCACCATGGGGGAAAACACCCGGTTGGTTGTTTCTCCGGATTCGCCATTCTACAAGTACCTGAAAACTCTCAGATAAGCGATTATTGTAAATCCTCGGGAGTGATGGGGTAAGCGGGCCGGTGTTCCTCTGCAGAGAAGGGGAGCCGGCCCTTTTTGTTGAGCAGTGCCAGCAGCTCTTCAAGCTGACTTTCGTTTTTCAGAGCTGTCTTGCCCAGCAGGGTGAAGCGGCAACCGCAGGAGGTCAGCTGGCCGCCGCACCAGGGGCAAATCTCCACCGGGCACCCCAGGGTGTGGATTTCGCCGTCGGCAACATGGCAGAACGGGCAGAGATCGTTATGGAGATGGGCCGGCACATAAACCGGAAAAGCGGTCAGATCTGCATATTTTTTGAGAAAGGCTTCCCGGTTTTCAAGGTTGAAAAAGGCCAGAACCTCATCCTCCCAGATACCCTCCGAAAGGGGCCCCAGGAATTCGGCCTGCTCGCTGGTGACCAGATAGAGATAATCGGCCAAGCCGGTGCTGGCGCAAATCAGGAAGGCTCCCTGTCTGCGATCCAGCAGGCGGAGAACGGTGATGGCGTCTTCAAGCCCTTCGGGCAGATAGCTGTAAAAGGCGTGAAAAATATGCAGAGCCACGCTGTCGGTGCTGTGTTTTTCCACCAGGGCAGCGGCTTTGGTCAGGTCATTGGGCGGGACTGCGTAGCGCATGAGCAGCTTGATGTCGGCGAGTCGTTGGTCGAGGGTGGGCACGGTTGTTCCTCTTGGTTGTATTGTTTCAGGCAAACGTTGTTGCTTTTTTGATCGCATCCAGCCAGCTTTTGGTTTCGGCGGCGATATCATCGGCACGGGTCAAAGCCGTGACCACGGCCAACCGCTTGGCTCCCATGGCGGTCAACTCCGGGATATGTTCTTTTTTGATGCCGCCCATGACTGTGAAGGGCAGGGCAGATCGGGCGCTGAATGCGTGTATGGCCGCAGGACCGAGAAAAGCGGAAAGTCCGTCTTTGGTCTGGGTGGCATAGAGCGGTCCTATGTTGAAGTAGGAGGCCCCGCGGTTTTCTGCGCTGGCAGCCTGCTCTTCGGTGTTGCAGGAGACGCCGATGATGAGGTCTGGAGCCAGGGCGCGAACCTCTGATGCCGGTATATCGCTGTTGCCGAGATGCACTCCGTCGGCACCGCAGAGAAGCGCAATATCCACCCGGTCATTGACGATGAACAGGGCTTCGGCTTCCAGGGTTTTCTGTCGGAAGATTTTGGCCTTTTCAAAGAGGCGCAGACCGTCGGAGTCTTTGTCCCGCAGTTGTACGATTTTTGCCCCCCCGCCCAGCACCCCATCCAGCCAGGCAAGGTCGTCGCGCCCCATGGCCAGCCGTTCGCAGGAGACCGGATACAGGGAGACTTCTTCTATGAATTTTTTGAGCCGCTGCTCGTACAGTTCGGTTTTCTTTTGCATTGCCACAACTCTCCATGTGGACGGGGAATTCCAGGTTCGTACTTGAAAAAAAAAGGTATCCTAGTATATTAAACGATTCGAGATGATCTTTCATTACGGTTTTTACGAAAATACAGGCAAGCCGTCGTTATACGAGCGGGGCAGCGGCGAGGGGCACTTATGGAACATGTGGTTGTTGGGCAAGAAAAAGCAGAGTTGAAACTCGAAGGAAAAACCTATCATTTGCCGATTGTTATCGGCAGTGAGGGGGAAAGGGCCATTGATATCCGGGCCTTGCGTGCCGAGTCCGGCTATATCACCCTGGACAGCGGGTTCATGAATACCGGTTCCTGTTGCAGCAGCATTACTTTTCTAGACGGGGAGGAGGGAATTCTCAGCTATCGCGGTTATGGCATCGAGGATCTTGCTGAGAATTGTACCTTTGTCGAGGTCTCCTATCTTCTGGACCACGGCAACCTGCCCACCCGGGCGGAGTTGAGTAAGTTCAGCCATATGCTTGGCAAGTACGCCATGGTCCATGAGGACATGATTCGCTTTTTCGACGGCTACCCGGCCAACAGCCCGCCCATGGCCATTCTTTCCTCCATGGTAAACTCCCTGTGCAGCTTTTATCCGGAGATGCTGGCCAATCCCTTGGAAAATATCGACAAGATGGCAGCCCGGTTGCTTTCCAAGGTGCGGACCATCGCGGCTTTTTCCTATAAAAAATCCATGGGGCAGCCCTTGGTGTATCCACGGCACGACCTGAGCTACTGCGCCAACTTCCTGAACATGATGTTTGATTCGCCGGTTGCGCCATACGAGATCAACGATACGGTGGTCAAGGCTCTGAACAAGCTGCTGATCCTGCATGGCGACCATGAGCAGAACTGCTCCACCGCCACGGTTCGGGTGGCAGGGAGCGCCCGGGTCAATCTGTACGCCTCAATCTCAGCCGGGATCAACGCCTTGTGGGGACCGCTCCACGGCGGGGCCAATCAGGCGGTGATGGAGATGCTCACCCAGATTCATGAGGAAGGCGGAAACTATAAGAAATATATTGCCATGGCCAAGGATCCGGCTGATCCCTTCCGTCTGGTCGGTTTTGGGCACCGGGTCTACAAGACCCATGATCCGCGGGCACGGATTATCAAGAAGGCCTGCGATGATGTGTTGGTGGCCTTGAATATCTCCGATCCCCTGTTGGATATCGCCAAGGAACTGGAAGAAGTGGCTCTGAGGGATGAGTATTTCGTGGAGCGGAACCTCTACCCCAACGTGGATTTTTACAGCGGGATCATCTACCGGGCCATCGGTATTCCCACCAATATGTTCACGGTGATGTTCGCCCTTGGCCGACTGCCGGGCTGGATTGCCCACTGGAAAGAGATGTGGGATGACCCGGATTGGCGGATCAGCCGGCCCAGGCAGGTGTATGTCGGCCCAAAACGGCGGCCCTTTGTGTCTATTCCTGAACGAAAATAAGATGTTGAGGAGAGTGTAGGGAATAACTATCGCCGCTAACAGCGCAAACGTCGCTGTTGGCGGCGATTTGATTGTATCGGCATGCGATTGTGTTGCCGCAGTGAATACAAGGGCAAGATGGCCATGCCTGCCGGCACCATCAGATCACCCCGCACATGGATTGGTAGTTGTCACATTCCCGCAGACAGAGGAAAGGGCAGGGTTCTGTGTTGAACCATTTTTTTCTCGGGCACCAGTACCGGTCCTTGTAAGGCTCATTGCATCCCCCGCGCGTGAGCTTCCGCCGTTCCCTGGCGCCAAATCGAACCACATCGTCGAGAATTGAAAACCGGATGATTGCCATTCCGAATCCTCCTGTCTCTGCGGGCTGCTGCATGGCCCTTTCTGCCCACCTCTTACCTTCTCTATCGGCAATGTTGCGGCGTTGATAAAGGACTTATTGACTTCTGGTTGGGGCTGGTGTTAATAAATACCCTTTATCCTTGCGTCTGGGCGAGGTGTGCTGCCGCGCTGCAGAGTGTATTTTCCTGATTTGCTTGCAAATCCCCCCAGCCGCAATAAAAACACCACCACGATTTTTTCAAGGGAGATTACGTGCATGCGTACTGATATCCTGCATGTCGGTGCCGGAGAACTGACCTATGAGATCCGCAATATCGTCATTGTCGGCGAGAAGTTGCAGAAGTTGGGAACCAAGGTCTACTGGGAGAATATAGGCGACCCCATTGCCAAGGGCGAAGAGATTCCCCTGTGGATGAAACAGGTCGTTTCCGATCTGGTCATGGAAGATGCCACCTACGGCTATTGCCCGACTCGGGGGATGCTGGCGACCAGGGAATTTCTTGCCGAAAAGACCAACAAGCGTGGCGGGGTGCAGATCGGTCCCGATGACATTATCTTTTTTAACGGCTTAGGCGATGCGATCAGCAAGGTTTTCGGTTACCTGCGACCAACCGCCAGAGTGGTGGTGCCCTCGCCCAGCTATACGACCCATTCCTCGGCGGAAGCAGCCCACGCCGGAGACCGCCCGGTAACATACTGGTTGGATCCCAACAATTATTGGTATCCGGATCTCGATGATCTGGAAAAGCGGATCAAGTACAACCCCGCCGTGGTCGGTATCCTTATCATCAACCCCGACAATCCCACCGGTGCGGTGTATCCCGAGGAAATTCTGCGGGGCATGGTGGCTTTGGCCAGGAAATACGATCTGTTCGTGATCTGCGATGAGGTGTACCAGGCCATCATCTATAACGGGCAGAAAACCCTGCCTCTGGCCGAGGTGATCGGGGATGTGCCTGCCATCTGCATGCGGGGTATTTCCAAGGAAATGCCCTGGCCCGGTTCCCGCTGCGGCTGGATCGAGGTCTACAACGGTGATCGCGATCCCATGTTCGCCAAGTATGTGACCTCGATCCTCAACGCCAAGATGGTGGAGGTCTGTTCGACAACTCTGCCGCAAAGGGCGATCCCGGCAATCCTCAGCCACCCGCAGTATCTTCCTTATCTGCAGGAGAGGATCAACCGCTACGAGAAGCTGTCCAATATCGCTTACGATGCCCTGAAGGACATAGACGGCGTGCTGGTAAACCGGACCAACGGTGCGTTCTACATGAGCGTGGTTTTCAAGGAGGGCAGGTTGAACAGCCGGCAGACTCTGTCCATCGGCAGTAAAGAGGTCCGCACCCATGTGGAAAATCTGGTGAGCGGGTCCAATGTGGCTTTTGACAAACGATTTGTCTATTACCTCTTGGGATCGACCGGTGTCTGCGTGGTGCCGCTTTCTTCATTCGCCACCGAGTTGCAAGGGTTTCGCATCACCTTACTTGAGCGCAACGAGGAACGGTTTACCGAGATTTTCAAGATCATTGCCGATGGGATCAGGCAGTATCTAAATTCATAGTCCTGCGTCTGGATCATAAAAAAAATCCTCTTTCCTTTTCGGGAAGAGGATTTTTTTATGGAATAGGAAAAGTAATTGACCGAGCGCTTAGCTGTTCTCCTGGGGCGCGGATGCTGATTCGGAGAGGCCCAGTTTTTCCTGTATCTGGGCAAGCAACTGGTGTATTTCAAGCAGGGCCGCATCCTGTGCCGCCAGGTGTTCGAGAATGGCGCGGACTTCCTGTTCGGCTCTTTCGTTAATCTGGTAATCGTTGCGGGCTTCCAGCCGGTCCCGGTTGGCTTGCCGGTTCTGGCTCATCATGATGATGGGCGCCGCATAGGCGGCTTGCAGGGAGAGCACCAGATTCATGAAAATAAATGGGTAGGGATCCCAGTGACGAAGCCAGGCCGTAATGTTGATAATAACCCAGAGAGCCAGGATTATTGTCTGAATGACGATGAACCACCAACTCCCCAGATGCATTGCGACCCAGTCGGAGGCTTTTTGACCGAAGGTCAGTTGGGTTGCGATGATTTGGTTGACGTTTTGTACCGGCGGATGTTCGTGCTTGAACGGTTGAGGAAATCGTAATTTGGTCATGATGGCACCGTTTCAGTTTCCATGATCCGCAATTTTTATGGTTTTTTGGTGGAGAGCACGATCTGCTGCATTTCAAGCTTGAGTTGGCGATTCTGTATCTCGGAGAGGCTGTATGAGGCAACCTTGTCCCCGATGAAGATGTGGTACACCTGAATCTGGCCTGGAATCTGCTTGTGGCGGCATCTCTGGACAACGATTCCGCCATTGTTCCCCCGATAACGTTTTTCGATGATGAGGTTGGGAAAATGTTTCTGGGTCAGTAGCACATCAATGGGGGTCTTCCCCGGAGTTGCTTGTTTGGCGTCGACTGCAAGTATGGACCGTAAGGTTTTGCCGATTGTCCCGGTGAGGCTGTCGCCGGGCGCATAAAAATAGCCTGCTTGTGCGCCCTTGTCTTTGTCCGTGGTCAGGGTTGTAAAACGGGCGGTCAGTTGGGACTGTCCGTCCCGCCCGAGAATAGGCCCTTCTCCCATGGTTGAGACCAGATGCCAGGGGCGTTGGTAGGTGAAGGTCAGCCCCGTGTTGTAATCTGTGAAGGTTTGGATCTGTGGTGGAGGGGGCGGAGGTAGTGGCTGTTCCGGTTGCGTTTCCAGGACGGGGGCGGGCGTCATGTCCGCTGGTATCTCTTTGACTGTTTGCGCTGTTTCCTCCTTGGGAATCAGGGAGACACGTTTTCCTTTAGTTTCAGGACGAACTTCGCTGGTGGGTTTTTCCGGTTTGCTGGGTCCGCTTGCTGTCGTTTCCTTGTCCGTGTGGGGAGCCAACCCTCGTACAGGGGGTAAGGTGCAGCCGCCAACGAGGAAAAGAATGGTGAGTATGGCCGATATATGGGCATATTTTTTCATGGTGTCTCCAAGGGGTCTTTCTTTTGGGAATGCATGCAAAGGTGTACCGTTGGTCGATGAAGCTGTCAATCGCAAAAAAAGAAGCGGAAAATCGCGGGGTGAAAAAAGATGGTTGAAATCGCAAAAAGACGCGATTACAACAGGTATTGCTTTGGAACTCTTTTTCTTTTTATACGAGTCCGTCAAGATTGCCCCGGCCTTTTTTATAACATTCACTGCCTCGGAATATAAAGACGATGCGCACTGATCCGGCGATATAAACGCCGTTACCAAGAGAGAACGCAATGAGAATTTTATCCGGAATCCAGCCCTCTGGCCAGCTTCATATCGGCAACTATTTTGGTATGATGCGCTCCATGATCGACAGCATGGATTCATGCGAGTTGTATGCCTTTATCGTCGACCTTCACGCCCTCACCTCGGTGCAGGACAGGGAGCGGTTGTCGCGCGGCACCCTTGAAGCGGCCACCGATTTTCTTGCCCTGGGACTCGATCCGGAACGCTGTATCTTCTGGGTGCAATCCGATGTGCCCGAGGTCACCGAGTTGACCTGGATTCTTTCCGTTCTTACCCCCATGGGGCTGCTGGAGCGTTGCCATTCCTATAAGGACAAGGTTGCCAAGGGTGTTGCTTCAAGTCATGGCCTGTTTTCCTACCCGGTGCTGATGGCGGCCGATATCCTGCTTTACCAGGCCGAGCGGGTGCCGGTGGGTAAGGACCAGAAGCAGCATCTGGAGGTGGCCCGGGATATCGCCATCAAATTCAACAACACCTATGGCGAAACCTTTGTCGTGCCCGAACCGGTCATTGATGACAACCTGGCCACCATCCCCGGGTTGGATGGACAGAAGATGTCCAAATCCTACGGCAACACCATCCCCATCTTCGCCACCGAGAAGGAGCTGAAGAAAAAGGTCATGGCCATTGTCACCGACGCCACCCCGGTGGAAGATCCCAAAGACCCGGAGACGTGTAATCTCTTCAGCCTTTACAAGCTGTTCGCCCCGGCGGATCGGCTGGCCGAGGTGCATACCCTCTATGTAAACGGCGGGGCCATGTACGGCAAGATCAAGCTGGAATTACTCGACCTGCTCTGGGAATACTTTCGCGAGGCCCGGGACAAGCGGGACAGGTTGCTGGCCGATCCGGACCAGGTTCGGGATATTCTTCATCGGGGGGCAAGCAAGGCCAGGGAAAAAGCGGCTGTCACCTTGGATTTGGTACGGGATCGGGTTGGCTTGAAGTATTGAAGCGAAGCAGCTCTTTTATTTTTCTGCTCTTGCAGGGTTTTTTACTCCGTGGAAATTGTGTTTGTCTCAGTCTTGCTCTCCCTGATTTCCCTGCTTTTTTTTCACCAGCGTTGCCGGAATAATGGCTCCACAGCCATACCGGTTGCTGATGGTGTCGATTGCCTCATAGAGGAGGCGACCTTTGGTCTTGTCCAGGCCTTGAGCAAACAGGGATAACTGCCCAGAAGCCTCGGTCGGGGTCAGATTCGCAAGCGATATCCCGAGCAGGCGGATAGGGCGGATGCCGACTTCGGTTTTGGCAAGAAGCAACTGCCCTGTCTGGTAGAGCGATTTGTCATCGGCTACTGGTGCGGACAGAGTCAACGAGCGGGTTACCTGCACAAAATCGCTGTATTTCACCTTGATGCTGACGGTTCTGCCAGCCACGCCATGACTGCGCGCCCGCTTGCCGACCTTGCAGCACAGGGCCAGTAATTCCTGTTCGATTTTTTTCTTGTCACGCAAATCTTTCGTGAAAGTCTCTTCATGGCCGATGGACTTGGCATCCTGCCTTGGTTCAACCGGTCGGAGGTCGATGCCTTTGGCTGATTCGTGCATCAGAAGGCCACCCTTGCCGAATTTGGCGGTGAGCATGGCAAGGGGGATGTGGCTTAAATCGCCGATGTTTTTTACCCCAATCATGGCCAGGGCTTCCCTGGTTGTCCGCCCGACCCCCCAAAGACGCCCGATGGGCAAGGGTTCCAGAAATTCCTCTTCCATGCCTTCGGGAACAATGATCAGCCCATCGGGTTTGTTGAGATCAGAGGCGATCTTGGCCACCAGTTTTGTGCTTGCCACCCCGGCGGAGACCGTCAGCCCGAGGGTTTCCCGGACCAATGTTTTGATCTCTCTGGCAATATCCTCTGCCTTGCCCATCAGACTCTGACTGGCTGTAACATCCAGAAAGGCCTCATCTAAGGACAGTGGTTCCACCAGCGGAGTAAAGCGCAGGAAGATCTCCATGATCTGTGCGGAAATTTCCTGGTAACGAGCCATGCGGACAGGGAGGAAAACTCCATGCGGACAGAGTTTTCTGGCCGTGAGGATCGGCAGGGCGGAATGGACTCCGAATTTCCTCGCTTCGTAGGAAGCGGCGCAGACCACCCCCCGATTGCCGCTGCCGCCCACCACCACCGCCAGTCCCTGGAGAGCCGGGTTATCGAGAATCTCGACGGAGGCATAAAAGGCATCCATGTCCAGATGGATGATGCGACGGCTGGTCGGGCTTGACATGAAAGGGGACTTCTCCTTTGTCTCAACTGGCTGGGATGTTTTTTTTAGTATGATATCCACTTCCCCACCGGATGCAAGAAAACGATTTTCCCGGCACGGGATAAGGTGTGCGGGAAGTGGCAAGGTTGGCCGAGTGTCAGTGGAATGACATGTCGGGCGGGAAAAAGTTTCCGTGCATGGACGATGAAAGTTAGTGGGAAAAAGGGTGGGGTTGGTCCTTTACTCTTTGTTTTTTTGCAATAATATTAATGTTATGTGGCGTGTGTCGTGCGTTTACTCTTGCGGTGCGGGGCTTTTGGAAAGAATGTTTCAGCGCTTTGGCATGAAAATGGCATAGTTTCTGGATAAACAATCTTTTCAACGAAAGGAGCCGTTGCAATGAATGCTGCAATCTCTCTCTCTGATAGAGAAACCGTAGAGCCGATTAACCTGGATCACCTGATGGTGGAGCTTGATCGTTACCGACGTCAATCGGAATGGTTGAGACAGGTCAACGAGCTGCATGCCAGACTTGCCGGTGCCACCGACCTGCAGGACATGATTGAGGCTTTCTCCGTGTGGCTGATGCCGCTGGTTGGGCATGATCTGATTGCCTACCGCAGCCTCGATCGGAGCCGGGTGCATATTATCTGCTCCTGTCACGGCCCGGAACGGCGTCTTGCCATGCAGACCGCCGAAGATGTTTTTGAAAAGATAGATTGCCAGATGGATGGTACCTGCTGTGAGTGGGGGCCATTTTTCGTGCAGCAATGGCAGATGTCCTTTGGTATTGATACCGCTGCCAATGAGGGGTGTCTGATGCTCTTGCGGCGGGGAACCTGTATTGAAACAGGGGAAGCCCAAATCTTGCGGGATGCGCTTGAGATACTGGGCGAGCCCCTGCAGCGCGCCCTTATGTATGAAGATCTGTTTGCTCAGGCACGGCGGGATATGCTCACCGGCCTTGACAACCGGCGGGTTTTTGAGGAACGTGTCGGGCCTTTGCTTGAAACCGCCCGCCGCTATGGTCGGCCCATAACCGTGGCCAGTATGGATCTGGACCATTTCAAGCAGATCAATGATACCCTTGGGCATGCCGCCGGGGACAGCGCATTGCAGATGGTAGCCAAAGCCCTGACCGGGATGGTGCGGAACAGTGACCTTCTGGTGCGCATGGGCGGCGACG
This sequence comes from Desulfurivibrio sp., assembly GCA_013791995.1. Classification (GTDB taxonomy): domain Bacteria; phylum Desulfobacterota; class Desulfobulbia; order Desulfobulbales; family Desulfurivibrionaceae; genus Thiovibrio. The sequence goes on along the minus strand of VMSS01000163.1, from coordinate 4,395 downwards.
AATTTGTTCTGCTCCTGCCGGATACCGATCTTGATGCGGCCCGGTTGCTGGCCGAGCGCCTTTGTGGTGCCATCGATACCTTGGATATCAATGCCGGAGACGGTAGCCGTTTGGGAGTGAGCATCGGGCTTGTTCAGTGGAATCCGGAAATGAGTAAGGACGAGTGGTTGCAGCGGGCCGATGAAGTGCTCTATCAGGCGAAAAAAACCGGGCGCTGCAAGGTGTGTGTCGAGGAGCGTTGAGTTCCGGTAAAACCGGTTAAAAAAGAAAAAATCAGGCCATGGCTGATTGGGGCAGGGGAAATCTGCTACAATTAGCCATGGCTTTTTTTTGCCGTTTCCCCGAACAGACAGGAGAGAGCATGACTGGTTATCGGATTAAAGTGCTCAACAAGATCGCACCGGAAGGACTGGCTCTTTTTGATGACCGGTTTCAGGTAAGCTCGGAAGAACCGGACCCGCACGGTATTCTGGTGCGCAGCGCCAAGGTGGATACCGCAACCTATCCCTCGTTGCTGGCCGTGGCCCGGGCCGGGGCCGGGGTCAACAATATTACAGTGGCTCAAGCCACCGAACAGGGGGTCTGCATCTTCAATACGCCGGGTGCCAATGCCAATGCGGTGGCCGAACTGGTCTTCGTCATGCTGGGAATCCAGGTGCGTAATATTCATCATAGCCTCGCTTTCAGTCAGAGCCTGGCAGGTCTTGCCGACAAGGAAATCGCTTCCCGGATCGAGAAGCAAAAATCGCTGTTCAAGGGGTTTGAGCTGGCCGGAAAAACCCTTGGCGTGTTGGGGTTGGGGAAAATCGGCATCCGGGTTGCCAACGGCGGTATAATGCGGCAGATGCGGGTTATCGGCTTTGATCCCTTTCCGGCCCTGGAGAATATCCATGACCTTTCTCCCGAGGTTTCCCTGTCGCGGTCCCTGTTTGAAATGGTGGGGAAAAGCGACATCTTCACCGTGCACACGCCGCTCAATGAAAAAACCAGAGGGTTGGTGAATTCCGAGTTGATCAATCGACTGCCGAATGGGGCCATTCTGGTCAACTACGCGCGCGGCCCCGTTGTCGATGAACAGGCGGTGCTTGCTGCATTGGCCAGCGGTCGTCTTTCCGCTTTTATTACCGATTTCCCCACTTCCGCCACTCTGGCCCACCCGCAGATTATTGCCACCCCGCATCTGGGGGCCAGTACCGAGGAGTCCGAGGAGCAATGCGCCTGCATGGCGGCAAAGGAACTGCGCGGCTATCTGGAGTACGGCACCATCACCCACAGCGTCAATTTTCCCACCGCCGAATCGGTTCCCTCCGGTAAGGTGCACACCCGTTTTATCATGATCAACCGGGACATCCCGGACATGATCGGTTTTGCCTCCCATGCCATCGGTGCCAGCAACATCAATATCGCAAGCTATCTCAACGAATCCAACGGGGCTATCGGTTACAACATAATCGATCTGGAGTCCGCCATCCCTGAGCATCTGGTGGCAGAGATCGAAGCGCATCCCGGGGTGATCCGAACCAGGGTGATTCCTTATACCTCCTAATCGGTTCTTCATTGCGGGTCTTTCCGCCCAGGGGTAACATAGCGCTGGTTTTCCCTGCCTTAAATGCGGTATATAGTTCTCCCTGCCGGGAACTTTTTGCGGCAACACGCAGTCTGATAAGGGAAGAAACCTCTGCTCACGGCAACTCCTTATGTCTTTTTTGCAACAAACATATCCCCGGATTCGGCTTATCCTGCTTGCTCTGGCAGCGGTGTGCCTGGTTGTGCTCTTTTTCGGTCGCTCGATCCTTTTTTCCGTTATTGAAAGCAGACTGACCGATTATTTGGCCGCAGAGCACCACCTTGCCCTGAGCAGTATCGAGATGGACGGCAGTCTGGTCGGCGACTTGCGCCTTGCAAAGATCAGAGCCGCGCGGACCGACAAGTCGGCCGTAGTGGCGGAGCTTTCCATCGAATCGCTCCATGCGGAATATTCGCTTCTTGATCTGTTTCAAGGCATGGACGCTTTCCTGGCCAATACCCGGATTACCATCGACCGCGGCGATCTTGTCCTTGATCTCGCAGCGCCGGGGGAGGACAACGCTCCTGCTACTGTCATGCCCCAGCACCTGCCCCGGATTGTCGGGCACGATCTTTCCCTGAAGCTGCAGCATGGCGACAACGCGCTGTTTCTCTCCGGCCTCGATTTTTCGGCGGATGCGGCGGTCTCGGACCAGGGGCAGCTTCTACAGCTTGTGAGTAAATCCGTGGCCCTTGTTTCTGGCGGGGAAAAAGGTGTGGAGGTGCCGGGCTCGCTTTCCTGCCGGTATCGTCCGGAATCCCTGGTCCTGCAAAGCATTGTTCTCGACGGCAAAGAGATTCCCGGCACAGGGCAATTTCTGTTTGGGCAGAATGGAGCGCCGGATTCCTTTGCCTTGGGGCTGCAAGTTTTTGGCGGAAAGCTGGCCGCTTCCGGCACTCTTGGTGTCCAGGAGAGCGATATTTCCCTCAATCTTGCAGCGCTTGAGTTTGCAAGGCTGGCTTCGTTTCTGCCTCCTTCGGGGTACACTCTGGGCGGCACGGTTTCCGGCAAGGCTGAGGCAAGAATCAGCAGCGAAGGGGTTTCCGGCACCTTGGATGGCACCTGGCAGGGCACGGTTAACGGCGAGGATGTTGATCTTTCCTGCAAGGCGCTCCTTAAGGATGACGCCCTCGTTCTGAGCCGCCTTGCCGTCCGCCTTGCCGGAAACCGGCTGACGATCACCGATAGTGTTTTTCCGCTTGCAGACCTTGCCGAAAAGCGTTTGTCCACCGCTGTCTCTGTCGAGCATTTTGCTGCCCGGTTGAAAAATATTCCGACTCTCTGGAAAATTGCCGGAAAGTCCCCGGAAGCAATTCCCTTGCCGACCAAGCATTTGCTTGAACTTGAAGGCACGATCAGGGAGAAGCGTCTTGTCCTGAGCCGGGGGCGATTCGAGAGCAGCAGAAATTCGCTCAGTCTCAGCCACGGGTCAATGGATCTGCCCGGCGCCGGACAATCGTTTGCAACCCAACAGCTTGCCGGCACGTTTCAGGTTTCCCTCACGGATCTCCGGGAGCTTACCTCCCTCGCAGCCCTGCCTGATATGGGTGGAAGCCTGCATGGAACAATGAGCATCAGCGGCACCTTGCAGGCGGTGGAAGGCCAGGTCAAACTCCAGGGGGAAAAGCTGCGCTATCAGGGGTGCCCGCTGGGCGATCTCCAGCTTGAGGCCAAAGCGGACGGCAAACAGGTGCAGATCATTGCCGCGCAATTAAAGCAGGCGAACGACAGACTGCGTTTTTCAGGAAAATATTCGCTGGCCCGCAAGGCGATCGAGTCCCTTGAGGGAGAGCTGGCGATCAGCGAGCTTGGCCGGTATGGTGCTGCCTGCAAGGATCTTGTCGGCGATCTTTCCGGGAGTCTGCACGGTTCGGTAACCCAGGCTCCGGATAACAGACAGCATATTTCCCTTAAATTGCGGAACGCACATCTCGGCACTCTGCCCGTTAGCAGGGGGGATCTGGCCCTTGATACCCAAGATTGGAAAAATTTTTCCTGCACAGAGGCAGGGATTGAAACTTCCCAGGGCAGCATTTCTCTGTCCGGCCTTTTTGTGTCCGATTTTTCCAGACAGAGCATAACCGCCAAACTGCAGGAACTTGCCTTTTTCCGGGGCGGTACCAGGTTTGTTGCGGAAAAGCCTTTTGTCGTGACTGCGGCCTATGGCGGAAATAAAAGTCTGGCCATCGATAGCCTGGTGCTGCGCAGTCCGGTGGGGACAGTGTCTGCTAGTGGAAAACTTTCCCGGCAGGAGGAAGCGAGTTTTCAGCTCAAGGCCAGCGGTTTTAAAAGCGGCGAATGGCTGAAGGGACTCCTGGCGGAGGGATATGATTTCAAAGGGCTGGAATTGAATCTGGCAATTCAAGGTCCGCTGAACCGTGCCAGGGGGTCATTGGTCGGTTCTGTGGCTGCTCTTGGCAGCTCTCATTTTGCCGAGCCTTTTGCCGGGGTCATTGATCTGGCTTATTCGCCTGAAGGGTTGCGGTTGAAAAAACTTACTGTAAACAATGCAGTTGGCCAGAAGATTTCCTTGTCCGGCCTCATCCCTTATGATCCTTTTGCCGAGGAAAGCATTCTGGGTGGGGAGTTTTCTGTAAACGGGCTGATACAGTTGCCGGACTTGACGGGAGTGGCTGCAGGGCTGACCCGGCAAGGAACTGTGTCGGGCGAACTTATCGGGGAGGTGAATCTTTCCGGGTCCTGGTCGCAGCCCGTGGGTCGGGCGAAGCTACGTGCCAAGAATCTGACGGTGCCGCAGCTCAAGGGGATGCTTCCTCCGGAGTCGCTCAATCTCGATTGCGCCCTGGCTCTGGAGGGAACGCGGCTGC
>VMSS01000115.1 GCA_013791995.1 Desulfurivibrio sp. | reverse complement strand
TAGTCTGATGGGGTTTCTGGCGTTATTATAGTGGATACAAGGAATGCGTCATCAAAAAAAAATCAACCGGGAGTTTGGGGTTGAAAATCGTGTAACAGGGATTGGCCAGGGAATACACGACTGGAAAGGATAACTTGCTGATTCATCGATGATGTTCATCTGTACTGCAAGAGAGCCATCCGGACTCCAATAGGTGTGCTAACCACCGGGACGACGAGGAGAAAGGTCGGTTTTTTACAACAGGATTTTCAGCCGTTCGATGGTGGCCTGGGTAATGGGCTTGGGGATAACCGTTTCAACCGAAGGTCTTCCTGAAACTTCAAGGAGTTTTCCTGGGTCGTCAAAGCTGGTGATGACGATGACCTTGGGCTCTTTCTTGAGAAAACCTTTCTGAAAGGCATCTTCAATGATGGTGAGAAAGGTCTCTCCATCCACGACAGGCATTACAAGATCAAGGAGAACGACATCAGGCTGGTATTTCAGGTAGCGGAAAATTGCCTCAGTGCCGTTTGCCGCTTCAAAAATTTCACATCCCGGTACACTTTTCATCAGATGATTTTTTAAAATGGTTCGGGCTGTTATTTCATCATCGACAATGAGAATTTTCATTTATTTCTCCCTAAGAGGATCATGACCAGTGCTGCATACAAAGAATTGAGAACCATTTTGTCTATATATTTTAACATAATACATATCGGCAGGTTTTGGAATGAACTTACTATTTTTGTTTATGAAAATTGTCAACGGGCAGATCCGCCAATCAGGACAGATACTGTCCTGTGCCCTGTTTTGGCTGTGCGGATGGTTTTCTGAGGCAATCCGATCATTGCTGACGCAACTGATCAGTCATGTGGAGAAATATCAATATTGAAATCAGGCTGACAGGGAAGGCTATAGAGTGAGCCGGCAAGACACCGTGGCGCAAAGCGACTCATGGGCGGCAAGCACATTGTGCCAGGCAGATTCGACCTTATTTTTGTTTTTCTTGCGGACACACGATTCCAGATCTTTTACTGCGGTGATCAATTTTTGTGCGGTGAAAATTGCGGAGGTCCCCTTGAGATTGTGGCAGCAAGCCAGGATTTTTTCCTGGTCAAACTTTGCCATTGCCGTGGTGAGCAGGGCCAATTCTTTATCGGTGTCGGCGAAGAATGCTCTGGCTATCCGACACAGCGCTTCCTCGCTCGGGTATGTGGCAAGCAATGTTTCAAAATCCAGATCGATATGATGCGCAGGGTCTGTTGAGGATGGGGTCGATTTGTGACGACTACCGCAATCGCGCGCGAGATGCTTCTCAATCGCGGCGAAAAGCTGGTCCGGATCAAAGTTTTTCTCCGCATACCCATCAAATCCTGCGGCCAGGAAGTCCCGCTCGGAGGCGGGTTCGGCCGTTAGGGCGATAACCGGGATTGCGTGGGTCGTTGGGTCTTTCTTGATCCTGCGCGTTGCCTCAAGACCGTCAATGCCTGGGAGGCCGATATCCATCAAAATAACCTGGAATTCGGCGTCATGGGCAAGAATGTCCAGCGCTGCTTCGCCGCTGGTGGCTGTAACAGTCTGCCAGCCGCGCTCGGCAAGGATGGAGGTGAGGATTTCCAGGTTGAAATCCACATCCTCGACCAGCATGATCCTGATATCGTCCGCGACCGGGGAAACCATCTCTCACTCCATAGTTTGATGATTCAATTCCAGGACATGATAGCCGGTTAGAAATCAATCTGAAAGCTGTAAACATCTTCATCCAGGGTGCTTTTTACAGTAAAACCGCAGTGGAGAAAGATGGCCTGCATGCGTTTGTTGTCTCGGAGCACCTCGGCAGAAAAACCGGCGATCCCGTTTTTCTTGGCTATGGTGACCAGGTGCTTGAATAGAAAGGTGCCGATCTGTTTGTTCTGCCATTCGTCGCGGACAATAAAGGCAACCTCGGCCCGGTTTGTTTTTTCGTCCAGGTAATAGCGGCCGATGGCGATGATTTCCTCGCCGTGCGCCTCCGGCAAGGTGCCGACAATGGCCGCGTCTTTTCGGTGGTCGATATAAACGAAATTTTGAATTTGCTTATGCCCGAAGCGCTGGCTATGAGTCATGAAGCGGTAGTAGAGGGTCTCCTGGGAAAGGGCGTAGAGGATGTCCCGCATTCTGGGTTCATCGGTGAGATGCACCGGTCGGAAATTTATCTGGGTGCCGTCATCCAGGAGCATAGTCGTATTCATTTCTTTGGAGGCGATCATGAAGCGCCCCTCCACATCACCAAGATCCTGACGGAGATAACGGGCCTCGATGGCTTCCTTGAACAATTGTTCCCGGAACTTGGGATGGGCGATGCTGATGAGAGCTAAGGTCCGTTCCTGCACGCTTTTTCCGTGGAGATAGGCAACGCCGTACTCGGTGACAACATAATGCACCTCCCCCCTGGTGGTGACAACGCCTGCGCCGGGAGTCAACCGGGTGACGATGCGGGAGATGGTTTTGTCCTTGGCTGTTGATTCCAGGGC
>VMSS01000083.1 GCA_013791995.1 Desulfurivibrio sp. | reverse complement strand
CAATATCAAATGCAATTACTGCGACCGCAAGTACGATTGCGTCAACGAGTCGCGGCCCGGGGTGACCAGCACCATCCTGACCCCCGAGCAGGCCCTGGTCTACATGGGTAAGGTTCTTGAGAAGGAGCCGCGCATCACCGTGGCCGGCATTGCCGGACCCGGCGACCCCTTTGCCAATGCAGAGGCGACCATGGAAACCATGCGCTTGATCAATAAAAATTACCCGCAGATGATCCTGTGCCTGGCCAGCAACGGCTTGGCTATCGGCCCCTATATCCCGGAGTTGGCCGAATTGAACGTCTCCCATGTGACCATCACCATCAATGCGGTTGATCCGGAGGTGGGGTCGAAGATTTATAGCTGGGTCCGCGACGGCAAGGTTGCCTATCACGGCAGGTAGGCGGCGGAGCTGCTGCTCTCCAGGCAGTTGGAAGCGGTCAAATCCTTGAAAGCCCACGGCATTACGGTGAAGATCAACTCAATTATGATCCCGGGGATCAATGACCACCATATTATTAAGGTGGCGGAAACCATGAAGGAGTTGGGTGCGGATCTCCTCAACTGCATGGCCATGTTCCCCAATGTTGGCACCCCCTTTGGCGAGATCCGTGAGCCGTCCAAGGAGGAAATTAGCGTGCTGCGCACCGAGGCCGAAAAGTTTCTGCCCCAGATGCGCCACTGCACCCGCTGTCGGGCCGACGCGGTCGGTCTGCTCGATCAGGATCGGACCGAGGAGATGCGCGGCTGCCTTTCCGCCTGCGCCCAGCTCCCGGCCCTGCCGCCGGAAATCCGGCCCTATGTGGCAGTGGCCACCATGGAGGGGGTGCTGGTCAATCAGCATCTTGGCGAGGCCAATCGCTTCCAGATTTACGAGCGCAAGGGAGATGAGTATCTGTTGGTGGAAGAGCGGCCTGCGCCCAAGGTAAGCGGCGGCTTGCAGCGCTGGACCTCGCTGGCCCGGGTTTTGAACGATTGCCGGGCGGTCTTGGTCAGCAACGTAGGTGAAACACCCCGCGGGATTCTTGAAAAAGCAGGGGTAAAGCCTGTGGAGATGGGCGGGTTTATTGTGGATGGGGTGAAGGCAATATACGAAGGCGCCAATATCGCTCCTTTACAGAAACGCAAGAAGTCCTGCGCCTCGGGCGGTTGTGTCGGCTCGGGCGGCGGGTGTTCCTGAAAAATTCTGATTGTTACTAACCTTCCGTAAGCTTTTCCGTCATTCCGGCGGAGGCCGGAATCCAGGCAGGGTAGCTGATTTCTCTGGATTCCGGCCTCCGCCGGAATGACATGCTCATAAGTAAGACATTGACACAAAGTGCGCATGATCAACTGGTTGTGCCATGGCCCCTGTGTGCTGGCTGAAGTTCAATAATAACCAGAAATAAATCTCAATGAGGTGATCTATGAAAGCTACCTGGGAAAAAGTGTTTGAGTATTCTTCCATGCCGGTGCAAGGGACCATGTCCCGGAAGCTGCGCAAGGGCGTTTCGGTGCAGATAAACGAGGGCAAGGTGTACGAGAAGGCAGTGGTTTTTCTCGGCGAGGAGTTCGTCCGGATTACGGAAGAAGGCAAGGATGGCAAGAGCTTCAATACCTACTATGATTGGGCAAAGATCGACTCAGTGCGGACCTGCAGCGCCAAGGACAAAGAGAAAGAGTAATCCGGAATGGGGTTGCAATCACGAGTTACATTTTTGTTCGTTTTGTTATTTTTTTCTTAGTTTTTTATTCAAAAATGTAAAATTGTGAATCTGGCTTAAAATGGGTGCTGATATTTTTTTGTTTAATTTCAGCATGTTGTGACTTTTTCCCCCATTTGTTTCAGGTTGGCACGCAACTTGATATAGCAGGAAGTATAGAGTGCATGTGTACTCGTCTGCAACCCCCAGGGCGTGTGTCCGGGTGTTGTGTGGCGGATCATTATTTTATGAAAGGAGAGATGAGATGAAGAAAGTTGCAAGGAAGTTGGTGATCGGGGTTGCTGCTACAGGGGTATGTTTTTCCATGCTTTCCGGGGCGGCATTTGCCGAGGAAGACAAGCCCACAGCTGATTTGAGTGTTGGCGTACTCAGCCAGTACATTTGGCGTGGACAGGAGTTGAGCAAGGACAGCATGGTTGTGCAGCCGTCCATGACCGTGGGCTACAAGGGCTTTTCTGCAAATCTCTGGGGAAACTACGACACCGACCCGTATGTTGATGATACACACAAGTGGACGGAGACCGACGTAACTCTGTCCTATGGCTGGGATATGGGGCCCATGTCCTATTCCGTCGGCTATATCTATTATGCCCTGGATTCGGCGGAGGATTCCCAAGAATTTTTCGCCAGCGCTGCCTGGAACACCCTCTTGACGCCCACCCTGACTGTGTACCGGGACACGGATTACTATCCTGGCTGGTACACAACCCTGGGAATTTCCCATTCTTTCGCGGTGCAAGGGGATATCACCCTGGATCTCGGCGCACAGGTGAGCTATCTCAAGGTGGATGAGGCTTCGACTTTGGAAGACCCAAGTAACACAAATGATGCCTACAGCAATTTCCATGACGGCGTGTTGTCAGTGGGCCTCACCGTGCCGGTGAACAAGTACATCACCATCACTCCGAAGCTGAACTACACCTTTGCTCTGAGCAATGATGCCCAAGATGTCATGAGAGCCGGCAGCAAGGATGGAAATGACGACGATTTTCTCTACGGCGGAGTTACCATGAGCATGGCGTTCTAACAGGGGTTTTCCCTGCTTCCCTGCCCGGCCCGCTTGTCTCACTCCCCTCCCAGGTAGAGACAGGCGGGCTTTTTTATGCGAAAACAACTTGTGAAACCGTTGTATTTTGGTAAATATAACGACATGAAAAATAAGACGATTCAAAAGAAGGTGAAATCCGGTCTGCACTGGCGGGGGCGGCTTTGGCTTGAAGGCGCGGAGGGTACCTTCCTCGGCTATGGGAGGGTGGTGCTGCTGGAGCGGATCAAGGAGTTTGGTTCCATTGCCCAGGCGGCCAAATCCATGGAAATGTCATACAAGCATGCCTGGGATCTCCTTGCCTCCATGAACAGTCAGGCCGGATGCAAGCTGGTGGAAACCTCCCGCGGCGGAAAGTCCGGCGGCGGGGCCAAACTTACGAAGACGGGTGAGCGGGCCATCGTAATCTTTTGGGAATATCACGGGCAGTTTGAAACGGTTTTGCGGGAAATGAGTGCGAAAATGGGCGAGGTGTTGGGTGGGGCAGAAATTGGTGACACTGAGGTTTAATGCACAGCTGATACGGTTCCTTAAAATGTAATTGTGCTTCGACAGGCTCAGCATGAACGGAAAAGCAAATTGATTCTATTACGATAGCTACCGTTCGCCCTGAGCCTGTCGAAGGGTCCACATGACAGGAAAAACTAAGTAATTCAAGCAGCCATCGTTGCAGCCTATCGTTGCTCACCCTGTGCCTGCGAAGGGATCATCAAGAACGGAAAACGGAATGATTATTAAGATAACCGCCGTTCACCCTGAGCCTGTCGAAGGGCGCATATGTCCTTTTGATAGACGCATGCCAAATGAAAAAGACAACCGCCATTTCGTCATTCCGGCGAAGGGGGGAGGTAAGCGAGAGGAGCGAGACTCCGTCCAGTCTTTTCGGACAGATCCAGCAAGGCAGGACCCCGGCTTTCGCCGGGGTGACGAGTTACTGTAGGATCATTGTTACCTTATTAAAAAGGGGCGCCATGTTTTCAAGAATTCTGATCTCTCTGTTCGCTGCCCTCTCCACAATATCCTGGGCACCAAGCCAAGCCAGCGCCGAAACCGAGCTGCTGGTCTCAGCCGCAGCCAGTCTGACCGAGTCGTTTAAAGAACTCGGTAAAGCGTATGAAGCGAAAACCCCCGGGGTGAAAATCCGAGGCAACTTTGGTGGATCAGGCACCCTGTTGCAGCAGATTGTCCAGGGCGCTCCGGCGGATGTTTTTGTTTCCGCCGATCAGGAGACCATGGACCGGGCGGAAAAGGGCGGGCTCCTTGTTCCTGGAAGCAGGATGGATTTCGTGGGCAATTCCCTGGTGCTCATCACCCCGGCCCGGATGGTTCAGGTGACAGCACTTGCTGATCTCACCTCCGCCCGGGTACAAAGAATCGCCATGGGCAATCCCAACTCGGTGCCGGCGGGAAGATATGCCAAGGCAGCCTTGGAAAAGCAGGGGGTCTGGCAGGCGCTGGGTCCCAAATGTGTCATGGGGATCTCGGTAAAACAGGCCTTGGAGTATGTGATGCGGGGAGAGGTTGAGGCGGGTTTTGTTTTTGCTTCGGATGCCGTGGCCGCAAAAGACAGGGTGCGGGTGGTAGCGGAAATCCCCACCATTACCCCCATTGTCTACCCTGTTGCCTTGGTGGCTGGGAGCACCCATCAAGCAGAAGCCCTGGCCTTTATCCACTTCCTGCAATCCAAAGAGGCGCAGTCAATCTTGGCGAAATACGGTTTTAAAGCTGAGTTGAGCAGCTTGCCTGCTCAAACGAAACTTATGCCCTTTGGGTATAAAAAACCATAGTTGCAAGGCACATCAAGGAAACGAGCATGCCCGATCTCACCCCGCTTTGGCTCACATTACGGGTGGCCTCATTTGCCACGGCGATCGCCTTTGTCTTTGCCGTGGGCTTTGCCTGGCTCACCGCCCGGTTTTCCTTCTGGGGCAGGGATTTTCTCGATGCCATCCTGACCCTGCCCCTGGTCATGCCACCCACGGTTCTGGGCTATTACCTCATCGTGGTCTGGGGCAGAAACGGCTGGCTGGGCTCATGGCTCAACGCGCATTTCGGGATCAGTCTGATGTTCACCTGGCAGGGTGCGGTGCTGGCCGCAACGGTGGTATCCTTCCCTCTGCTCTTCAAGTCCGCCCGGGCCGCCTTTGAAGGGGTCAGCACCGAATACGAACAGGCCGCCCGCATCCTGGGCGATACCGAGCTGCGGGTGTTTTTCCGCATCACCCTGCCCCTGGCCGCGCGCGGTTTGCTGGCCGGGACCATGCTCGCCTTTGCCCGGGCCATGGGGGATTTCGGCGCAACCTTGATGGTGGCGGGCAATATCGAGGGCAAGACCCAGACCGCATCCATGGCCGTATTCGATGCGGTGCAGGCCGGGGACTATGCCCTGGCCAATACCCTGGTGGTCATCATGTCGGTGGTCTGCGTTGCCATTCTGGTCATGATCAACAAACTGGCAGGCAGAGGGAGGGCAGGGCGATGAGGCTTGAGGTTGATATCCGGAAAACCCTGCATTCAGGGGAGAGGCGTTTTGAACTTGAGGCGGCGTTTTCCTCCCAGGACGATCTCACCGTGATCTTCGGCGCTTCCGGCTCGGGCAAGAGCCTCACCGTTCAGGCCATTGCCGGGCTGGTCACCCCCGAGCAGGGCAGGATCGCCGTGGACAGCGAACCCTTGTTTGATACGGATCAGGGGGTCAATCTCCCGGCAAGAGCGCGGGGGGTGGGGTATCTGTTTCAGGATTATGCCCTGTTTCCCCATCTCACCGTGCAGGAAAATATCGGCTATCCCTTGAAAAAGGGGTGGCACTTCAATCTCCTGCCTGAGGCGCGTAAAGAAGTAGCGGAGATCATGGAATCCTTTGAGATCACCCATCTTGGAGCCAGCTATCCGGCGGAGTTGTCCGGGGGCCAGAAACAGCGGGTGGCCTTGGCCCGCGCCATGATCAAAAAACCGTCCATCCTCCTGCTGGACGAGCCCTTCTCGGCTCTCGATTCCATGCTCCGTCACCGGATGCGCATGGAGCTGTTGGATATCCGGCAGCGGTTTGCCGTGCCCCTGGTGGTGATCACCCATGACCCGGCAGATGTGGAGGTCTTTGGCGATACTTTGGTTGTTTTTGCCAATGGCAGGGTGGAGGAGGTCAGCAGTCGAAAGAAGTCTCCCACGCCGGAATCGGATGGCTGGCGGGAAAAGGTTTGTTGGCGGGCTCAGTGGAAGAAAGAACAACTTGCCGCGGCATAAATTCGCTGCGGCAACGCGTGAATCGTTTGGGAACCATTACCGTTCGCGGTGAGCCTGTCGAACCGGGGTTTGCCGTTCAACTATTGGCCTTCGACAAGCTCAGT
>VMSS01000162.1 GCA_013791995.1 Desulfurivibrio sp. | reverse complement strand
AAGGGTGCGGAGCGCGGTGAAACATCACCTGTGTATGCGATCTTTGTCGAACGGTATCTCTGCCAGGAGATCGCCAATAACCTGGTCTGCCGTCTGCTGCCCGATGAGGCCCACCGCCTGAATAGCCTGAAGACCATTGATGGCGACCAGGAAGAGGTGGGCGCCACTGTCAATATGCTCAAAACTTACAGCCTGTTCGGCGGTCGGCAGGTTTTTCGGGTTATGGATTCCCAGATCCTCTATTCCAAGGTCGTGGCCGGCGTCCTCTGGGACAAGGCGCGTAAGAGTTGGGGCGGCAAAGAGCCGAAAAAGGCTTTTCGGTATCTGGCACAGATGCTGGCCTTGGGTGATCTTGCTCCGGCTGATTGGGAGAAAGAGGAAATGGCTGCCTGTGCGTCCGGTCGTTGGCAGGAGCTGTTCGGTTTTGCCAAGCCGGAGGATCTTGGCTGGGTGCAGGAAGCATGTGCGGTCGGTGCGGGCACCGGCTCGGCGACCCCGCCAAAAAGCGATGGAGCGGAGCTGCTGATGGCTGCTCTGGAGGCGGGAATTCCGGCGGGCAATACTCTTATTCTGATAGCCGAGGCGGCGGATAAGCGCAAGAAGCTCTTCAAGTATCTTGAAAAAAATTGTGTGGTGGTTGACCTGTCCGTGGATACCGGCGCCAGTTCCGCAGCGCGCAAGGATCAGGACGGACTGCTCAAGGAGATTGTCCAGCAAAGCCTGTCCAGGTTCGGTAAAAAAATGGAGGCGCGGGTTGTCTCGGTGTTGCTTGAACGGGTGGGCTTTCATCCGGTGGCCGTGGCCATGGAGGCGGAAAAATTGGCCCTGTCAGTGGGCGAGGCGGAGACCGTCACCATGGATGATTTAAACTTTATGGTCGGCCGGACGCGGGAAGAGGCCCTGTATGAGTTGAACGAGGCCTTTGGTAATCATGATCTGGCAGCTTCCCTGACGATTTCCAGTCGTCTCCGGGAAAACGGGGTGCATCCGCTCATCGTGGTGGCCGGGCTGCGTAATTTTCTGCGCAAGCTGCTTTTGGTGCGCGCCATCATCGAACAACCCGGGTCCGCATATTCCGAATCCATCTCCTATGCCGCATTTCAAAAAGGGGTTTTGCCGCAGTTGCAAGAGGCGCTCGGCCCGCAGCAGAAGGTGTTGGCCGGTCATCCCTTTGCCGTATACAAGAGCTTCCAGCAGGGGGAGCGGTTTACCCTGGCGGCCTTGAAAAAGGGTCGGACCGGTTTGCTGGAGGCAGAATACCGGCTGAAGGGCTCCGGCCTGCCGGAATATCTGGTCCTTGATGATTTTCTTTTTTCCGCCCTGCAAACCCCGGAACGGATGAGGCAAGTCGTCATGTCCGGATAAGGGGTTGTCTGTTAAAAAGAGCCGTGACGGGTGCACGAATTAAAAAAGATGATTATTGTTATCAAACAGAATTGACAGAGATTGATTGCAAGGGAGTAGGATCAGCATGGGCGGTGCGGGCAGGGAGAGTGAAGGGTCGGTTGTCACCGAAAAAAAACAGCAGACCAGACGCCCTTCAATGTATAAGGTGCTATTGCACAACGACGATTATACCACCATGGATTTTGTGGTGATGGTGCTGCAATCGATATTTCATAAAAGCGTGGAAGAGGCCAACCGGATCATGCTCAATGTTCATGAGCAGGGGGTGGGGGTGGCAGGGGTGTACCCGCGCGATGTTGCGGAAACCAAGGTGATCTTGGTGCATGAGCTGGCCCGCAAAAACGAATACCCCTTGAAATGTTCTCTTGAAAAAGCATAACGAATTCCCCGTGAGGAGCGCGAAATGATAAATGCAAAATTGGAAATAGCCCTGGTGCGTGCCATCCGGGAGGCAAAAATCCGGAGACACGAACATGTCACGGTTGAACATATCCTGTACGGCCTGTTGGATGACGAGCTTGCCGCCCGGGCAATTGTGGTCTGCGGCGGAGACCCCGAGGGCATGAAGAAAAAGCTGGAGGATTTTTTCGCCTCCAACCTGCCCATGGTCAAGGAAGGACTTGCCCATGATCCCATCCAGACCCTCGGCTTTAACCGGGTTTTGCAGCGGGCCATCGCCCATGTGCAGAGTTGCGGGAAAAAAGAGGTGGATGCCGGGGATGTGCTGGCCGCCATCTTTGCCGAGGCCGAGTCTTTTGCCGTATATTTTCTCCATTCCGAAGGGATCAGCAAGCTTGATGTGACGGAATATCTCTCCCACGACATTGAAAGGGAGGAGAAGCCCCAGGAAGAAAAGAAATCGGACGAGAAGGGTGCTGAAAAATCCAAGGAAAGCGAGGCGCTGGAGAAATATACCATCAATTTCAGCGAGCGGGCTGCCCAAGGGTTGATTGATCCTCTGATCGGCCGAACCGCGGAATTGAAGCGGGTGATGCAGACGCTGTGCCGCCGGCGCAAGAACAACCCGTTGCTGGTGGGTGAGCCGGGCGTCGGGAAAACAGCCATTGCCGAAGGTCTGGCCTTGCAGGTGCATGAAGGCAAGGTGCCTGATTTGTTGCAGGGCGTGGATATTCGACTGCTGGACATGGGCGGGTTGCTTTCCGGCACCAAGTACCGCGGCGACTTTGAGCAACGCCTCAAGGCTGTTATTTCCGCGGTGGAAAAGGAGCCGCATATCATTCTCTTCATCGACGAAATCCATACCATTGTCGGAGCCGGGGCAACCAGCGGCGGCAGCATGGATGCCTCCAACCTGCTCAAGCCGGCTCTTCAGGCAGGAACGCTCCGCTGCATCGGTTCGACAACCTATGAAGAGTACAAAAACTATATAGAAAAGGACAAGGCGCTCTCCCGGCGTTTCCAGAAGATCGACATTGAGGAGCCCAGCGTGGCCGAGACCTACGCTATACTCCAAGGATTGCTGCCCCGGTACGAGGAGCATCACGGGATCACCTATTCGGCTCCGGCGGTAAAGGCCACGGCGGAACTGGCCAGTCGTTACATCACCGATCGTTTTCTGCCGGACAAGGCCATTGACGTGCTGGACGAGATTGGGGCCGCCTTCCGCCTGGCGGGAGGAGCAGCCGGTAAGCGGCGGACGGTGACGGTGCGCGATGTGGAAAAGGTGGTCTCCCGGCTGGCCAGGATCCCGGCAAGAAGCGTCAGCGGTTCCGATCTGACCCACCTTCGGGAGCTTGATACGGTCTTGAAAAAGTCCATCTTCGGCCAGGACCACGCGATCAGCGCCCTGGTCACCGCAGTGAAGCGTTCCCGGGCAGGGCTCAAGCAGAATGAGGGGCCCACCGGTTCCTTCCTTTTTGCCGGACCCACCGGGGTCGGCAAGACCGAGGTTGCCAAGCAGCTGGCTACCTCCCTGTCCGTGCATTTTGAGCGCTTCGACATGAGCGAATACATGGAAAAACATGCGGTTTCCCGACTCATCGGTGCTCCTCCGGGCTATGTCGGCTTTGACCAGGGCGGGTTGTTGACCGATGCCATCCGCAAGCACCCGTATTGTGTGCTTTTGCTCGACGAGATTGAAAAAGCCCACCCGGATCTGTTCAGCATTCTGTTGCAGGTCATGGATCACTCAACCCTTACGGACAATGCCGGACGCAAGGCGGATTTCCGCAATGTGATCCTGATCATGACCACCAATGCCGGAGCCCGTGAATTGAGCGAGCGGACCATCGGATTTACCGGGGACAGTCGGGGTCGTAATGATCGGGCTTTGAAAAATCTCTTCTCCCCGGAGTTCAGGAACCGGCTTGACGCGACCATTACCTTTAACCCATTGGATCCCGGACTTATGGAGCGGATCGTGGACAAGATGATCGTGGAGCTGCAAAGTCAGCTGGCGGAACGGAAGGTGACGATCAGCCTCAGCAGCAGCGCCCGGACATGGCTTGCCGTCAAGGGCTTTTCGCCGGAATTCGGGGCGCGACCACTCAGGCGGCTTATTCTGCAAGAAGTGGGGGATGCCTTGACCGAAGAGCTGCTTTTCGGCCGGCTGACCAAGGGGGGCAGCGTGCGGATCGGGGTCAAGGCCAATCTGCTGACCTACCAATATGAGGGCAAAGGCAGGAGCGTGAAGGAAGAAAAACCCAGAAAGGCTGCCAGCCGAAAATAGTGCGAACTTTTCTGGTTTGGGAGCTGTCTTGAAGAAAGAGCGTTGGCGCACTGCAGAAAGGCTGCGGTGCGCTGTTTTCATATCCTGGAAGAACGAGCAGAGGGAGGAGCGTTGAGCGTATGGGCAATGCAATGAAGTGGCGGAATTTTTTTGTGAGCGGGTTGTGTCTGATGGCGCTTGTTGCCTGTAATAGTCAAAAGCCAGAGACTGAGGCGACTACGGCAGCTGATCAGGCTGCGCCCGGGGAGGATGGCGGGGTTCAGCAGGCGGCCGCACCCGCAGGCCCCATCCAGGGGAAGGCCAAGGAGGTACTCCATGGTGGCGGTTTCACCTATGTCCTTGTTGCTGCCGAAAAGGGGGAAACCTGGGTGGCAGTGCCCGAGACCAAGGTGGAGGTTGGTGAGGTCTGCACCGTTGCCGAAGGGCAGGTCATGCAGAATTTCCCCAGCAAGAGCCTGAATCGTAACTTCAGCGAGATTGTTTTTGCCCCAGGGCTTGAAGGTAAAACTGCGGAGATGGGCAGCGGGATGCACGGTGGAGACGCTTCCGCAGCCCCGGCCGCAATGCCCGGAGGTGCAGCGGGTGGTGGCGCTTTTGATACAGCAATGAAGAAGGAAGGCTCTGCTTCGCCCGCAGCGGCGATGCCTGCCGGCGCTGAAGACGCGCCGCTAGGAAGCGGCAAGGCTGTGGTGCCTTTTGTGGAATTGAAAATTGCCAAGGCCAGTGGTGCAAATGCCTATACCGTTGCAGATGTTTTTACTAAATCAGCAGGCCTGAATGCAAAAAAGGTGAAAATCAAAGCCCAGGTGGTCAAGTTTTCTCCTCAAATCATGGGGAAAAACTGGCTGCATCTGCAGGATGGCACCGGCGACCCTGGGAAGAATACCCATGATCTGGTGGTGACCTCGGCGGGAAAAGCGGAAAAAGGCGATATCGTCACGGTGGAAGGAGTGCTTGCCGCGAACAAGGATTTCGGTTCCGGCTACAAGTATGCGGTTATTGTTGAAGACGTGACCATCACCCGTTAACTGTCGGCCATGCGGGACACCCCTTCCAAAAGGATCGCCATCGTCGGACCGGGCGCTTTGGGGTGTCTGCTGGCGACCGCTCTCTGCCGGACAGAGAGGGAAATCTGGGTGCTGGACCACGACAGCCGGCGGGCTGCTCTGCTTCAGCACTCGGGTCTTACCCTTGAACGGGCGGGTCGTCTCGATCATTTCCCGGTTCAGGTCACTGCCGATGCCAAGCTGATCGGGCCGGTGCCTTTGGTGTTTCTCTGCGTGAAATCCCCGGCTCTCCGGCGGACACTTCCTACTCTTCTTCCCCTGCTTACAAAAAAATCCTTGTTGCTTGCCTGGCAAAACGGCATCGGACATCTGCCGGTCCTGTCCGGGGCCAAGCTTCCCTGCACCGTGGTCCTGGCGGTTACTTCCCTGGGTGCGAATCTGGTCGGGCCAGGAAGGGTTCGTTTCGGAGGGAAAGGAGCAACCAGTCTGGGTTTTCTTGGCGCGGCATCGCAGGATGCGAAGTCTGCCTTGCAGGAGGTTGCGGAACTTTTCCGGATGGCAGGGCTGGAAGCGCGGGTTGAGACCAACATTCTGGCCCAGGTCTGGAACAAGCTGCTGGTCAATGTGGGGATCAATGCCCTCACTGCCATCCATGACTGCGAAAACGGCGAACTTCTGCGCAATGGCGAAACGCTTGCTGTGTTGCGCGCTGCTGTGCTGGAGGCGGCCAGCATCGCTCAGGCCAAGGGGATTTCCATTGATCCTGATCCGGTGGAGCGGACCATGGCGGTCTGTCAGGCTACCTCGACTAATATTTCTTCCATGCTGCAGGACGTGCGGGGCAAGAGGAAAACCGAGATCGAGGGTATCAACGGCGCTGTGCTGGAAGAGGCCACCCGGTTAGGCATTTCGGTACCGGTCAACGCTGCGCTGTTTGCCTCGATACAGGGTCTGGAAAAAGGGTATCTGTCGAAATAGATGAGCTCTTTTACGCTGTTTTGCCGTGATTATCCTTGACAACTTCCTGTATTCTAATAAAAGTACATAGTTTCGAGGCTGCTTGGCAGCCTGTTTTTTTACTGAAAATCATGAGGAGTTGGAATGCCAAATTATCTCTTTACCTCGGAGTCTGTTTCAGAAGGCCATCCGGACAAGGTTGCCGACCAGATCTCGGATGCTGTTCTTGACGCCATTCTTGCCCAGGACCCAAAAGCCAGGGTCGCCTGTGAAACCCTGGTAACCACCGGCATGGCCCTTATTGCCGGCGAGATTACCACCACCGCCTGGGTGGATATGCCCGCCGTGGTGCGGGAGACCGTGCGGGAGATCGGCTATAATTCTTCCGATATGGGCTTTGACTGGCAGTCCTGTGCGGTGCTCACCAGTATCGGCAAGCAGTCCCCGGATATTGCCCAGGGCGTGGATGAAGGGACCGGCCTGGATCTCGATCAGGGTGCCGGCGACCAGGGCTTGATGTTCGGCTATGCCTGTACCGAAACCCGGGTCCTGATGCCCATGCCCATCACCTATGCCCACCGGCTCATGAAGCGACAGGCCGAGGTGCGCAAGGCAGGGCTTCTGCCCTGGCTGCGTCCGGATGCGAAAAGTCAGGTCACCATTGAATACGAAAACAAAAAGCCCAAACGGGTCGAGGCTATTGTCCTTTCCACCCAGCATTCTCCGGAGGTTGATTACGAGGATCTCAAGGCCGGCGTCATGGAGGAGATCATCAAGCCCATTATCCCTGCCGAGATGGTGGACAAGAACACCAAGTATTTCATCAATCCCACCGGCCGTTTTGTTATCGGCGGCCCGGTCGGCGATTGCGGCGTGACCGGGCGCAAGATCATCGTTGACACCTATGGCGGCATGGGCTCCCATGGCGGCGGTGCCTTTTCCGGCAAGGATCCGTCCAAGGTGGACCGTTCCTCTTCCTACATGGGCCGCTATGTCGCCAAGAACCTGGTGGCTGCCGGGATCGCCACCGAGCTTGAGGTGCAGATTGCGTATGCCATCGGCATCTCCAAGCCGGTCTCCATCAATGTCAATTCATTCGGTACCGGCAAGATCAGCGATGCGCGGATCAGGCAGCTTATTGACGCGCATTTTGATCTGCGGCCCAAGGCCATCATCCAGCACCTTGATCTCCTGCGGCCGATCTATAAAAAAACCGCTGCGTACGGCCATTTTGGCCGGGAGCGGGAAGAGTTCACCTGGGAGCGCACCGACAAGGCCGAGGCTTTGAAAGAGGACGCCGGAATCAAATAATTAAGACACCACCCTGCGCCAAGGCGCAGTCAGGAGGAAACACCGATGAAGGCTTCAGCAAAAAAAGCACCAGCAAAAAAGGTCCCTGCCAAAAAAGTACCGGCCCAAAAACAGACCGATTGCAAGGTTGCGGATATGAGTCTGGCCGATTGGGGCCGTAAGGAAATCCGCATCGCGGAAACCGAGATGCCCGGACTCATGGCCCTGCGCGAGGAATTTGGCAAGAAGAAACCCCTCAAGGGTGCACGGATCTCCGGCTCCCTGCACATGACCATCCAGACCGCGGTGCTGATCGAAACCCTGGTTGCTCTGGGCGCTCAAGTACGTTGGGCCTCTTGCAACATCTTTTCCACCCAGGACCACGCCGCAGCCGCCATTGCCGCGGTAGGTGTTCCGGTCTATGCCTGGAAGGGGGAAACCATCGAGGAATACTGGTGGTGTACGGAAAAGGCCCTCACCTGGCCGGACGGCAACCCGCCTAATATGATCCTCGACGACGGCGGCGATGCCACACTGTTGGTCCATAAGGGTGCTGAATTTGAGAAGGCGGGCAAAGTGCCTGCACCCAAGAAGAGCGACAATGAGGAGTATCAGGCGGTACTTGCCGTGCTCAAGCAGGATTTTGCCGCGGACAAGAAGAAATGGACCAACGCTGCCAAGGCCATCCTCGGTGTGACTGAAGAGACCACCACCGGGGTGCATCGCCTCTACCAGATGGAAAAGACGGGCGGGCTATTGTTCCCGGCCATGAACGTCAATGACTCGGTGACCAAGTCCAAGTTCGACAACCTCTACGGGTGTCGTGAATCGTTGATGGACGGCATCAAGCGCGCCACCGACGTGATGGTGGCCGGCAAACTCGCGGTGATCCTCGGTTACGGCGACGTGGGCAAGGGCTGCGCCCAGGCTTTCCGTGGCTTGGGAGCCCAGGTGTGGGTAACGGAGATCGACCCGATCTGTGCACTCCAGGCAGCCATGGAAGGCTACCGGGTAATGACCATGGAAGAGGCGGCAAGTCAGGGCGATATCTTTGTCACCTGCACCGGCAACGAGAAGGTCATCAATCACGGACACATGAAGGCGATGAAGGACGAGGCCATTGTCTGCAATATCGGTCATTTCGATTCGGAGATAGATGTTGCCTCCGTGCGTAAGTATACCTGGGAGAACATCAAGCCCCAGGTGGATCACATCATCTTTCCCGACGGCAAGAAGATTACCCTGCTGGCCGAAGGTCGTTTGGTGAATCTGGGTTGCGCCACCGGCCATCCGAGCTTCGTGATGTCTGCCTCCTTCACCAACCAGGTGCTGGCCCAGATCGAGCTGTTCGCCAACGCCAAGAAATACCAGAAAAAGGTCTATGTACTGCCCAAGGTGCTGGATGAGAAGGTGGCGCGTCTCCATCTCAAGAAGCTTGGCGTGCATCTTTCCGAGCTTTCCAAGGTCCAGGCCGCGTATATCGATGTGCCGGTGGGTGGGCCTTACAAGGCGGACCATTACCGCTACTAGTCACCGCTTTTCTCTGCAACGCAAAGGGCGCCTTCCCGTTTGGGAGGCGCCCTTTTTTTGTCATGATTTCGACTCAGCTTATCGGAAACATGCGAATTCCGGCCGCAGATTGTCCTCAAGGGCGAGGCTGCCATCGGAACTTCTAATCTTATAGCATGGAGGATACGGGGAATTCCTTACATTATGGGCGGTAATGGAATTCCAGACTTCCGCAAAGGATTTTTTGGCGATGTTGCCCATATTTGAAAAATCTTTGGCTATATCGCACCCCAACACGTCGAAATCAGGAGTGATCTCGATTTTTGTCAGCCCGATAGAGCAGCTCTTGCAGCTAAATGTGGCGTTTTTATGGAATTCCCAGGATTCTGGGCTTTCTTCCGCACCGTATGACCGGAGCATTATTCTCAAGGAAGGTAAAAAGAGATCGGGAGGAAATTTCTTCGCATGCTCATTAAGCCGCATCCAAAAATCATACGCCTGCGAATCGTTAATCAGTAGTTCCGGATGCCTGAGTGACCGTTCGGTGCGTTGAATATTAAGGAAATGAAAGCGTTTTACAGCTGGATACAATTCGTCGATGATCAAGTGAGCTGTATCGATGTTTACACTGCTGAGGACGCACGATATCTGGAGCTGTAAGCCGGACTTCGCGAGATTCTTGATGTTACGCAGTACGGTCTTCCCCTTCCCTCTTGTCAGATCGTTGATGTGTGGATCTGGAGAATCAAGAGAAATCTGGAGGATCATTTTTTTGCCGTCCGCAATGTCGGCAAGTCGCGCAGCCTTTTCTTCGTTAAGCAGCACGCCATTTGTCAGCACCCCCATTTGCATGTCGCTGTTAAGAATTTGCTGAATAACTTCGAATATCTGCGGGTGGAGAAACGGTTCTCCGCCCGCGATGGTAATGTCAAAGACCTCCAAGTTTTTGAGTTCATCCACCAGCATGAAAAGTCTTGCCGGCTCCATGTAGATGTTTCGGGAGGCGTCCGCATAGCAGTATTTGCATGCGAGATTACAGCCTCCCGTAACCCAGAGACTAACGGTAAGTGGGGCTTTCAGTGGAGCCCGGCAGGCTATATCGATGCCCATAGTCCGGCACCTTTAAGAAAACTGACAAACGAATCCATCTCATCCGCAACAAAGGTCTTTGATTTAAACGCTTCCATCTTTGCCGTGGGAATCTTTTTCATTTCTTCGAGCAGCTTGTATCCTGCTTTGTTCACTTTGTACACTCGGTCATTGACAGGATCGAGAACGAGGCCACCGAACTCTTCCTTGCGCATGATGAGTTTTGCCATGACATCTTCACCCGGGTTCATCCGTGATGAGTACGAAGGGGATTTAGTATAGTCCTGAACCCATTGGTTGTGTATCCACTGCGCAGACCAGTCATTCGCCATTCCTTTGATCTTTTCCTTGAAGGTATTGCTGGCAACAGCCTCCCTGGATATCAGGCTTCCGGTAACGTCCTTGCGGACCTCGGAGTGACGTTCAAGAAACGTTATATGTCCCTTGCCCACAGGGAATTCTTGGTTCATTGAGTACAGATAGAGCTCAATCTTTGGTTTTTCTTGTTTAGCCATTTTTTTCCCTCCCGTGTTAGGTTTTGAGATCAAGGAGCAAACCTGCTGCTTATTGTGGTCGCTCGCATCATGCATCAACCTTATTTTAAGGCGAACAGTATTGTATTGAATTTAAATTTCAGACGGTGGCATGAAGTCTCTGTCTACGCATATACTACGTTAGGAAAATATTTTTTGTCAATACTTGTATTGAGAATGGCTTATGGATACAGGAACGGTGACGCAGAATGGGACGGAAATGCTATGAATTAGCAGAGAAGGACCATTGTCGGAAGGTGGTGGAAGTTTGTCGGACGGTTCGTTTTATAATAAGGCGCGTGTTGTTTTTAATAATTTATTGAAATAAGGGGTGAAGAAAAGCGGGCTGAATAAAGGGTGCATAGAGATAAGGAAGTTCTACTTCCATTTTGAGCACCGGGATGCCGAGACCGGTCTGGTTGTCCCGATGTTGAAGAAGGTCCATGTGGGACAGTTCATAGCCGCGCGTCTTCAAGCCACTGTTTAAAAGGCTGGCCCGCAATTTCCAGGGTGAGCAGGCCCTGAAGAAGTGGCTCGACAAGAGCGTGTTCGTCCGGGGCGATGAGGAAGCCGGGAATGGGGGCGGTAGGCTCCCCAAAGCCGTCAGTCCGGCCGGTGTTCAGTCCTGAGAGTACTTCGGTCATAATGCCCCAGGCCCCCCCGTTATCCAGGTGCTCGATGCATTGCAGCAAGGCGGTTGCGCCGGCGAGGTACCCTGGCGGCATCTCTGCCACCCCGCATGTGTCGCATGGGGCCAGGGAGACAAAAAGTCGGCAGCCGAAAGGCCTTACCGGATAAATGCTGCAGGTCTCTTCCTTGAGAAACGGGCAGGGCCGCAGATCCCAATTTTCCTCTTCTTCCACGGACTTGCCTTTGAGATGGGCGCCAACGAAGGTGTTGGTGGTGCACTGAGCCATTCGGTTTGGTGTTGGCTGAAATGCAGGAGCAGTCAATTCGGCAAGCCGATCCATTGCGGTCAGAAAAGCCATGATCCCCCCTCCTTCCAGGCTGGTCATGGTGACGCTTCGGGTGCAGCAGGTGGCGCAACCCTTGCGGCAGGCAAAGGCGAATTTTTCAGCCCATTCTGCAAAGGCGGCATAGAGTGCGGTTAGCAACAGCTGCTGGATCGGGGGAGGAATCACGGCAAAAATACCCCACTTCGGTAACTCTCTGCTTTTTTGTGATAAAGAGCCATGTGAGTTGTTACTCCTGCGCCAGGGAAATATCCCCGGAGATAACGGAATGGATGTGGCCCTGCGCATCCCGGATATGAAGAAACCCCTCTTCGTCCGGGCCAAGTGAGGTGCCGTTTATGATCCTCCCTTGGGTGTTTACCCAGGAGACCTGCAAGCCTGTGTGGATATCCCGTTGCCGCCACTCGGTCAGGATGGAAGGGAAATCTCCCTGTTCCAGCCTTGCCACCTCAAGGTCCAGTTCGGCAAGAATGGATTCGAGCAGGGATCCCCTGTCGCAGGAGATGCCGGTTTCAGCTTGCAGCGAGGTCGCTTTGGTGCGTAATTCGCCGGAAAATGTTTCTGCTGGGGTGTTCACATTGAGGCCGATGCCGATTACCACTGCAGTCTGCCCACTGCCTGTCATCGCTTGGGTTTCGGTAAGGATGCCGCCGCATTTCTTGCCGTGCAGGAAAAGATCGTTTGGCCATTTCAGCCCAGGTTGGCAAGGGGTGCGGCTTTCCAGCGCCTTGCACAGGGCAAGGCCTGCGGTCAGAGTGAGCTTGGGAAAGTCCTGTGGGGCTAGATGCGGGCGAAGGATCAGTGAAAAGTAAAGTCCGGTTCCGGGCGGCGAAAGCCATCTCCTGCCCTCAAGACGGCCTCGCCCGGCGCTCTGGCAGTCGGCCACCACCACCGTGCCGCCTGGTGCCCCGGTGTTGCTCAGGGCCAGGGCGAGATCGTTGGTTGAGCCGGTGCTGGTGAAAAAGTGCACCGGATGTCGGCCAAGCTCGCCGCTGAGAATCATGGATTGCCACTGATCGTTCGGCATGGTGTATTGAGGGTTGCTTTTTCAGTTGATGGTCATGAAATTTCAGCCAGGGCTACTGGCGGCATGGAAACCAGAGTTAATCGGCAGAATGATCATATGTCCAGCAGCCTCTTCCCGGCCATGTTCATCCGGTCTTGAACGGCAAGGGGTTACAATGAGAAAATCGCTCCGGGAATCATTCACAGCCGGCGGTTGGATTCGGTGATGATTTTATTCAGAAGATCCTCTTCTGCAGCACCCTGCGGCGTTGTCTCTTGCATCTGCTCGGCCCAGGCGGAAATTTGACCCAAGGCCTCACGCTGTTCCAGGATGATATTTTCCCAGGACCGCCGCTCATGAATAAAAGAATCGATGCTGTCCTGCGCCAATTGCAAAAGCGCGGTTTTGGTTGCGGCGCTGAGGCACTGGTCCACTCCTTTCTGGTCCTCGAGAATTTTGAGGAATTTTGCCCGTAAGGCGTTATGGGATGAAATGGTGTTTGCGGGGTTCAAAGTTTGCTGATAGGCAAGAATTCGTTCAAGTTTTGCCTTGATCTCCTCAGACCGGACCGGCTTGGCCAAATAATCAAAAGCCCCAAGTCGCATAGCCTCAATGGCCGATTCCACCGTGCTGAAGTCGGTTACCATGACAACGGCACAGGCCGGGTTGGATTCCTTTGCGAATTTGATGACATCAAGGCCACCCTCTGTGGCATGAACGGTACCGGGCATGTTCTTGTCGGTCACCACGGCGTGGAATTGCTGCTCACTCAAAAGTGCGATGGCTGAGGCCGCGTCATGGGCGGTCAGGGTTTCGCAGCCCTGTCTTTCCAGTCCCAGCCGGAGAACCTCGCGGGAAGTGGGTTCATCATCCACGACCAATATACGTATTTTGGTGCCCATGTCCACTGGCGCAATCATTGTTTTCTCCTCCAGGATACGGATTACAAGGGTCTTTCCTGTGTGCCCGGTGATTTAACCAAAACATCACCGCTCTCAATATATAGTGATACTGTGCGGGGAACATCGCCGCCCGTATCCTGTTTTACGACAGGGATATGAAGGCGATGAAGAGCCTGTTGTATTGCTATGAGAATCCTTTCTCCTATATGAAAAGGATTCTTGATTTTTATTATTGCGGCACCACCGACCAATTTGGCCATAATTCTTGAACTATCCGCTGAATAACGGCCTGTTGCGGCACGAACTTCTTTCAGCAGAAACGGGACTGCGGTAGTTGCATAATATCCTTCCCCGTGCTTTTTCCCATCATGGCAAAATGGATCTGGCAGGACAACATGGGCAAGCCCCATGGTTTTTGTTTTTGGATGGTGGAGTATCAAAGCAATGCAGGAACCAAGGGAATACGTGCGCAATATATCTTCAGGATTATTGGATACTGCCCAGCCGCCGATTCCCACTACCTTGACGTTGCTCATGCTGTTGTGCGCGTCTCCTGGTCCTTAAATGAGTACCATGCAATTAGTGATATCATATCAGTCTAACTGTCAGAAGAAAAAATCACAGCGAAAAGCAGAAGGTCAGCCGTGCAATAGCAAGAAGCGATTAACGAAACCCGAGGAGGATTGGGCAATGGTCCGATCCCAATATATCACCTAAAATGGCAGCCTCGGTCACTCTTTTTTTGCTTTTTTGATCCACACAGAAGTAATCGATCCGCCATCCGATGTTTCTGGTCCTGGCGTTGAAGCGGTAGCTCCACCAGGTATACTGGTCTGGCTCCTGGTTGAACATCCGGAAGGTATCGACGAACCCTGCTTCAACAAAATGGTCCATCCAAGCCCGTTCCTCCGGGGCATAGCCCGGATTTTTTTCGTTCTGTTTGGGATTGGTCAGGTCGATCTCTTTGTGCGCCACGTTGAAATCCCCGCAGATCACCACCGACTTTTTGGTGGCCAGGGTTTTGGCAAAGGCCAGCAGGTCGTTGTTGAATCGGAGTTTGTAATCCATGCGCAACAACCCGTGCTGGGCATTGGGGAAATAGGCGTTTATGAAGAAGAAATCAGCAAACTCGAGAGTCAGCACCCTCCCCTCATAATCGTGATCTTTGTGGTCGATGCCGTAGATCACCGAAAGGGGTTGCTCTTTGCTGTAGGTCGCCACCCCGGCATAACCCTTTTTCTGGGCGGAAAACCAGTAGGGGATGTAGCCGGGAATGTTTTTAAGCGTTTCCGAAAGCTGATCCGGCATGGCCTTGATCTCCTGGAGGGCCACCAGATCGGCGTTCAAATCGGCGAGGATCTCGACAAAGCCTTTTTTTTCCAAGGCTCTGAGGCCGTTGACATTCCAGGAGACGAATTTCCGCATGCTGTCCGTATTTGGTTTTTTGCCGGTGCCAACCACCTTTCTTGGCCGCACCCCGATCTGCGGGCAATGCTTGGCGATGACGCAGCGGTCGCAATGGGGTGCCACCGGCCTGCAGGTTCCCTGGCCAAAGGCCACCAGGGTGGAGTTGATGGTCAGCCAGTATTGGGGGGGCAGCTTTTCCCTGAGCGCCATCTCGGTTTCCAGCGGTGTTTTGGTGGCCACATAACCCCAGATGTTCATGATCCGATGTACATGGGTGTCCACGCAGATCGCTGGTTTTTTAAAGGCCACCGCCACCACCAGATTGGCGGTTTTCCGGCCCACGCCGGGCAAACGGGTGAGGGGTTCGACCGCATCGGGAATCCGGTTGTCAAACTCACTGGCCAGTACGCCGGGCAACCGGGCGAGAAACCCGGCTTTGTTTTTATAAAAGCCCACCGGGAAAATCAGCCTGGCAAGGTGTTCTTCGCTGAGCGCGGCCAGTCCGACGAGGTCCGGAGCCTCCTTGAACAGCCTGGCCGCAGCCTTGGCCGTGGTCTCATCCTTGGTCCGGGCCGAGAGGATGGTCGCCACCAGAACCTTATAGGGATCTTTGGTCTGCACGGCAATGAGATCGACAATGGGTACGGCATACCCGGCGACTTCTGTGCTGAGTATTTGTAAAACCTCCGACAGGGGGAAATCCATGGTACATTCCTGAATAAATGTTGCACAATGCAGCGTATAAGTATGGTTACGCATCATTTTTGACAGATGATGCGTAATGCAACGGCTCTGTTTCAGAGAGGAACAGTTTTTCCTTGACAGTATATTTTGAGAGCAGTAAGCATACCGAAAATTTCAAGAAATAGCCACCGCCGCGGAGCAGGGAAAGACATCTTGCTGCCGCATTCAATGTAGATTGTCCTCGGTTGCTTGCAAACGTTCACAGTACCGGTTCATTTTTCATATATATTTTACTTTTATTTTTTGTTTTGGCTTTAGCGAAGACAAGGAGGAAACAAGGATGCAAGGAAACATCATGGAAAAGGCGGGGATGCTGTTTGCTTCCCTTATGTGCGCCATCATGCTGAGCCCGGCCTGGGCATTGGCAACGGAAGTCACGGAAATGGCTCCGGTCCCGGCTGTTGGGGAAGCTGACTGGTGGAAGTGGCCCCTGATTTTGTTGATCGTCACTTTTTTCATGGGTATCGTCGCGGTGCTTGGTGGCGTCGGCGGCGGGGTGCTGTTCGTGCCCATCATCGGCGGCTTTTTCCCGTTTCATCTTGATTTTGTCCGTGGCGCCGGTCTGCTGGTCGCCCTGTGCGTCGCCCTGGCTGCCGGACCCGGTCTTTTGAAGGCCAACCTTGCGAGCCTGCGTCTGGCCATGCCCGTGGCGCTCATCGCCTCGACCATGGCCATTGTCGGCGCCATGGTCGGCTTGGCTCTGCCCACCCACATTGTCCAGCTTTCCTTGGGCGGCACCATCCTCGGTATCGTGGCGATCATGCTCACCGCCAAAAAGTCAACGGTTCCCGATGTTCCCCACGCGGATGCACTTTCCTCCGCTCTGCGCATCACCGGTGTTTTTTATGAGCCGACCAGCAAGGAAGAGATCAACTGGAAGGTTCATCGCACCATTCCCGGCCTTTTTACCTTCATCATTATCGGTTTCATGGCCGGCATGTTCGGCCTGGGCGCCGGTTGGGCCAACGTACCGGTGCTGAATCTGATGATGGGTGCGCCGCTCAAGATCAGCGTTGCCACCTCCAAGTTTCTCTTGTCCATCACTGACACCTCTGCTGCCTGGATTTACCTGAACAAGGGCTGCGTAATTCCCATGATGGTTGTGCCTTCGCTCATCGGCATCATGCTGGGGTCGTTTGTCGGAGTTCGGTTGCTGAAAGTTGCCAAGCCGACCTTTATCCGTTGGATGGTTATTGTCATTCTCCTCTTTGCAGGTCTGAAGGCTGTGCAAAAGGGATTGAGCACCATGGGCATCAGCCTGTTCTAAATCGTATATTTCAGGGAGGATTACTATAATGACACAAAATAATACCCAGGCAACCAAGGAACAGGTGCTCTACGCCGATGTTCTTGAAAAAGGCATGTACGCGGGATTGCTCCTCATGGTGATCACCTTTGCCCTGTATGTGCTGCGCGTCATCCCGCCGATTGTTCCGCGGAGTGAAATCTCCACCTATTGGAGCATGCCGGTGCATGACTATCTGGTGGCAATCAACACCAATTTTCTGCACTGGGAAACCCTGCCCACCGGGTGGTCCTGGGTGAAGCTCCTCGGCTATGGCGATTTTCTGAACTTTATGCCGATAGCCATCCTCTCCGGGGTCACCATTGTCTGCTATAGTATCATCGCTCCCGGGCTGTTCGCTAGGGGTGACAAGGCCATGGGCATCATGGCCATCGCTGAGGTGCTTATTCTTTCTTTGGCAGCCAGCGGCCTGCTTTCCGTCGGACACTGATTCCGTAACCAACTAGTTTTGTAATAAAAAAGCCATCCTGCCTTGCGGCGGGGTGGCTTTTTTTGTTTGGTGCAGGGATGTTTCGATCGTGTTTCAGATCCCAGGTTTTTGGCTCTCCCGATGGGCGATGGCGATTTTTTCCACCAGGGTTTCCAGGTCAATGGGTTTGAGGCAGTAGTCGCTGGCCCCGTATTCCAAGCCGTGCATACCTGTTTGCATGCAGGCGTGACCGGTCAACAGGATGACGGGCAGAGTCGGCCATTTTTCCTTGATCTCCCGCAGGCAATCCACGCCATCCCGATCCGGGAGCATCACATCCAGGACCACGACTTCGGGCCAGCCCGAGGCGATAATCGTCAACCCATCGGCGCAGGTGAGTGCGGTTTTTGCGGAATATCCCCGGCGGATCAGCCTTTTGCAGGTTGTTTCCACGAAATCGGATTCATCGTCAATGAGCAGTATTTTGAGGTCCGTGGCCATGTTATCCCTCCGTTGTCGGAATGATCAGGGTGTGCAGATCGGTCATGATTTTTCGGCGGTATCCTGCGGCCATGCCTTCGTCCGCCATGACCATGTCGATCTGGCGGGTGTGGATCAGCAGGTAGCCGAGGATTTTCAGCCGCTCCAGCAGAAAGGCGCCGGGTTTCTTTTCGATCCGGGCAGTCATGGCATCCACCTTCTGTTCCACCCGGAAACCGAATTCGCTTAATATATCACTGATCAGCCGGATGCGCAGCAACCGGCGGTTTTCGTCCGCAGCCCCGCCCTTGAACTGAAAGCTGACATAGTTTTCCGTGAGAAACTCACCCAGGTTTGCTTCCACCAGCGCAAAATGATAGCCGAGCCGGACGTTCAGGTTACAGTAGTTTTTCGAGATGAGAAAATAATTTTTTGCTGCCATGGCCGACCGCACGGCCGGGTCGAGATGTGGGTTTCTGGTGGACTGGAAAATGATGGAGCCGAACCCGCCAAGACTGACGGGCGGCGGACCTGCCCAGGGAAAAGCGGTCATGCCCTGCCAGATGGCCAGCATGGGCAGGGAAACGATGTGGCCGAGATCGATATATCGGCTTTCCGGATCAAAATCCGGAGTGAAGCCATCGTCCAGGTCAATCACCCACCACTGGGACGGCGCGTCCACCACCAGTTGTTTGGCTGTCTTGTCGTCAAAACCGTACCGCTCACCGAAATTGAACATCTCGACCACGGCTTTTTCGTGGCAGAAGCGGGTCAGATCGTGCAGGGTTTTGCAGGAGTCGGGCCGGAAATAAGGGGAGGCTGGGTCGGTCAGGTTGAGCGGGGTGATGTGGACCAGGGCCTGCGTAAGAATTTTGTATACCGGGCTTCCGACCATGAGGTTCGGTTTGGGTGCGGCCAGGGCTAGGAGGGGCTCAATCCTGCCGGCATAGACCTTTCCCGCAGTGGCATCCACCGTGATCAGGGTGTCGTTTGCAAGCGTAGCCTTGGCTTGTTTCATGCCGAAAATCGCCGGGACTCCGAATTCACGGGCCACGGTGGCGAGATGGGCGGCCATCTGGCCGGTTTCGCTGACCACGGCCGCCGCCCGGTTGAGGAGGCTGGCCCATTCCGGATAGGGGGTCTCGATCACCAGCACCGCGCCTTTGGGGAAGCGTAACAGGTCAAGGCTTGAGCGCACCTTGAACGCGGGACCATAACCAACTCCCCGGCTGACACATGCGCCGCCGATAAGGAGCGGCTCGGGCAGGTCGGCGGCCATTGGTTTGTATTCGCTGGTCTCCGGCGGTTCTTCCGAGAGGGAGCGGCCAAGGGGACGGCTTTGCAGGATATAGAGCAGGCCGGATTGGTCGATGGACCATTCGATGTCCTGGGGAGTGCCGAAATGCTCCTCAAGGCGCACCCCGATAGCGGCAAGCTCGGCAGCTTGATCATCGGTGAGCGTCCGGCGGGAGATTGCGGCGGAGTCATTTTCCTCCACTCCGGACTGCCTGTGCAGGATGGGATGGGGCGGGGTCCGGCTGACCCGGAACTGGTCGGTGACCCCGCTGCCATCCACCACGGCGCTGGCAAGGCCCGGCGCCGCCTGGATAATAACAAACGGGCTGCGCGGGTTATCCGGGGCTCGGGAATAGAGAACCCCGCTTACGGCGCCATTCACCATGCGCAGGCAACCGACGCACATGTGCACGTCCAGGTTGCGATAGCCCCGCTGTTGCCGGTAAACAATGGCCTGGCTTTTGTATTTGCCGGCCACGATCTCCTTATACGCCTGGCCGACAAATTCGCGGCTGACATTGAGCTGGGTGCGATACTGTCCGGCAAAGGAGACATTGCTGCTGTCCTCTCCCAGGGCGCTGGAGCGAAGGGCAACCAGCAGTTCCTCATCGGAGTCGGCGGCGAGCTGCCGATGATGGGCAAGGATCGCCTCTTCCAGCTCTGTGGGCAGGGGGGCATTGCTGATCAGGCTCTGGATTCCGGCGCTGACGGTGTAGAGCTCTTCCAGGTTGTCAAGATCCAGCCCTTTCAAGCGGCGATTGATCTCAACTTGCAGATCACTGGTTGCGATGAATTTTCTGGCCGCCGCCGCAGTAATCACAAAGCCATCCGGTGTTCTGAGGCCGACCCGGTTTTTCACCTCACCCAGATTGGCCATTTTTTCACCCACCTGATCGACCTTTGTTACGTCAATCTCTTTCATGGAGAGAATGACCTCGCCTTCCGTGCTGAGGGAGCGGATGGCGATGAGCTGTTCGAGTTCTCGGGTGATGGTTCTGAAAGGGTGGTCCAGCTCGACATATCTGCCATCGGCCAGTCTGGTCAGATGCTGGATCATTTTATAGATATTAACGGAAAGGGCGGTGCAGTTGCCACGGACAAAGGCCATGCCAAAGGAATGTCCGGCGGTGAGGGCCTGTTCCAGCTCGGCCATCAGCTCCAGAGCATTGTTGTTGGCGGTGAGCAGGGCGCGAAATTCCTTGTAGTGGCCACGGAATGCGGCCTGCAATTCGGCAGGTTTCAGCCTGGGCTTGGTGCGGAAGAACGAGGTCAGTCGGTCAAAATAAAAGCTCATGTCATGGTCGCTTGTTCTTTGCTGGTGGCGCAAGTCCAGGCCGGATGGGCGCCAGGGAAAACATCGTTATCTTTCAGCATAATGGAAGCAGACCCGTCGAGGGAATAAAAAAAGCAAAAAAAACCGCTTGTCCCGGACGGCGAACCTTCCGGGACAAGCGAATAATCAACAGGGCGTGATTTTAATGTTCGAGCTTGAGTCCCCAGCCTTCAAACATGAAGAGGATGGCAAACCCGAACCACATGGTGTAGATCACGTAGCCTACCAAAGACAAGATCACCAGGGTGGCATTGTCTTTGATGCTTTGTGCTTCAATCCCGTAGTAATTGTAAGCAGGCTCAACGGTTTTGGTCCGCACCTGGTAGAGGATTTTTGATTCCTGGAATTTCTCCTGTTTGGTCAGGCTCTTTTCCATCGATTTCAAGGTGTTGTACCAGTCAAACATCACCTGCTTTTCGTTGGCGCCATACTTGGCGCTGACAGTCTGGCCGTCATTGGCGAACATGGCGTCCGCGTCGGCAAGAACCTCATCGAGAATACCGCCGAGATCGCCGCTGACCGTGATCTCGTTTTCACCGGCCTGCACGCTGGCTCCGGCTCGCTGCATGATGGTGGTCATCCGTTCCGCAGAAAGATTCTCGTTGGTCTTGATCTTCAGAGTAATGGTGTTCCCCTTGAAGGCCTCGGCCTTTTCCCTGGTCACAGGAATATAGTACGAGGATTTTTTGGAAATGGAGTTGTACATGCTGTCCATATAATCCAGCATGTTCACCTTCTTGTCCTGGCCGGGGTAAAGCGGTGAGAGAAGAAGCGCGAAAACGATCCAGAAGGCGACCATCATCACCAAGCCGCCGCCGAATTCTTTTTTGTTGGCAATCATGAGTGTGCCTCCTTGGTGGTGTGTGCAGCACCCTCTCCCTTGAGGGTTTTGATATTGGTGAAAAAGATGTAGAAAACCCAGAGAGCGAAGGCCGTGAGCACTACAAAAAAGATATAGGTGCCCACGGTTTCCAGTAGCTTGCCGGTCTCCGCAGACATGGGGATCATCTCCATGCTGGCAAGCTTGGAGGGCAGGGCAAAGGCTCGGTTGACAAAGCCGGCCGAGGTGGCAACGGCGTAGAGTCCGCAGATGGTGGCGCCGCTGACCACCTTGGTGATCAAGGAACCGACCTGGATACCGACCAGGGAACCCAGGAGCATGCCCATGGCCAGGGTGTAGAAGATAAAGCCGTAGACCGCATACTGGCTCAAGCCCGCATAGCCTGCGGTGAAAATAATCTGGAAGATGTCGGTGCCCACGGTGGTGGCCGAGGAAACGCCCAGGACATAAACAAAGATCGGGAAGGTCAGGAAGCCGCCGCCCACGCCCATGATGGCCGCAGCCAGGCCGACGATGAAGCCGCTGATCACCAGAAACAGCCAAGAGATCTTGCGGCCGCCCGGGGTAACGCCTTCGTCAAACTTGATCATGGGGGGCAGGTTGACGTTCTGAAGCTTATGGGCCAGGTTGGTCATGCCCGAAATGTTGGCAGCTGAGCTGGTGGAATCGGTTGCTGCGGGTGCAGGCTTCTTGCGGGTTTGACGAAAGAAATCCATCAACGCGTAGGAGCAGAGAAAACCCAGCATCAGCACGTAGATGGTGGTGATGAAGGCGTCGCTCAGTACCGGGTTTTTATCATACAGGGTGCGGTTGACCCAGCCGCCCAGGGTGGCGCCGCCGATGGAGCCCAACAGGAAAACTCCGGCCAGGGCTACGGAGACATTACCTAGCTTGCGGTGCAGAACGCTGCCCATGATAGCCTTGGCAAAGATATGGAACAGGTCGGTGCCCACCGCGAGGATACCTTTGACTCCGGCGCTCATCAGGGCAGGGGCGATGATGAAACCGCCGCCGGCGCCGATGCAGCCGGTGATCAGACCGGCAACGAGGCCGACCCCGATGGAGGCGAAGAAGATGGTGGGGGTGTAGAAGGCCGGGGCGTAGGCAGTCTTGCCGCCGATCATGCCGGGCAGTTTGCTGACCACATCATCGGCAAAGGCTATGCCGCCGATGAGGATGGGGATGAGCAACAGGCCGAGAATGGCCAGCCGCCTGCGATCCCGCAGGATGGTATTTGAGATGTCCATCTCCCATTTCGCGTGGGCGCGGGCGCCCGCCATCATGAAATGGTGCAATTGCCTGAAGAAATTCATGGTTGTACTCCTCCTTCCTCGTTGAATAATAAAAAGACCTCGGTTCCCCTTGGTTGTGCAGTATTCCCTTGTGTAGCTGCAAGGCCTATGAGTTGTGATTCCCGGCTGTCCGCAGTTTTTCAAGCAATGTTTCAAATTCCACGGGCTTGATCAGGTAGTCAAAGGCCCCGTTTCTGATACCTTCCTCTCCTTCGCTGGCCGAGGCGTGGCCGGTGAGGATGACCACTCTGCTTTCAGGTCGTATTTTTTTTATTTCCTGGAGAACCAGGCCGCCGTCCATGTCCGGGAGGCGCATGTCCAAAAGAACCACACTGAAATCGGAGTCGGCGGCTTTGGCTATGGCTGCGGTGCCGGTGAGCACTCCCTCGCTGGACAAGCCCCGTTTGCGCAACCGTTGCACCATGGTGGAGACAAATTCCTCTTCATCGTCAACGATCAGGATGGGAAGTTCACTCATGTCCGTTCTCCTTGTTTCCCGGTTTTAAGGCGCCACCGGCAGGGTGACCCGGAAAATGCAGCCGCCCTGCCTGCCGTTTCGCACCTCGATGCGACCGCCGAGACGCTCGATGATGCTGTAGGAAATGGACAGCCCGATCCCTGTGCCGCTGCCCGACTTTTTGGTGGTGAAAAACGGGTCGAAAACTTTTTTTAAGGCTTCTTCCGACAACCCCGGCCCGCTGTCGGCAAACTCCACGGCAAGTTGTTCCTCGCTCAGGCTGGAACTGATAGTGACCGAGCCGCCGTTGCCGATGGCGTCAATGGCGTTGTTCAGGATATTGAGAAACACCTGTTGCAGCTGGGTGCTGTCGGTGGTGGTCTCCGGCAGGGTGGGATCAAGGTTGCGGCGGATGGTGATCCGGTGATTGGTCGCCTCCTTTTCAAGAAAAGAAACAGTTTCTTCCACCAGGGTGTTGATGTTGGTTTTTGATTTCAGACCATCGGCGGAGCGGGAAAAACCAAGGAGCCGGTGGGTGATGGTGCTTGCCCGCTTGACTTGGGTTCGGATCTTGGCAAAGGCGGCCCGGTATTCGTCGGTGTTTT
>VMSS01000059.1 GCA_013791995.1 Desulfurivibrio sp. | reverse complement strand
TCCGGCATTCTTGAAATTCAGCTACACGTATGATTTCAAGGACAGCGCCGAGGGAAGAGGGGGCGGACCGTTGCAGCCGGACGGTTTTGCCGCTTCCGACCATCCATACTGGACTCCGATGAATTACTGGCAGAACCGCTTCAGTGTGTACTTCAAGCATCAGCTTTCCGACGATCAGTTTCGGCGCGGGGCTCCCCGGTACTATGATCTTGAGTATGTTGTTGTCTATGATGAAATGGGGTATGCCATGCAAACCTGGAAGGGAGGGTTTTTTGTGGAATATGCTCCGCAGATCATTTTTTCCGCAACGACAGAGTTGACCTCAGGCCAGGACTATCGGGTCAAGGAGTTTTTTCTCTCGGCCATTTACCGCTGGTAGACATTGGTTTCTCCGTTGTGCTTTCCCTTGCAATCTTTTTTTTGCTGTGCTAATTGAATGACTTGTTGTTTCCCAGCCGTTTTAGCCGGAGCACTCACTGCCGTGATTGTCTGCCGGGAAAACGGCCATTTTTTTTAGGAGCCGTTACGGAATAACCATCGATGCTGTGTTGCTGCTGTTGAAAGTGGCGTAATCGGCCGTGCTACTGTGATCATTTCGTTACGGCTTCTTATGCCGATCGCGATTTCCTAATAGTATAAATATGTTGAACAACGGCGTATAGAGCTCTGTCTCAGTAAGGAGGGTGTTATGGTTGAGCGTATTCCCATGTCCCAGGAGGGACATGAAAGATTGCGTAAGGAACTTGACCGGTTGCAGAAGAAAGAACGTCCTGCGGTCATTGAGTCGATTGAGGTTGCGCGCGGGCACGGCGATTTGAAGGAAAATGCTGAATACCATGCGGCCAAGGAGCGTCAAGGGCATATTGAAGGCCGGATCATGGAGCTCAAGGATAAGCTCGGTCGAGCCGAGGTTATAGATTGCTCAGCCGTGGATTGTTCCCGGGTAGTATTTGGCACGGTTGTTTCTCTGGTTGATCTGGATACGGATGACGAGGTGCGGTATCAGCTTTTGGGGCCGGAAGAGGCGGACGTGAGTAAAGGCAGCATTTCCGTGCTTTCTCCGATTGGCCGGGCCATGATCGGCAAAAGCGTGGGAGATGAGATAACCGTTAAAACTCCGGGTGGGGTGCGGCAACTGGAGGTTATGGAGATTAATCCGCCGGACCGCGCTTGATTAAACACGGTGTTGTTTTCTTGCCTTGTCTCGAGATTTGTGTGGTGTAGGGATTTGTTTAAGGGCCGGAATCAGGTTTGGTTGTCGGTCATGATTCCGGAAATGAAGATGTCGCTGATCTGTTGGGCTGCTTCAACAATGGTGTAGGTGTGGTTCGGGGACAGGACCCAGAGTCTGGATGTTTCATCCAGGGCGCCGAAAAAAGCCCGCTTGAACACGCCAGGCAGAAGACTTTTGCGGAACACCCCCGTTTCCTGACCCTTGTGGATAATGGCAGAGATCACATCCACATATTCAATAAACTTGGTATTTCTGTACTCTTTCATGAATTTGTTGCTCTGACGCAACTCCATCTGCAGAACCTCGGCAAGCTCTTTTTTCTCTTCCATGAGTTGCATATGGTGCAGAGCAAAAAAATGGAGCATCTTTCTTGGGTCGCTCTCTTTTTCCACGAGGAGTTTGACATCCAGGATGATCTTGCCTATCTCTTCTTCGAACAGTGAAATGAGGATGTCGTACTTGTTGTTGAAGTACAGGTAGATGGTTCCATCGGCAACTTGGGCTTCCTTGGCGATATCGGAGATACGTGCGCTGAAAAAGCCTTTTCTTGCAAAAACCGTGATGGCCGCTTCGATAATTTTAGAATGTTTGTCCGATGTTCTCATGGGGTCAGCAGGATGAGCAGAGGTGAAGGAGCTGGATATGTTACCTTATGAATGCGTATTCATTCATTTTTTGGGCTATCATAGAGGGGGAACGGGCGGGTGTCAAGGCAAAAGTTGTATCTTCCCGCAGGATGGTCTTTCTCGGCAGATGGCGACATTATTTGGTCACAACGGTTTAATCCTTTCTTGCCATGCGGTTTTGGAGTAAAATACTTTGCTTTATCTCTAGAACCATTTCCAATGACACCAGGGAGATAATGCATTATTTCAGCAAGAAACCGAGGAGATTTTGATGAAAATTCTGGTTGTTGGGTCCGGCGGCAGGGAGCATGCCCTGGTTTGGAAATTGCGGCAGAGCCCCAGGGTATCACAGATTTTTTGTGCTCCGGGCAATGCCGGCATCAGTGCATTGGCAACCTGCGTCACAATCAGCGCCACCGCTATTGAAGCGCTTGCAGATTTTGCCCGGACGGAAGGAATTGATCTGACTGTGGTTGGGCCGGAGGTGCCCCTTGCTTTGGGGATCGTCGATCTGTTTGAAGAAAAGGGGCTGCGGGTTTTTGGTCCTCGGCGAAACGCCGCCACCCTTGAAGGCAGCAAGGTCTTTATGAAGGATCTGCTTGAAAAATATCATATCCCTTCTGCTTTTTATGCGACATTTACCGATAGAGAAGAGGCGCTCCGGTATGTTGAAAAGCAGGTTGCGCCCATGGTTGTCAAAACCGATGGCCTGGCTGCGGGTAAGGGCGTTGTCGTTGCACTGACTATCGACGAGGCCAAGGCTGCGGTGGACCTGTTCATGAAGGAAAAGGCCTTTGGCGAGGCAGGCAACAGGGTGGTGGTTGAGGAATTCCTCTGTGGGGAGGAGGCCTCTTTCTTGGCCTTTACCGATGGACAGACGGTGCTTCCCCTGCCAACCTCCCAGGATCATAAAGCGATTTTTGATGGCGACAAGGGGCCGAACACCGGCGGCATGGGCGCTTATTCCCCGGCACCCGTGGTGACGGAGGCTCTGCATCGCCAGGTTATGGAAACGGTGATGCTACCGACGGTCAAGGCTTTGGCGGCGGAAGGATGTCCTTATAAGGGCGTGCTCTATGCCGGTCTGATGATTGACAAGGGAGTGGTCAAGGTGCTTGAGTTCAATTGCCGGTTTGGCGACCCCGAGGCCCAGCCTCTGCTCATGCGGCTTAAGACCGATCTGGTGGAGGTTATGGAGGCTGTGGTTGATGGCCGCTTGTCAGAGGTTTCTCTGGAGATCGATCCGCGACCCACTGTCTGTGTAGTTATGGCGGCTGGGGGGTATCCCGGAAAGTATGAAAATGGTAAGGTGATCAAGGGTCTTGCCAAGGCGGGAGAACATAAAGATGTGGTTGTTTTTCACGCCGGAACCGAATTGAAGGGCGACACGGTTCTCACCAAAGGCGGGCGGGTGTTGGGAGTGACCGCCATCGGCGATACGGTGCAGGAGGCTATTGTCAAGGCGTACAGTGCCGCCGAAGAGATCAGCTGGGACGGCTGTTATTACCGGAAGGATATTGGCCGGAAGGCCTTGGACCGAAAGTGAACATTCAGTAACCCCGCATCTGTTTCGCAGTTTCGCTACGCTGTTATCCGCCTGCTCATGTGCAACAGCACACTTCGTAGGCCTCTTTGGTGCATGTGCGGCACTGCTGAACGTTTATAGTCCAGAGATTGAATCACTTTTTTTATTTTTGCGAGGGCATTATTATGATTGGTATTGTCATGGGCAGTGATTCGGATCTGCCGGTTATGCAGGGGTGTGTGGATTTTTTGAAAAAGATGGGTATCCCATACGAAATAACAGTGGCCTCGGCCCATCGCAGCCCGGCGCGGGCCATGGAATACGCTAGCAGCGCCAGAACCCGTGGCCTGAAAATAATCATTGCCGCAGCCGGGATGGCAGCCCATCTTGCCGGAGTTCTTGCGGCTCATACCACCCTTCCCGTTATCGGGGTGCCGGTGGATTCTTCCTCCCTAAACGGTCTTGATGCCCTGCTTTCCACAGTGCAGATGCCGCCAGGGGTGCCGGTGGCCACCATGGGTATTGGCAAGGCCGGGGCAAAAAACGGTGCTATCCTTGCGGCGCAGATCCTGGCGCTTGGTGATGAAGTGTTGGCGGCAAGACTTGCCGACTTCAAGGAAGAGATGGCTCGTGAGGTTGAAGAAAAGGCGCAGCGACTTGCCGAGAGCATGTAGCAGGATATCGTGCTGGAACTCCAGGTAACAGATGAGGGGCTTGCCCATGCCTGCGCAGTCCTCCGGGCTGGAGGTGTTGTTGCGTATCCCACGGAAACATACTACGGGCTGGCGGTTGATCCTTTCAATCAGGGGGCTCTCGTTCGCCTTTTTGCCTTAAAGGGTCGCTCTCCCGAAAAACAGGTTTTGCTGATTATTGACAATCCGTCCCAGCTTTCCGGTCTTGTTTCGGAGATCCCTCCCGTTTTCGCCATTCCCATGCAACAATTCTGGCCCGGGCCATTGACCCTTATTTTCCCCGGGGCTGCGTCATTGCCTGAGATGCTCACCGGGCATCGGGGTACCATTGGAGTGCGCGTCTCTTCCCATCCCGTGGCCAGGAAACTTGTCAGGGCTTTCGGTTCGCCGGTAACCGCGACCAGCGCTAACCTTTCCGGGTATCCGGCAGCGGTGACGGCCGACGGTGTACGAGAGCAGTTGGGGGCGGAAGTGGATGCCGTTATCGATGGCGGAGAAACTCCGGGCGGTCTCGGCTCTACCATTCTTGACTGTTGCGAGGGGAAAGTCCGTCTGCTCAGGGACGGGGTTATTCCTTTTTCCCGGATAGAGGCTGTCCTAGCTGGCGCATAATTTTTCCATTTATACATTTGCCGATCCGTAACGCTTTCGGTATGATACAATACTGACGGGAAAATTGGTTTGATTGCCGTTGTCGTCGCAGTGTGTATTTGCGTTGTGGCGACCGCCAACTTCATAACATAGGGAATCGCAATGGCAGACCTTGAGTGGGATAGAAATTTTGCTTTGGAGCAGGCTGGAGACGACGAAGAGATGCTGGCGGAGCTTTTGGTGCTGTTCAGCGAGTCGTCCGCTTCCGACCTGGCGAGAATCAATGACGGTCTTGCCGCGGAAGACCCCGTGGCAGTTGCTGACGCCGCGCACAGTATCAAGGGGGCTTCGGCCAGCCTCGGAGTGGAAGGTGTGCGGAAGATCTCGGCGGAGTTGGAAAAGAATGGCCGGGCCAACGACCTTTCGAAAGGAAGAGATCTCGCTGCCCAGCTTGCCGCACTCCTCAAGGCCTTTGACGCCCAAAAATGAAAGCGCCCGGGGCAGAAAGCCCGCAACATTCCGTACGGGGGAAGTTTCCCCTGGGTTCGCGTGGTTGAACCATGCCCAGCGCCAAAGACTTACTGAGAAAATTTACCGAGCTTAAAACCCTCCCGCATGTGGCGATCAAAGTGACCCAAATGGTCAATGATGATCGGAGCACCATGCAGGATTTCGAGGAGATCATCAAGCTCGATCCCGTTCTGGTCACCCGACTGTTGCGTCTTGTCAACAGCCCTTATTTCGGCCTGTCCCAAAAAGTTGAATCCATTTCCAAGGCAGTTGTTTTTGCCGGCATGAAGCAGCTCCGCAATCTGGTTGCGGTCGAAGCCCTGCGCGGCATGTTCAAGGGCGATGACGTCGATTTTTCGGCCCAGAAACTCTGGCTGCACTCCGCCACTGTCGCCATTTTAGCCGGGATGATCGCCAAGCGTATTTTCGGCAAGGATGGCGAGGATGTTTTCCTTGCCGGTATCATCCATGACATCGGACTCATCGTAGAAAATCAGCTTGTCCCGGAGAAACTGCGTGAAGCCTGCAAGGCCTTCCGGGAGGGAAAAGGGACCCTGATTGAGTGTGAGCGCAATGCCATTGGTACCGATCATGCAGAGGTGGGCTATCTCCTTACCAAAGAATGGGGTATGCCCCAGGAAGTGCTCAGCGCCATCAAGTCGCACCACCAGGGCAAGCAGGTGAAATCCGTTTCCAGTGCCAGCAGTATTCTGCTGCTGGCCGAATTCATGGCAGGCAAGATGCAGTACTGGCCCATTGTCGGCCCCATCGAGGGACTGCCTCCTGAACTGACGGCGCATGTGAAGGAGAGGGTGGCGGATTACAAGATTATCATCAGGGATCTGCCTGATGAAATGGCCAAGGCCAAAGAATTGTACGAGTCGGACGAGTGAAACACTGATGACAGAGCCCACTTTTGACGCCATATTCGATGACCTGATCGACGTCAACGAGGAACTGCAAAGTTTCCTGCGGATTCTCGATGGCTTGTTGCCGGAAGCCTCGCTGCTTTTGGTGAGCGAGGCGGGCGTCCTGCTTGATGGGTCGCGGTCTCTGGCGTTTGCCCAGCCCTTGCGGGAAAAACTGGTTCAGGAAGCCAGAGCGGCCGATGGCTTTGTCGTAGGGAAAACGGAGAACAACGTCCGCTGCCATGCGGTATATCTTGCCAAGCTGTCGGCGGTGCTGATTATTTCGTGCGCTGCGGCTCCGGATGATGCGTGGGGACCAGGTTCCGCGCTTGCAACCCTGTTGCAGAACACCATTGATCTTGCCATGCACAGGCAGGAGCGCGAGATGCTTGTCGCCGACCATGAACAGTCGGTTCGGCAGATCAATATACTCCAGCAACAGCATGGCAAGCTTATTGAGGACAACTATCGCCAGTATCGGCTCAATCAGGATCGGGAAAAAGAGTACGCCCGGAAGCTCGAAAGTGAAATAGCCAAGCAAACTGCCGAGTTGCGGGAAGCCAATGTGCGTCTTGAAGAGATCAGTCGACTGAAGAGCGATTTTCTGGCCAATATGAGCCATGAACTGCGGACGCCCATGAATGCCATCATCGGCTTCAGCGAACTTCTGTCCGAAACTCCTCTTGCCGAAGATCAGCTTGATTATACCCGGACCATCGCTCAATCCGCGGCAAGCCTGCTGAGTCTCATCAACGACATTCTTGATCTGGCAAAAATCGAGGCGGGAAAACTTGAGCTTGAACATCTGCCTTTTGATCTTGCGGAGGTGATCGGTAACGTGGCCGCCATGTTCAAGATTCCTGCCCGGGAAAAGGGGGTTGTTTTCACCTGTAAGATTGACAGCAATGTTCCAAAAAGAAATATGGGCGACAGCAACCGGCTGCGTCAGGTCTTGATAAATCTTGTTGGAAACGCCATGAAGTTTACCGAGCAGGGTGGGATTGATATTGAAGTTGCCTATGAA
Source organism: Desulfurivibrio sp. (assembly GCA_013791995.1). Taxonomy (GTDB): domain Bacteria; phylum Desulfobacterota; class Desulfobulbia; order Desulfobulbales; family Desulfurivibrionaceae; genus Thiovibrio. The sequence goes on along the minus strand of VMSS01000059.1, from coordinate 1,317 downwards.
CGCGAAGCTGCCGGTCGTATTGTCAGTCGGTTTTCGGTGCGAGACAGCGGTATAGGTATTCCCGCCGACAGGGTTGGGGCGATTTTTGAAAAGTTTACCCAGGCCGATGGATCGACCACCAGGAAATATGGGGGCACGGGGTTGGGCTTGGCCATCTGTCTCCAGCTTGTGGAGCTCATGGGTGGCCGACTCGCGGTGGAGAGCGAGGTGGGCAAGGGCAGCACCTTTTATTTCGTGATTCCCTTGGAAGAGGCCCCTGCGGAAATTATCTCTTTGCAAGAGCACAAGGTTATTGGCCGTGATAAGGCAGCCCATGGAGGGAGGATTCTTCTTGTGGAGGATAATGCGGTCAACCAGCGGTTGGCCAGTATTCTGATCACCCGGGAAGGATATGAGGTTGAGGTCGCCTCCGATGGGGCTGAAGCCTTGGAGCATCTTCGGCATCAACCCTTTGATCTTGTGCTGATGGATGTCCAGATGCCCAATATGGACGGCATGGAGGCCACCAGAAGAATCAGGAAAATTGAGGCTGATCCGGCCCAGAAGCAAAGCTATGTAGGCCTGCGTGCATTGACGCAGCCGCTGGGTATTGTCGGTCTCACGGCCCATGCCAGAAAAGAGGATGAAACCGCCTGTTACGAGGCAGGGATGAATGGTTTTCTCACCAAGCCCATCGTCAAGGCGAAACTGTCCATGATCCTAAGCGAGAGGATGCCTCAAGTTTCCTGCAAGGAAACCGAAGACCCCTCCTGAGTCGTTCCGTTTTCCGCTTTTTCAGCCGTTACAGCATTGAGCCCCCCATTCCTGGCTGTCGCGCAATAGGGCGACCTTCTCATCCCATTTCCCGCCATGTCCGGTTATCTCCGCTTGTCGCGCTGTTTCGCTCAGCATGATAAGCTCGATATGGAGCCGGTCTGTGGGCATAAGGCTGCCCAGTCTGTCCGGCCACTCGATCACAGTGAGTCCTGTTCCGTAGATATACTCCAGCAGGCCGAGATCCTCGATTTCCGTTTCATCGCTCAATCGATAGAGATCCAGATGATAGAGGGGCAGTCTCCCGGGATATTCGTGCAGAAGGCTGAAGGTGGGACTGGTGATATAGCAGGATTCCGGCACCTGCAATCCCTCGCCGATGGCTTGGGTGAGGGTCGTTTTTCCCGCGCCCAGAGAGCCGGCCAGGGTGATCACTTCGCCGGCTTGGGCGATCTCTCCAAGAGAGCGGCCCAGGGCAAGAGTGATGCGCAGGTTCGGCAGAGAAATGGTTGTTTTCATCTTACTTGTATTTTTTGTGGCAGAAGAGACAACGGTATTTCGGAG
>VMSS01000046.1 GCA_013791995.1 Desulfurivibrio sp. | reverse complement strand
GCCTCGCTGCGGCAGACCGGGCATTTGCCGGGCGGGGTAAGCCGCTCCCGCTTGGCGAAAACGAACCCACAGCTTCGGCACTCGGCCGGTGCAATCTCAAGCACCGCTCCGGTTGCGTGCAGGCTTCGGCGGATATGTTCGAGATGGGAACTGACCTCTTTTTCCCGGAGATGGACAGCCACAGAGATATCCTTGGCCGAGACGGACCCCTCGCCGAGCAGCTTCATAATGGCATGGCGGGTCGTCTCTTGGGCCGTGCGGGGAACCACTGGTTTTCGTATTTTTTTCTTCATGGCGTTTTTCAAGAGTGTACGTCAGTCAAACAGCAACGTCTTACTTGTGAACAAGTCATTCCGGCGGAGGCCGGAATCCAGAGAAATTAGCTCCCTTGACTGGATTCCGGCCTCCGCCGGAATGACGGATAAAAACTGGCTGAATATTACTGGTAATCAGATTTTTTAAAAAATGGTATAATCATTTTTTTAAAACCCCAACCCGAGGAGATCCAAGATGAAACGTTTTCTCATTGCTGCAGCAATAGCCGCTGCCTCTTTCTCCACCCCGGCACTCGCCACCGACGTTGGCGTTTCGGTCAGCATCGGCCAACCCGGTTTCTATGGTCATATTGACATCGGCGACTTCCCCCAGCCTCGAGTGATTTACGTTAAACCGAGAATCATTCTGCGTGGGGTGCCAATGGACCGCCCACCCATGTATCTGCGCGTCCCGCCGGGTCATATCAAAAATTGGAAAAAGCACTGTCGCGAATACAACGCCTGCGGCGAACGGGTCTTCTTTGTGCAAGACGACTGGTACGAGCACGAGTATGTTCCGCGGTATCAGGAAAAACATCGGAAAGATCGTGATGATCGTCGTGATGATCATCGTGACAAGGATCGGGATGATGATCATGGGAAGGGCAAAGGCCACGGTAAAGATAAGGATAAAGGGCATGGCCGTGATCGGTAACGAATCGGCCTAACCCCTTGCTACGCGTATATTAGTACTCTCTCTTGATGCGGCCTTGAGCGGGGAATTCACGAAGCCGCCATTATGGATTGCCAAGTGAGTTTGCCCGCTGCAAGCGCTCAGCCGCCTGCTGAAAAAACAGCCTTCATCATCCTGATCATCATCAGTGTTTGTCATCTGCTCAACGATATGATGCAGTCCCTGTTGTCCGCGCTCTATCCGCTGTTCCAGAGCAACTATGGCTTGAGCTTTGCCCAGATCGGCATGATCACCCTCACCTTCCAGGGCACGGCTTCGATACTCCAGCCCATGGTCGGTTTTTTCATCGACCGCCATCCCCGGCCTTATTCCCTGGCCGTGGGCATGACCCTGACATTAACGGGGCTGGTCCTTTTTTCCCAGGCCGGCAGTTATCCGGTGCTCTTGCTGGCTGCGGCCCTGGTGGGGACCGGCTCCTCGGTATTCCACCCCGAATCCTCCCGGGTGGCGCGGATGGCTTCGGGCGGGAGGCACGGCTTGGCGCAGTCGTTGTTTCAGGTGGGGGGCAATGCCGGTTCGGCCATCGGTCCCTTGCTGGCCGCGTTCATTGTCTTGCGGCACGGGCAAACAAGCCTGGCCTGGTTTTCTCTCGCCGCCCTGCTGGGCATCTATCTCCTGATCCGGGTCGGCCACTGGTACAAAGGGCATGGGCTGATGCGGCTCATCGTCCGCGCCGGTGCTGCGGTGCCACGGGCAGAGCTGCCCCGCGGCAGGGTGGCCCTCACCCTGGCGGTGCTGCTGGCCCTGATGTTTTCCAAGTTTTTCTACATGGCCAGTATCTCCAGCTACTATATTTTTTATCTGATGGACAGGTTCCAGCTTCCGGTGCAGAGCGCGCAGCTCCATCTTTTTGTCTTTTTCGGCGCGGTGGCGACCGGCACCCTGGTCGGTGGGCCGATTGGCGACCGCTTCGGCCGCAAGGTGGTGATCTGGGTTTCGATTCTGGGGGTGCTGCCCTTTACCCTGGCCCTGCCCTATGCCAACCTGTTCTGGACCGGGGTGCTCAGCGTGTTCATCGGGGTGATTCTCGCCTCTGCCTTCCCGGCCATAGTTGTCTATGCCCAGGAGCTGCTTCCGGCCAGGGTCGGCACGGTAGCCGGGATGTCTTTTGGCTTTGCCTTCGGCATGGGAGGGATAGGCGCGGCAGTGCTCGGGCATCTTGCCGATGCAACCAGCCTTGGCTACGTGTATCACCTCTGCTCGTATCTGCCCGCGATCGGCTTGCTGGCCATTTTCCTGCCTCCATTGGAAACGGAAACCAGGCAGCGGCGGAGATTGGCTACTGGTGGGTAGCAGTGAACATTGCTGGGTAGGGGGCTTTGTTGAGACAGGGACTGGGCTGGGAAAAGAATTAGAGATTGTTGCGCAGGTCGGGCACGAGAAAGGGGCGGGGTTCCGCTTGGTCTTGGCTGGCTTCGCTGGTGAAATTTGCTTCCAACCCGGTTTTTAAGGTGACCAGGAGCGCCTGAGTCGCTTCAATGAATTCAGCATTGTGCGCAAGCCTGTTGATGGTGGCATGCAGGACAATTTTTTCGGGGTAGGGAGGATAGCCGGTGGTCACGGTCCAGGCCAAAGCGTTCGGGCAGTCCGGCACGGAAAAACGTACCCCGCCCATAACTTCTTCCTGCCGGAGGTGAAACCGCCCCCAATGGCGGAAGTAAATGACCCGGCCCAACTCCTCCGCTTCATCCACCGCCTCAATCTCCTCGCAAAAGAAGGGGAGGGTGTCGATGGAGACCTTGTTTCTGATTTCCTCTTGGGTGGTCAGAATGTCGGCAAATTCGAAAAATTCCATTTTAATTCTAGCGTCTAGTTAAGGGGCACATCTGTTTTGTTTTCCGTTTGAACGCCTTGTTAGCTCTTTTCTTCATATTAATTACAGCCTTGGTGGATGAATAGTAGTTGTACATTCAAGGCTGCTAGTAAGTGGGCATTCGGTAATAATAGTGCGCATCTTGTTAGCATCTTCAATGCGAAGTTCTTTGATAGTCATTGAGCAGGTACTACCTACACACAACTTAATTCCAGTGCCTTGTATATCTATACCTTCACCTCCAGCCATCCTAATGCCAGTTAAGTTTGGGCGAGGTGTGTTTTTACTATCTACAAACACGCCAATATCAGCACCTAGACACTCTAGACTACCTATGCCAACGTAGTATTCTGCAGTCGGTGTTATTCGACCTATCTTGAGCTCATCCTCTGTTAGAATAATATGGCTTTGACCAATTCTCATATCTAATTCAACAACTTCGATTGATTCGGGTGGGAGTATTCTAAGATGTAAGGCAATTTTATTTTTAGAAGTACGAATTATAATTTCATTGCCTACTACCTCAGTATCCCATGCATCATTAGATCCTTGCCATTCATTCTTATTAATACTAAACAATTCATTGCCATCGTCATCTGAAAAGAACCCGCTTAATACAGGGAAGGAAGAGTCTTCCTCAGGTGGCTCAATATTCAGAACACTAATTCCATCTAATGATATGAGGCATTTAGAATATTTAAAAAGACATGATCCTAATTTAACACTGATATTATTGTGATTGATGTCAATATCATCAAAAGGTTTTTTAATGTCAGTTGATTGTTGAATGTCGATATATTTTTGTTTGACGGTTTGTTTAGACAACATCCCGCGAGTAACTTTGTCATGACAGTGACCGCATAGTAAACACATGTTATTAGGGTCATGTTCTTGAGCATCATGAAACTCTGGGGTTATATGTTCATATTGATAGAAGGCGCATCTACATATAACACAACCAAACTTTGAATTTCTCCGTATTTCTAGTTTGATGTCTTTTGGAATGTGACGACTTAAGCCATGTTTATTATTTGACATGCGATTCCATGAAAATGGGATAGATTTATTTTTTTTGGATTGGTCTATTTAATAGATCAACCCAATCAGCATCCTAGAGCCAATCACATAAAGCAGTATGGCAAAAATCCGCTTGAGCTTGTCTACAGGCAGTTTGTGCGCCAGTCTGACCCCTAGCGGGGCGGTCAATATGCTGATTATGGCAATACCGAGAAGGGCGGTGAGGTTTATATAGCCTATGGAATAGGCGGGCAAGGAGGCATGGCCCAGACCATTGTAAATATAGCCAATCGTTCCTGCCACAGCGATGGGCAGACCAATTGCGGCTGACGTTCCGATGGCCTGGTGAACGGGGATATTGCACCAGACCATGAAGGGAACAGACAGGGTGCCCCCACCGATGCCAACCAGGCTTGAGACTCCGCCAATGACATTTCCCACGCCGAACATGCCAAGGCTGCCGGGCAACTCCCTGGTCGGCTTTGGCTTTTTATTTATGAGCATCTGGGTAGCAACCACAAAGAGGAAGATGCCGAAGAAGCATTTTAAAAAGAAAGTGGACATGGCTGCGGCAAAACACGATCCCAAAAAGGTGCCGCTGAATATACCGATTACAATGCGGCGGACGACTACCCATCGAACCGCGCCCCGCTTGTGGTGGGCCATGAAACTGGAAACCGAGGTAAACATGATGCTGGCCATGGAAGTGCCAAGGGCCATGTGCATGAGTATCTCCGGCGATACCCCCTGAGCGCCCATGATATAGACGAGCATCGGAACAATGATCAAGCCGCCGCCGATCCCGAGAAGCCCTGCCAGAAAGCCGGCAATGGCTCCCACTCCGCAATAGGCAATAAGTACAGTTACCATTTCGTGTGCTTTTACAGTGTTTGGTTTTTAGCTTTTTCCCAACTCTTCATCAACCCAACTCAATGCGGCGGCAACCGAGGGAAATCCTATGGTGCTGGTGAGCAGAAGTATCGCGTGCTTTACTTCCTCGGGGGTGGCGCCCGCTTCGATGGCCCTGCGGGTGTGGCTGTGCACAGACCCTTCTGCGCGAATCCCGGCCGCGCCTGCAAGCTGGATCAGATGACCTGTCTTGAGGTCGATCGGGCCGGCTTCCCGCACTACGGTGCCGAGGTTTTCAAGTGCGGCGCTGACATTGGGGTACCGCTGTTTCACTGATTTATAATGATGCGGAAGTTGCGGATTGTCATTTGTCATAAATCCTCCTGCGTCTATTTTTTGTTTCTTTTCAGCCAGAGGTGAGGGAAAGATTCAATCGTGTTTCCTTTTTCTTCCACACATCTTGTGCTGACCCTGTAATTATAGGGTTTTTCCCTGCGTGGTTTAACAATTAATGCTGCATGGGTTAATTGCTAAACTATCAAGCTTCTCTCTTTTGACCTCATTTCCGGAATTATCCCTGTATACCAACTCGTCCGTATCAAAATCGTATTCCGGAATATTCGAATCGCGCCATCTCGAAAGAAAAAATTGATAGAGGGGATGGAACAGGCTGCCGTGGTTTGAGGAATGTCTAAATATGTATTCCGGCATCTCCTTAACGTTCAGTCCCGCGTGATAATACTTCATAAAGACATAATCTCCGAGGACAGTAAGCTTAAACAATGGTGTTTCCTTGTATAGCTTCAGTGTTATGTCTTTTTCGCAAACTTTAAGGCTTTTCAGAAAAGCGACACTTTTTGCTATCTGTTCCCTGAAATGTTCAAGCGTGATGTCAGGATCAGGAATGCTCTTTGCCCGGAGAAAGGCCCCTTCACCAAAGGGGTTGAGCAGCATTATCTTTGCTGCCCGGCAATTCTGCATTATATGGTGCAGGTCGCTCTCCGGGTTGACAAAGGTATTGAAGCCCGTTGAGCCGATCAACATCACATCTTTTTCCATCCCCTCCTGTTCCTTGAACTTTTTAATCCGCTTTTTTATCCGAAAACTTTTTGGGTGCGCTGCCCGGATAAGGCCCAGGTCATTGCGCGCCATTTTAGCGAATTTTCTATTTTGCCAATTACTCAGCAAATAGTTAAAGAGGAGGATGAGAAATACCGCAACCGCAATTTCTACGGAGATGAGGAAAGGTTTATCGCTTTCGAGAAGTGTCCAGAAGGTCAGGTAATTGTCTGCAATGAGCTGGCCGGTGTATGGCAGCGAGAGAGCAATGGTTGCGCTCAAGACAAGTATTAAAATGTGGTAAATAAGGTCTTTTATACTTTTAAACATATCTACCTTTTAATTATAAGTTTGTATTCGCACTGATCAACAGCAGGAGAAAAAAAGAACCGGATAATCTGGTATTGCTGGTTAACTCAGTGAAGTATCATTAAAAAAGCTACTTAAGGTAAACAGGCGCACACCTCCTATGCTATTATTGCCTTGTCCTCTGTGTGGCCATAGTATCTCACCATACAGAGGACAAGGACCGGCCTACTTTCGCACACCGGTCCTGTCTCAAACTTTTCTTTATTGCTCCAGATTATTAACGATATCCGGAATCGCCTGCTTCATCATATCCTGCATGGTGGTGCGGAGCATGGTCTCTGCCAGACGGTCGCGATCCTTGATCGCCAAGTCGCTGCCCTTTGCCTCGTAGTGCAACTTGCGCACCGGGGTGCCGTTTTTCATCACCGTCAGGGAAACGCTGATAGTGCAGGTGGCGTCGACCTGGGGGATCTTGGTGACTTGATCGATGTTTACTGTTGCTGCGGTGATTTCCACCACCTTGCTGTAGAGATTCGGAGCTTGCTTGGCCGGGATCACCGCATAGCCGGTCTTGCTCAACTCTCGGTGCAAGGCACTCTCCACCAGGCCGGCAGGGGAGACGCCGCTCCACAGGGTATCGACCATAACGCCGTCACCATTTTTGGTGTTGCCGATGGCCCAGGCGCCTGAAGCGGTGGGCGGCTGCAACTCGGCATTAATAAGATAGAGGTCTCCGCCCCCGAAGCGGGAGGTGGTGATGGGATCGTAACGCAGGACGACCTGACGGGTGTAGGTTGCGCAGCCTCCAAGGATAAGCAGGGCCATCAGGCCAAGGGCCAACAGGTTGCGACGGCGAGGGGTGAAGTGAAGCATGGTGTTCTCCTTAGATGATACTATTTTGTTCTGTGCCGGAAGAGCCCGGGTAGTGCGTGTTTTCTGGGTTGGGTGTTCATCCTGCTATTAATACCCCCGCCCCTCGCGGGAGGGGGCTAGGGGGCGGGGGTATTTGCCAGACCTGACTTTATCGGCAGCCACACCCACCCCTCAATCCCCTCCCGTCAAGGGAGGGGAAGACAGCTGTGTTCAACGGAATGTTATGCCCAATACTGGGGGGAGTCAATGGAAAAACCTGAAAGGGCATGGAAGGGCAGGGGCTATTCTTCCTCGTCATCTGCCTCCGCCGCTAACTGACCGCAGGCAGCAGAGATATCCCCGCCTCGGGATTCGCGGATCAGGGCGGTGATGCCGGAATCGCGCAGGGTTTTCTGGAACTGCTCCACCTGTTCGCGGGCGGGGCTCTGATAGGGGAAGGTCTTGTTCTCGTTGTAGGGAAGGAGGTTGACCTTGCAGCTCAATTTATGCAGCTTTTTGATCAGCAGCTTAGCGTGACGGACAGAATCGTTGAGATCCTTGATCATGAAGTACTCGATCATGACCTTGCGGCGGCTGGGCAAGGGATAGTCGCGGCAGGCGGCCAACAGCTCGTCCACAGGGTAGGTCTTGTTGATGGGCATCAACAGGGTGCGGGTTTCATCATCCGCCGCGTGCAGGGAGATGGCGAGATTCACCGTTACTGCCTCGCCCAATGCTTTGAGCTTGGGGATGATGCCGCAGGTGGAGATGGTGATCCTCCGGCTGGAGAAATCGAGGCCGGTCTGCTCCATGAGGATGTTGAGTGCGTCGATCAGGTTGTCGAAGTTGGCCAGCGGCTCGCCCATGCCCATGAAAACCAGATTGTTGATCCGGTTTTTGCCTAAAGCCTGGACGATCTCGGTGATCGCCTGGACCTGGCCTACGATCTCGCTTGCGGTCAGGTTGCGGACAAAGCCCATGGTGCCGGTGAGGCAAAAGTTGCAGCCCATGGCGCAGCCCACCTGGGAGGAGACGCAGAGGGTCAAACGATCTCCCTCGGGGATGAGTACGGATTCGATGACTGCTCCATCTGCCAAGCGAAAGCCGTATTTGACGCTGCCGTCCTGGGAGCGCTCCTCCATGGCCGGGGTGAGCCGACTGATCGTGGCGATCTCCGCAAGCTTACCCCGGACCTCCTTGGAGATGTCGGTCATCTGGGAAAATTCGCTGATCCCGGTGCGGTAGAGCCAGGCAAAGATCTGCTGGGCCCGAAAAGCTGGCCAGCTCTGGGCTTTGACCCACTCGCGCATTTGGATCAGGGTAAGGTTTTTCAGTTCGATCTTGTTCATTACAGGGCTCGCAGATATTCGGGTTTGAGTCGGGTCTTTCCGTCCAGGGCTTGGTCGATGGCCGCAAGCACCGCCTCTTTGTCCCGGGGCATTCTGGCGTTGATCGCCAAGTAATTGGAGGCGTGGTTACTCTGGAGCTGGCCTTTTTTGAGGTTAAGATGCTCCACCATGGTACGCAGTTCGGCCAGCATCTCCTGTTGGGTGGGGAGGTTGAATTCCCCCGCTTGTTCAAGCTGGTACAGCTGGGTGTTTTCAAGGAGCATCAGGGTGAGGATGCCGGTTTGGTTGGGTTCCATGGCTGACAACACCTGGCCGGTTGCTTTGGCATGCTCCTGGGAAAGGGCTGCGCCTGCGATGCCGAGCAGGGCGGTAACCGAGAGAAAAAGATTGGCCGCCTTTACCCGCTGGCCTGCCTCGATCATTTCCGCAGAATCGGCGCCCTTGTGGATCGCGGTAAGGACCGGATCGTAGCCGCTTTCCAGCCCCATGTACACCCGGTGCAAGCCGAGGGATTTCAGCTCCAGAAGCTGCTCAACGCTTTTGTTGCGGATGGCCTTGGCATTGCCGTACAGGCTGACCCGGTTCACCCAGGGCAACTTGGTCCTGATATTGGTAAACAGCTCGACCAGGCGGCGCTGGCTCAAGGCCAGCACATCCCCGTCTGCAAGAAAAACCCTGGACTGTCTGGTGCAGTATTTGGCGGCAAAATCAAGGTCTGCGGCGACAATTGCCTGATCCTTGATGCGGAAGCGCTCTTCCTTATACGTGCCGCAAAAGGTGCATTTGTTGTGCGAGCAACCCACCGTTACCTGAAGGATGATGCTGTCCGCCTCGCTGGGCGGGCGGATGATGTGGGCGCCTTCGTAGTGCATTTTTTTTAATCCGTTAAGTTTTGCTTGCCATCGAACAACAGGCATGACTTCTGGTAGCTTTTTTCCGTTCATTTCTTTGCTTGCCCAAAGAAACGAACCAAAGAAAGGGCACCCTGTGTCTCTTGTCCCGCCGAAGGCGGGATGCCCTGTGCTCCTCGATGCTGCCGGGGCTTTGCAAACTCGGCTTCGCCTCAAACAGTGCAAATCCCCTTTTCGGCAGCCTCTCCGGTGCTCGGCTGCGTGCCAATGGGGAGATATTGGAACGGCGCTCAAAATAAAAAATGGTCAGCGGCTTCAGAGGAAACCGGCTGACCATAGAATTTACATTAGAGAAAAATCAGCCGTTCTTCTTCTCAAACTCTTTCATGAATGCAACCAGCGCCTCTACCCCGGCCTTGGGGAAAGCATTGTAGACCGATGCCCGGCAGCCGCCGACGGAGCGGTGGCCTTTGAGGCCGTCCAAGCCTAGAGCCGTTGCTTCCTTGATGAACTGGGCCTCAAGCTCCGGGGTGGGGAGGTTGAAGGTGATGTTCATGTTGGAGCGGGAGCCTGCTTGAGCATGGCCCCGGTAGAAATCGGTGGAGTCGATGGCATTGTAAAGAAGGGATGCTTTTTCCTGGTTGAGCTTCTCCATGGCCGCGACGCCGCCCAATTTTTTGAGCCATTTGAGAACCAGACCCACCACGTAAATGGAAAAGCAGGGCGGGGTGTTGAACATGGAGCCGTTGTCGGCGTGGGTTTTGTACTTGAACATGGTGGCCAGGTTTTCCGGGGCCCGATCCAGTAGATCCTCGCGGATGATGACCACCGTGACGCCGGCAGGGCCCATGTTCTTCTGGGCTCCGGCATAAACGATGCCGAAGGGGGTGATGTCGAATTCGCGGGAGAGGATGTCCGAGGACATGTCGGCGATCAGCATCTTTTCGCTTTTGGGCATGGCGGGAAACTGGGTGCCGTAAATGGTGTTGTTGGTCACGAAATAAAGGTATTCCGACGCCGGATCAACGGTATAGTCGCTATCCTTGGGCACGTGGTTGAAGGTGGACTCCTCGCTGGTGTAAGCAACCTGCACCTTGCCGAAGAGTTTGGCTTCTTTGATCGCCTTTTTGGCCCAGACCCCGGTGTTGAGGTAGGTGGCGGTTTTGCCCTCGCCCAAAAGATTCATGGGGATCATGGCGAACTGGGTGGAAGCGCCGCCCTGGAGAAAAAGCACCTTGTAGTTGGCCGGGATCTTCATCAGCTCGCGCAGGTTCGCCTCGGCTTCGTCGGCCACGGCAATGAAATCCTTGGAGCGATGGCTCATCTCGATGAGGCCAATGCCCTTGTTGTTGAAGTTGACGATGTCCTTGGCGGCCTGGGCGAGCACCTCCTCGGGGAGGGTGGACGGTCCGGCGCTGAAGTTATAAATTCTCTCGGGCATGATCTTCTCCTTTATGGAATATAGGTAACTCATCAGCAGCACCACATCTGCTTTGTTATCGGCCTGTTCGCATAACGATGTATAGCTTTCAGGCCTCTGTCGCGCATCTGCGGCGCTGCTGATGAGTTACAGTTCGTGGTTATCTAGTTTTTTGTTTGCCTTAAGTTGGATAGTTACAAATATATGGTATATAGATGTCTTATTCGCTGATAATGCTGGTTTTTTCGGCTTGTTCCCGTTGGGGTTCCGGCCGGATTGCAAACTTGTATTTGTACCGGAAACCAGCCTGAAGAACAATTCTTTTCTTTGTCATATATAAGGATACGCCGCAAGACATGGCTGGCCCTGATATTGAAACGCCACTCTCCGAACCCGTGCTTGTTCTCATCGGCCCCACGGCCGTGGGCAAGACCGCGCTCTCCCTTGCCCTGGCTGAGCGGTTTTCCTGTGAGATCGTCGGTCTGGATTCCATGCAGATCTACCGGCACATGGATATCGGCACTGCCAAGGCCACCCCCGAGGAGCGCGCCCGGGTTCCCCATCACCTTATCGATGTGGTTAATCCCGATGAGGAATACCATGTGGCCCGTTATGTTGCGGACGCCACCGAGGCCTGCCGCCAGATCATCGCTCGGGGTAACCGCCCTCTGTTGGTTGGCGGGACGGGTCTTTATCTTAAGAGTTTACTGGAGGGGCTGTTCGAGATCCCTCCGGTGCCCGATGCGGTGCGGGCCTCCCTGAACCAGCGATTGGCGGAAGAGGGAAGGGCGGTGCTTTTTGCTGAACTCTCCCTGTGCGACCCGGAATCTGCCGCGCGCATCCATCCCAACGATACCCACCGGCTTCTGCGGGCTTTGGAGATATTTCTGGCCACCGGCCAACCTTGGAGCGAGCATCTTCGTAAGCAAAAGGTGCAGCCTGCCTTGAGCAATGTGCTGCAGCTTGGATTGGATTGCGAGCGGGAAGTGCTCTACGAGCGGATCAACCTGCGGGTGGCGCAAATGGTTGAAGAAGGGTTGCTGGGCGAGGTGGAAAAATTACTGGCCATGGGGTATGATCCGGGTCTGAAATCCATGCACTCCATCGGCTACCGGCACATGGTTCAGTTTCTTAAAGGGGAGTGGGATTGGGACGAGACCCTTTTCCTGCTGGCCCGGGATACCCGGCGTTATGCCAAACGGCAGATGACCTGGTTTGGCAACGATCCCCATATCCGTTGGGTTGCGCCGACCGATACGGCTCCGATTTTTGAATGCGTCGAGGAGTTTATCGCATGAACATTCCAAATTTTCTCACCATAGGCCGGATTCTGCTTGTTCCGCTCCTGGTAATTTTTCTTCTTGAAGGCAGGCAGCTTGCCGCTTTCTGGGTGTTTGTCCTGGCCGGGGTCACCGATGCGCTGGACGGGTTTTTGGCCAGGGTGCTGAAACAGAAGACCGACTTCGGCGCTTTTATTGATCCCATTGCCGACAAGTTGTTGCTGATTACCTCCTACGTTACTCTGTCCGTATTGGGTGTTTTGCCGAAATGGCTGGCCGTAATCGTAGTGAGCAGGGATGTTATCATCTGGGGTGGCATCGGCATCCTTATGCTCTATGATCGGGATTTCAAGATAAAGCCCTCCCTGGTCAGCAAGGTGACAACCTTTCTGCAGCTTCTCACCGTGGTCTTTTATCTTGGCCATGAGTATGTTCAGCCCATTTTCCCCCTGGGCATCTATCTGATTTATTCCACTGCTGCTTTCACCATTCTTTCAGGAATCCACTACATCATCAGGGGCCTTGGTATTCTGGGCGACCCCGAATCCACGACTCAGCGTCAAGTAAACGAAAACGAGAAATAGTTTCGCGCTTCTTAACGCGTACTGTGTTCTTGAAAAAAAGCTCAGCGATAGGGCTCAAGTCGAACGGTGATGCTCACTGCAGAGAAGAAAGTACCGTTCATGCTGAGCTTGTCGAAGCATTAATTTTCTAAATTCATTACTTGTGAAACAAATACAGCACGATACAATCAAAACATAAAGTAAAATATGAGGTCAAATGTTGACTAGAATTAATAAAATATGGAAAGTGGCTCCCATTGACCATGCCCGGGTGAGCCTTCTGGCTGCTGAGCTCAACGTGCCCATGCCGCTTGCAGCAATTCTTTTAAGCCGTGGGGTTGAAAATCGGGTTCAGGCAGAACGGTTTTTTTCTCCCTCCCTCGCGGATCTGCCCTCACCCTTTCTTATGAAGGGAATGACCGAGGCGGTGAAGGTTGTCTTGCAGGCCCTGGCCAACCAGACTCCGGTGATTGTTTATGGGGACTACGATGTTGATGGCACCACCGGGGCGGCTCTTCTGTATTTATTTTTGAAAAAAATCGGTTTTACAGAGACATACGTATGTCAGCCCCATCGTTTGCATGATGGCTACGGGTTGCATCTGGAGGCTATAAGGCGAATCGTGCCCCCCGGTCTCTTGGAAAGGACTCCTTTGGTGATAACCGTAGATTGCGGCATCTCCAGTCACCAACAGGTTCGGGAGCTGCGAGATCTCGGCTGCATGGTAATTGTAACGGATCATCATCAGCCGCCCGATGAATTGCCCGAAGCCGAGGCGGTTCTGGACCCCCAGCAAAAAGATTGCTCCTTTCCGGAGAAGCATCTGGCCGGAGTCGGGGTTGCTTTTTACCTGGCCATGGGAATCAGGAAATCGATGCATGAGCAGGGCTTGTTCGGGGCAGAAACGGGGCGAGAAATTCCCAATCTCAAGTCCTATCTTGATCTGGTGGCCGTTGGTACTGTGGCAGATATGGTCCCGATTATAGGGATAAATCGAACAATAGTTAAAGCAGGGCTTGAAGTGTTGGGCGCATCGGGGCGGCCTGGATTTGTTCAGCTCAACAAAGTGTCAGGCATTGCTGATTCCGGGATAACCTGTGAGGACATCGGCTTTCGTATCGGGCCGCGCCTCAATGCCGCAGGAAGAATGGGTGATGCCGGGCGGGCGCTGGATTTGCTGGTGACGGAAGATCATGGACGCGCCGCTGAGCTGGCCCAGGAATTGAACAGTGAAAATGAACTGAGAAAATCCGTGCTCGAAGCAATGTGTCAGGAGGCACTAGTTCAAGCGGAAACAGCTGTAAAAGAAGGGAAAAACGGACTGATAATTACCGGTGAAGGATGGCATTCCGGGGTGATCGGGATTGGCGCGGCCAGAATGGTGGAAAAATTCAATCGGCCAACTTTGTTTTTTACAACCCTGGACGGCATAGCAAAGGGTTCCGGGCGATCTGTAAACGGAGTAAATCTCTATGAAATACTTAAAGAGAAAGATGAACTTTTCACAGCCTTCGGTGGGCATGAAGCGGCCGTGGGATTGACGCTGCCGCAGGAAAACCTGTCTGCCTTGGAGGCGCATTTTCAACAGAGACTGGGCGAGATAGCAACGGATACGATGTTTATGCCCAAGGTTACCATAGCCTGGCATGAAGAAAACGGCAGTATCTTTGGGCCGGAATTCTTGCAGATGTATGAAAAGATGGGGCCGTTCGGCATGGGAAATCCTGAGCCGGTTTTCAGTGCTCAGGGCATGGCGGAGAAACCTCGTGAGGTTGGCGTCAATCATTTAAAGTTCACTGTGCGATTCAACGGTGCGATTCTCGACGGGATTGGTTTTGGTCTGGCCGGGGATTTTCAGGGTCTTATTGAGGGTGGCCAACCCTTGAATGTGGCCTTCAGGCTTCGCCGTAATACGTATCGCAATAAAACCAGCTGGCAGGTGGAAGCGGTGGATTTTAAGCAGTTATCGTCCTGATTTTATTTAACTTTATTTTACTATACATAATATACATTATGCGACACTGGCTATTGAGGTGAAACTTGAGGCTGGCTGGCGCCCCCTTTCACGAGCATTTTTTTGTATTTCTTGGTAAAGAATTCCCTGTTGTTCTCGTCGGTATTTTCAGTTGAATTTGTATGAAACCGAATCACTTTATTCTTCGATGGAGAGTGTCATGAATCGTGATATTTATCAGGAGCCCCTGGTCAGCCGTTACACCAGTCGCGAGATGCAGGAGCTTTTTTCCGAGCGCACCAAGTTTGAAACCTGGCGGCGTTGCTGGATTGCCCTGGCTGAGGCCCAGCATGAATTGGGCCTTACCGATCTCGTTACCCCGGCCATGCTCGATGAACTGCGGGCCCATGCCACGGATATCGATTTTGAAGTGGCCTCGGCCAAGGAAAAAGAGATTCGCCATGATGTTATGGCCCATGTCTATGCTTACGGGCTGAAGTGCCCTACTGCCGAGCCGATTATCCATCTTGGCGCAACTTCGCAGTTTGTTGGCTGCAACACCGATTTGCTTCTCCAGAAAAAGGGTCTGCAGCTGGTTAAGAAGAGCTTGGTGAATGTCATTGCCAACCTCGCCGGGTTTTGTCGCCAGCACAAAGGGCTCGCCACCCTGGGGTACACCCATTATCAGGCTGCCCAGCCCACTACGGTTGGTAAGCGTAACACCTTGTATCTTCAGGATCTTCTCATGGATCTTGACTATATTGATCATCTGGAATCGCAGGTTAAGGCGCGGGGTGCCAAGGGCACGGTCGGCACCCAGGCAACCTTCATCGAACTCTTCAAGGGAGATCACGATAAGGTGCGTAAGATGGATGAGCTTGTCGCTGCAAAGCTTGGATTCAGCGATGTTTTTGCGGTTACCGGTCAGACATACACCCGCAAGCTCGACATGAAAACCGTGGAAACCCTGGCCGGTATCGGTTCCACCGCCCACAAGTTTGCCGTGGACCTGCGCTTGCTCAGTAACCTTAAGGTTCAGGAAGAGCCCTTTGAAAAGAATCAGGTTGGCAGCTCGGCCATGGCCTATAAGCGTAACCCCATGCGTTCCGAACGGATGACCGGCCTGGCGAGAAAGCTCATGGGTCTGGTAGGTAATTTCGGCGCAACCTATGCCAATCAATGGTTTGAGCGCACATTGGATGATTCGGCCATCCGGCGTATGGATATCCCCCAAGCCTTTTTGCTCACCGATGCAATCTTAAAGTTGTTTCTCAATGTTTCACAGGGAATGGTTGTCTATCCGAAACAAATTGGACGCCACTTGGCTCAGGAGCTCCCCTTCATGGCCACGGAAAAGATTCTCATGGCCTGTGTGGAGAAAGGAAAGAGCCGGCAGGAGATGCATGAGGTGGTCAAGGTGCATTCCGTTGCTGCCGGCAGGGTAGTTAAGGAAGAAGGTATGGAAAACGATCTGCTTATCCGCCTTGCCAATGATCCGGCAATGCCCTTTTCCGTGCAGGAGCTCAAGGAACTGGTTGGTGACGGCAGCGAGTTTGTCGGTCGGGCCCCGCAGCAGACCGATGAGTTTCTTGATGAGGTTGTCATGCCTCGCCTTGCCCAGTATAAGGATATTCTGGGCGATGTTGATTCCTCCCTTTCCGTGTAATGACCATCATGGCAATTTCCCTGGCCAATCTCCGGATTCGAATTGACCCGGAACAGATCTATTTCCTGAAATTTATTTTCGAGGGGTATGATAATCTGACCATCATGTCCACCGTGGATCAGCGTGAGGGTGTGGTTGAGCTGAAATATCCTGTGGAACTTGAAGAGGATGTGCGCGGGGTGTTGCGGAGTATGGCCGAGAGGCTTAAGTTGGAAGAATTTGTCTAGATAACAGCGGTGCTTCGACAGGCTCAGCACGAACGGAATGAATACATTAAGATACCAACCGTTCGTGCTGAGCCTGTCGAAGCACCAGTTTTATGCAACCTAGAAAGCCGTTCGAATTTACATACAGTTAAGGTAATACATTAAGAATGACCCAGCTTCTCTACATAGAAACTTTTGGCTGCCAAATGAATGAGCGTGATTCAGAGATCATGGCCCAGCTTCTTGGCGAGCATTCCTATGTTCAAACCGATCAGCCCGAAAAGGCCGATGTGGTTGTGGTTAACACCTGTAGCATCCGGGGAAAAGCAGCGCATAAGGCGTACAGTTGTTTTGGCCGCTACAAAAAACTGAAAGCAAAGCACCCCGACCTCATCCTGGCCGTAACCGGTTGTGTGGCCCAGCAGGATGGTGCAGCCTTGCTTGAGCGGATGCCCTATATCGATATCATCATGGGGCCGCAGTCGATCTACGCCCTGCCCTCTTTGGTTGCGACATTCCGCCGGGATAGAAAACCCCTGGTGGCCACGGATCTTTCCGCCGATTTCGTTATCCCCCCTTTTCTGCCCAACCTGACGGAAGGCCCTTCGCACAAACGTTTTATCACCATCATGCAGGGCTGCGACAATTTCTGTACCTACTGCGTGGTGCCCTATACCCGGGGCCGCGAGATAAGCCGAAGTTTTGGCGATATTCTGGCCGAGGCGACCCATCTCGTGAGCCAGGGGGTCAAGGAGATCACCCTCATCGGGCAGAACGTCAATTCCTACGGCCAAAAAGGTTGCGACACCAAGCAGAGCCAGGGGTTTCCCGAACTTCTGCGTGCGGTGGCTTCGATTGACGGTCTACAGCGGCTCCGTTTCACCTCTTCCCATCCCAAGGATCTTTCCGAAGAGCTGATGCGTTGTTTTGCCGAGATTCCCGTTCTCTGCCCCCATTTTCACCTCCCGGTACAGTCCGGCTCAAACAGTATTTTGCAACAAATGAACCGCAAGTACACCATCGAGGCCTATCTCGACAAGGCGGCCAGGCTGCGGGAATACCGACCGGACATCGCCCTGACCACCGATATCATCGTTGGTTTTCCAGGCGAAACGGACGAGGACTTTGATGCCACCATGCAGATAATGGAGACGGTGCAATACCACGGCTCTTATTCCTTTAAGTATTCCGACCGTCCCAATGCCAAGGCCGCTGATTTCCCTGACAAGGTTGCGGAAGCGGTCAAGACCGAGCGGCTTGCCCGGTTGCAGGCGTTCCAGGAGGAGATTGCCCTAGCGCTTAAGCAATCGGATATTGG
>VMSS01000023.1 GCA_013791995.1 Desulfurivibrio sp. | reverse complement strand
GCCTCGGCGTCTTTTTGCATCCGTTGGATTTCCTCTTCGGAAAGACCGCTTGAGGCGGTGATCCGGATGGATTGCTCCTTACCGGTGCCGAGATCCTTGGCGGAAACATGGAGAATGCCGTTGGCGTCCAGATCAAAGGTAACCTCGACCTGCGGCACCCCGCGAGGCGCCGGAGGAAGATCGGTCAGCTCGAACCGGCCGATGGTCTTATTGTTTGTGGCCATCTCGCGCTCACCCTGCAGAACATGGATGGAAACTGCGGGCTGGCTGTCCGCCGCGGTGGAAAAAACCTGGCTCTTCTTGGTCGGGATGGTCGTGTTCTTCTCGATGAGCTTGGTCATCACTCCGCCCAGAGTCTCGATTCCCAAAGACAGCGGAGTAACATCGAGGAGCAGCACGTCCTTGACATCACCCTTGAGCACCCCACCCTGCACAGCAGCGCCGATGGCTACAACCTCGTCAGGGTTTACGCCTTTATGGGGCTCCTTGCCGAAAATCTCTTTCACCTTCTGCTGAACTTTGGGCATCCGGGTCATGCCGCCGACCAAGATCACCTCGTCGATGTCCGCCGCACTTATCCCGGCATCCTTCAGGGCAATCTGACAGGGCTTAACCGTGCGCTCGATCAGATCCTCTACCAGGCTTTCCAGCTTGGCACGGGAGAGCTTCATCTGCAGATGCTTGGGGCCGGAGGCATCCGCCGTGATAAAGGGCAGATTGATGTCGGTCTCCATGGTGGTGGAAAGCTCCATCTTCGCCTTTTCCGCCTCTTCCCGCAGACGCTGCAAGGCCATATTATCGGTGCGCAGATCAATACCCTGATCCCGCTTGAACTCATCGGCGATCCAGTTGACGATCCGCATGTCGAAATCTTCGCCGCCGAGAAAGGTATCGCCGTTGGTGGATTTCACCTCGAACACGCCGTCACCGATCTCCAGTACCGAGACATCAAAGGTGCCGCCGCCCAGGTCGAACACAGCGATTTTCTCTTCGCCTTTTTTATCCAGACCGTAAGCCAGGGCTGCGGCTGTAGGCTCGTTGATGATCCGCTGCACATTAAGACCCGCAATCCGGCCCGCGTCCTTGGTGGCCTGACGCTGGGAATCATTAAAATAAGCGGGTACGGTAATGACCGCATCTGTGACTTCCTCGCCCAGATATTCCTCTGCTGTCTGCTTCATCTTGGTAAGGATCATGGCAGAAATCTCGGCAGGGGTCATAACCTTGCTGTCAACCTCAACTGCCGCGTCACCATCCTTACCGTTGACGATCTGAAACGGGCTGATTTCGATGCTCTTTTTCACTTCCGCATCGATGAATTTACGCCCGATAAGCCGCTTGATGGCATGCAGGGTGCGGGTCGGGTTGGTGACCGCCTGCCGTTTGGCAACCTGACCCACCAACCGCTCGCCGCTGCTGGAAAACGCCACCACTGAAGGCGTTGTCCTGTTGCCTTCCACATTGGCGATAACCTTAGGCTCGCCGCCTTCCATCACAGCGACACATGAATTTGTTGTTCCTAAATCAATACCAATAATCTTACCCATTTCATATTCTCCTTACCTAACGGGATGAATCATCCTTGTTATTCTTCAACATTACCCTTTGAAACGACGACCTTGGCCGCCCGGATAAGTCTGTCTTTAAACATATATCCTTTCTGATACTCCTGCAGAATCTGATTCTCAGGCACGTCCGGACTGGCTTCCATGGCCACGGCCTCATGGAAATTTGGATCAAACTGCTTCCCCTCGCCATCCAGCGGCTTAACGCCGAATTTCTCCAGGGTATTGAGCAAACCCTTGCAGGTCATTTCCACTCCGGCCAAAAGAGCCTCGGTATCCGGGGAACACTTACATTGCTCAACGGCACGTTCGAGGTTGTCAAGAGAAGGGAGAATCTCCCGCAGGATGGCTTCTTCCGCATACTTGAACGCTGTTTCCCGCTCACGCTGCATTCTTTTCCTGAAATTATCTTGCTCGGCCGCCATGCGAAGCAGCTTGTCCTCAAGCTCCCGGTTCTTTTCCAGAGCCTTTGCCAACTGCACGGAAACATCTTCCGTCTCGCCACTGGACTGCTCTTGCCCTGAGCCTTCCTGCTCAAGACCTTCTTCTTTGTTTTCCTCGTGTTCAGTCACCCGCATCTCCTTTCCGGCGCAACAAATCCGCTTGGATGTGCAAACCGAAGTGTATCCCATTGCAATAACTTGATTTTTCCAAGTAATCTTACGTTTGTGTCCAACAATAAGTATGCTCTTTTTCATTGTCAAGACAACAGACGGGATTTGTCGATTGCCGAAAAACGCATCCAGACAATGGTGACACATCGGTAACTAACTGTTTTTACGCATTGATAACGTACAATTTTTCCGTATTCCAGCGCCGGCATGATTTTGAGTACGAAAAAAACTTTAGACATCCGCAGATTCACCGATAATGACAGTAACAGATAATTGGAAATATTTTGAAACATCAGGATCAAAACAAATGCGCCTCGGAATAATCTTCTCCCTCTCATTGTGCATTATCTTTCTTCCCGTAGTCAGCGGTGCGGACCTTCGCCCGATCAAAAAGCTTCGGGCAGGGCTGCCCCCCTTTGCCGTGGCAGAGAAAATCGCCCGGCACAATGATCAGGTTGTGATGAGCAGGCCTGCAGACGAGCCGCAACGGACACCCGGCACCCCGCACATGACCTGGCTGGCGGATTGCGATGCCCGGGTGCAGGCAACATTGTTCTACCCTGAACCCGTTGACGCAATTTATTCGGTTAGGAATCCAGGCAATCAATTCTCGTTGTCTGCCGGAGCAATTGATTACGGCGTCAACGAACTCCACACCCCGGTTTTGCTCATCACCGGTAACACCAACAACGACAGCATCCGGCTTTACGCAAAAGGGTATGCCCACCTTGGGACGGACTTGCGTCGGGACTTGGACGGCCTGCGTGTTTCTCTGGGAGATCAGGCTGACATTGGGACTGGTCCACATGCTGAAACCTTGCTTGTGGAAAAAAATGTGGATTTCCAGGTAGCAACAGCCACAAAGCGCTATGAGCAAAGAATAGAAAGCGGCCGGGTGGTGGTGATTGGGGCAGTGATAGATCTGAACAATCAATACGGCTTCGGAATCAATCGGCTGATAATCATCAACATTAATGGTGAAACGACACCGGAACGTTTGCGGGCCATGCACCATCTTGTCAGACTGGACAAACATCTTCTTGGGATGGTTGGCCGCAAGCATTGGGATGAAGAAACCAAGGATGACAAAACTGCCGCCCCCCAAAGCAAACCAGCTTCCAAGAAGACTATCAAGAAGGATAGCGCCCGAAAGAAATAACACGGAGTGATCTCGTTCCACGGGCTCTGACATTCCTAACCGACACAAAAAAACCCCCGGACGGAAATCCCGTCCGGGGGTTTTTTAAAATAACACTTAGCTATTCAGCGTCTTAGCAGCCGAAAACCTTCTGCAAAGGCGGGACGGTCTGTTTCTTGCGGCTCATCATGCCGTCTACCCACATGGAGTTGTTCGCGATCTTGCCGCCGAAAGCCTGCTCGATAAGCGCGGGCTCTTCGGAAACTACCAGCAGGTCGGTGCCCTCTTTCACAACATCGGTGAGCATGAACAATACGGAATGACGGCCATCCTTCTTGAGGTCCTCAAGAGCCTTGTACAGGTCGGCACGAATACCGGCAACCTGCTCAAGGGTGGCGAGCTCAAGCTGGCCGATACCGACCTTCTTGCCGTTCATGTCAAAATCCTTGTAGTCACGGAAAACGAGATCCTTCATGGGGACACCGTCGATGGAAGACTTGGCCTTCAGCATCTCCATGAAGAGCGCATCGGTGTCGGCAACGCCGGCGATATCTTTCAGTGCGGCAACAGCAGCCTTGTCAGGAGCAGTGCAGGTGGGAGACTTGAAATTAACGGTGTCGCTCAGGATGGCGGCGAGCATGGCACTGGCAATATCCTTGGGCAAAGCGACATTGTTGTTTTTGAACATCTCGTAGAGCACGGTGCAGGTGCAGCCTACGGGTTGGGCATTGAAAACGATCGGATTATTGGTGGTGATGTCACCAATCTTGTGATGATCGATAATGGCAATAACTTCGGCATCTTTGATATTTGCCGGAGCCTGACCGATATCGCTGAAATCAACCAAGGCAACCTTCTTGCCGGCAGCATCCATCATGGTCTGGGGAACGGCAAGACCAAACTTTTTGAGAACGGTGGTGCTCTCGGGATTCAGCTTGTCTGCCTCGATCTGCATGCAGGCAATTGCGTCAGTGCCGGTTGCCTTCAGATAGTGGGCGTAGGCAATGGCGGCGGCAACGGAATCGGTATCGGGATTTGAGTGGCCAACAACACATACTGACATGGTAATCCTCCTTAAAATTTTTATTGAACCAAAGACATCCTGTTATGATTCCAGAACAAAACGCTTCTGGAATCATAAAAAATATGCTCACTTCCAACGGAATGCTCTACATCTTGTTACAACTAAAACTCGCAAAGAATAGTGCTATTAAGATAGAGAGTCAAGAGGAAAGACACATGAACAGAGACAATCAATCCACGCGCAACCAGTCACATAACATACTGATATCATGAAGCAATCCCAACAAACACAAACCTAGTTTTGGTTTTATCTTGCTCCACAACCTTTTTTTATGTAAGAATTTAACTCAAGCTTGATCCCTATTGAAGGCAAACCCTGTCAACAGTTGAGCGCACACCATGACGG
>VMSS01000018.1 GCA_013791995.1 Desulfurivibrio sp. | reverse complement strand
TCCATGAGGAGCAGCATGTCGGTGAGCACATTGCGCTCATTATCTTCCATTTCGGCGATATTTTTGCGGATTCCGGCGAAGATGGCCAGGTTGGCGATGGCCTGCAGTTCTTTGTCCTCGCCGTAGGCGGTGATCAGCCCGGCAATATTCTTGCGCTGGTCCGGGCGGCAGAGAGCCAGAATGAACGGCTTTTCCGGGGAGACCCAGAAGCGGTGGAGTTCGCGGAGCAGCACCACCCTGGCCTGCCGGGTGGATTCGTCGCCCGCGTCTGCGTCAAGCTGGAGGGCATAGTGGGGGTAAAAGGTTTCCACGTCGATGCCCGGGGGGTTCACCAAGTAATTGCCCGCTTTGTAATTGGCGTACAGAGCATACTGCTTTTTGATTTCGTGATTGGTGCTGACGAAAATCTGCTCGGCATCCTTGATGATCCGCTCTTCCACCACAATACGGTGATCGATGTGGTAGCGCCGGTTGATGTCTTCCAGGGTTAATCCTTCGGAGAGCAGTTTCTTTTTCTTGTGGGCCCCCATGGAGTGACCGGTGAAAATGAAGGGGGAGCCGAAGATGCGCGCCAGTTCGCCCGCCACATAGCCGCCGTCGGCATAGTGTCCGTGGAAAACATCGGGTACCCGGCCGGAGCTCTTGATGAACTTAAGGGTTTTGTCCACCATTTCGTCGAGATGGGACCAGAGCAGCTCCTTGCGCATGTATTTACGGCCGCCGCACTGGATGTGCACGATCCTCGCCTTGTCGGAAAGCGGCTCGATGGGCTGGGCATAGTCGGAAGAAACGGTTTTATCGACAATCAACCGGGTAATGAGGTCAACCTGGGCAACATCCGGGCGGGCCGCAAGGGACCGGGCCAGTTCCAATACGTATTTCACCTGGCCGCCCGTATCGGCATCGCGGCCAAGCTCCAGCGATTTTCCCCTGACCAGGCCATGGATACTGAAAAGCTGGAGATATAATCCTGAAGTTTTCACGTGTTGCCTCCCGGGCGAAGTTATTTGCGAAAGGTCCTGTCGCCCTGCAAAGCCCACAGGGTAACAGAAAAGGAAATTTTTTTCATGCGGGGGAGAGGGGCAATGGTACGGTATTCCCCTCCAGTACAGGGTAGCAGGAAAGAAAAAATTTTTATACCCCTCTTTCTTTCTCCTGCTGCGGATTGTTATCCGAAAGACTCTCCGATTCGGAACACCCTCTTGCGTTTGTCTTGGCTGTTCGTGGTAAAATGCGCTAAGAGATGGTTATGTCCCCGGTTTCAAAGCCGCAGCAAAGGTGTCCTGAAAACAAGAGGAGGGTCCATCATGCTTCAATTTCACATCGATGAGGAGCGCTGCATCCAGTGCGGCGAATGTGTGCTTGAGTGTCCGGCAGGTGTCATTGCCATGGAAGATTATCCGGAAATGATCAATGAGGAGGGGTGTTTTCAGTGCCAGCACTGCCTTGCCGTCTGCCCGACCGCTGCTGTTTCGATCCTCGGCAAGAATCCCGACGTGAGCACCGTGCTTCAGGGGAACATGCCCGACCCTGCGTCCCTTGTCACCCTGATCAAGGGACGCAGGGCGGTGCGTCGTTACCGCGACAAGGATCTGGTCCCGGAGCTTATCGACGAGCTGCTGGAGGTTTCCTGCCATGCGCCAACCGGGGTTAATGCCCGATCAGTGCTCTTCACCGTGGTCAGGGAGCGGGCAGTGCTGGACGAGTTGCGGGAGTATCTGATTTCCCGAATCGATAAACAGAAGGAAGAAGGCAAGCTGCCGGAAGGGTTGGTTGGGAAGTACCTCGGCTGGTCCGTCAAGGCGTGGCAGGAGGAGGGCAAGGACATCATCTTTCGAGGAGCCCCGCATCTGCTCATCACCAGCGCGCCGGCAGATGCCCCCTGCCCTGATCAGGACTGCCTCATCGCCCTCACCACCTTCCAACTTATCGCCCATGCCAAAGGAGTCGGCACGGTCTGGGACGGCATCTGCATGATGGCCCTTGGTCTCTGCCCTGAGGTGGCGGGCAAGCTCGGTATTCCGGAAAACCATACCCTGGGGTATGCGATCGCCTTTGGCGACCCGGCGGTGGAATACCTGCGGACCGTGCAGCGGGGGCCGGCTTTGGTGAACGTGGTCAAGTGGTGATCAGCGGGGAATTTTAAAATAGGTCATCCAGGTCCCCATGCGGGGATAAACTCCAGCCGGAATGACGGCGGAAAGGCCAATGTGGCACGATGTCAGCGGCTTGCCGGAAACGGGTTGAAAAGGGTTATGCTTCCGTGAGCGGCTCGGCTATTTTCGGCGGCTGCGGAGGAAGAAACCACTGTTCCAACTGGTTGCGGAAAGCGTTCTGCAACGCGGAAAAATCTCCGGCAATACTCGCCCGGGTTTGATCCTCCCTGCTTGCTGCTTTTTCCATGGCGGACGAGGCCAGAGGCCCGGCAAAGGGACTGAGTTTCGGGTGGTTGCCAAGGAACTCTTCCATGCGGACCAGCATCTGTCTGGCAGCGCTCTCCACGGGCGGCACGGATGGCGATTCGGTATTCACCCCTTCCACCGGTACTGACTCGTGCTGCTCCCTGCGGGCGAATAGTCCATCCAGCTCTTTCTCCTTCATTTCATCCAGAGCCTTGAGGATTTGCTTCCAGCGCTCCTCAAGCAGTTCAACGTAATCAAGCTGATCGGTCGAGTTTGCCTCGAGCTGTTGGTAGAGATCCTTGAGGTCTGCCATGGCAGGCAAAGGCGAGTGGCTGGTGATTGTGGTCTGGGATACGGTGTGATTGCTGAACGAGGCGGCAAGAGACGTGACCGAGCCCATGGGCATTCCGCCGAAATCCATGGCCCTGGTTATGGCGCCTTCCTGGTCGCCGGAAAAAAAGACAGAGGCAATGGAAGTCAATTCACTCACCAGTCTGGTGATGTCGGCAAGCTCCTGCGCATTGAGGTCCCCCTGCACCGAGATCCCCATGGCTTCGGCAGAGGTGGAGCTGCTGGAATAATTCACCCCCGAGGATGCGGGGGAATACCAGCCGACTGCCTGGGTGTATTGGTAATTCTGGCTCAGGCTCGAGAGGGTGACCAGATCGCCTTCCGCAGTGGTCAGGGAGAAAGAGGACGATTGAGTCTGGGCAAGGGTCTGGGCGAAGGTGCTCTTGGCGGAGGGGGCGGCATACAGGGACTGGTAGTTGTTGCTGGTGGCAGGTCCCTGGCCGGACTGGGCTGGAATGTTCATTATATGCTCCCGATGCTGGTTTGCAGTGTGGCACGGTGGGCGGAAGGTGCAACCGTACTACTGTGCTTTTCGGGAGGGTGGTTGGAAAACTTGAGGGGAAAGATGTGGATGTGTGGAAAAACGGGGAGATGAAGGGGGGTTAGTAATTCAGAGACTGATGCAGTGGAAAAGATAGCCAAGAATTAAGTATGCTGTCCCCTTAATTGTACCTTAATTATTCTTGTCCTTCCATTCTTTCGCCTCAATTCCAAATCCGTCAGGCACGATACTTAAGCCCCACTCCTTTGAGAAAACCGCGCAAGACCTGATCGTGGCATTCGCGGTAGTGTTGATGGTCCGGCCTGCGGAAAAAGGCGCTGAGTTCGTGTTTGCTCAGGCGCACCTCGGACAGGGCCAGAATCGCCAACATATCGTCGTCCCGCAGGTTCAGGGCGATTTTTAATTTCCGGACAATGATATTATTGGTTAAACGCTGTTCCGGTGGGGATTGCGGACCTTCTTTCTTGCCCCGTTTCTCGGTGATCACGCCGTTGAGGAAGATCGCCAGTTCCATGTCGCTGCATGGCTGATACCCCGGCTCATCCTCTTTTTTAAGCCAACCGCTGATCTGCTCTGCGGTGACCCGGTGCTCGGCCAAACCGAAGACTGCGACCATTTTCGCATCGTTCCAGGCGAAGGCGTAGCGGAGACTGCGCAGGATATCGTTATTGGTCACAAGTATGTCCTGGTCTCAATTGGGAACGCGGGTGTTTTTCATGATCTTGTATGCGGCAGTCCGGCTTGGAATCGGAGGGATATTGCGCGCTTCAAACTGCTTGATTACAAAGGCAAAGGCTTCTTCTTTCACCGAAGCATCCCACCCGCCGGGCGAAGAGAGAATAAAGCGCTTGTTGCTGCCGTGGAGGACCAGCGTGCCTTCCACTTCTCCAATCTCAACGCTGGATATTTCGTCCCAGCGAATGTGCCAAGTGCCAAAAAATGACGTGTGGGTAAGACCATTACTGTCGATGTCGAAGCTGCCGGAACCCAGCGCCATATAAGCCCCAAATAATGAAGAGAGAGCAATTCCCGCTGCCGGCAGATAGAGTTGAGACAGGAGTGCTGCAGTCATGCCGACAAGACAGAACACAAGCCAAGCCCACCCGATGTTCCGGTATGCGCGCATTTCAATGTGATAAGTATCCATAATAGTCGTTGGGGGCTAATAAGTTATTCTGCGGCTTTGGCCCTTATGGCCAAACAATCTAAGCAACAATCCCATGCGTCTAACAGATTGTCAATACTTGAAAAAGCTCGAAGCGACCGGCATTCGCCTCTGATTTCATGATATGGTCGAACTGGCTGAGCGAGGGATAATCCTTACTTCGGGGCGGCAATTTCCCAGAAGGCCATGATTTTCGGGTTGCGCAGATTTTTTTTCACTGTGCAGACGCCGAGAGAGAACGGGGCGAGTTTGGGGGAGATATCGAGCACCGTGATCTGCTCCTGAAGCGGGCTTTTTTCCAGCACCAGCCTTGGCACCACCCCTACCCCGCAGCCCAGGCTGACCATGGCGATGATCGCCTCATTGCCTGCCACCTGGGCATAGATATTGGGCAGAATCTTTTTTGCGGCAAACCAGCGGTCGAGCCGTTCCCGGCTGAGCCCCTGTTCGGCCACGATCACCGGGGTTTTCCGCCAGTCGATCTCCGGGCCATCGTGGATCACCGTTTCCGGGAATCCAAGCGGCGCGATGAATTCCAGCGGTGTTTCGGTGAGCGGCATGAACTCCAGGCTTGCGGGCTTTTTTTCCGGCAGAGCATCGATGATCACCTCCACCTCACCGTTGCGCAGCCGGTTCAACCCTTGAGCTGCATCGCCGGTTTGGAGCTTGATCTGCACCTCCGGGCAGGCTTTGCGGAACCTGCCGAGGATATCCGGCAGGATGGAGTAGGCCGCGGTTACCGAACAGTAGAGGGAGATGTCTCCATGCAGGGTCGCATCGCCGGCCAGGCTGTTTTTTAGTTCTTTCCAGCGTTCGAGGGTTTCCTCGGCGTACTGCTTCAACCCCTCGCCCGCTCTGGTCAACCGCACCGAGCGGTTGTCGCGGTCAAAGAGAAGCTCGCCTACCTCCGCCTCGATGCGCTGGATGGTGCGGGTGAGCGCCGAAGGCGTCACATGGCAGGCGCGGCTGGTTTTGCCGAAATGCAGGGATTCGGCCAGATGGCGAAAGAGTTTGAGTTCCTCCATGTCCATAGGTGAGTTCCTTGGTTTGTTCGGTGATAGTGGGGGAATCGCAGCAATTCTGTAATTGGTCAAACAGGTGCTTCGACAGGCTCAGCACGAACGGATTTCTCGTTTTATATTGTCCCGGTTGTTACATATCAAAAGGATTATCGCGGTTGAAGTCGCTCTTGCGGGTCGGGTGTCTCTGTTGTTGTAGGAGCGGTTTCAGCTGTGAGAGATCAAATAACAGGCTAAAATTCCGTTCACCCTGAGCTTGTCGAAGGGCCATTTTTCGGGAGTTCATGCAAGGCGTTTATTCCGCACAACCGGCCAGTATTGCATATTTCGCAATACAATATCGCGAACAAGTCACTTGACGCAACAGAAAATGAAGCTATGATGGCCTGATAGCAAGAAATAAAATCATATTTCCAATACGATAAGGAGAAAACAATGGGACAGAATTACTTCAACAGTTTGCCGCTGCGCTTGCAGCTTGATGAGCTTGGCCAGTGCCGGTTCATGGATTCTTCCGAGTTCAACGGAGTAAAGGCGCTCAAAGGCAAAAAGATCGTTATCGTCGGCTGCGGCGCCCAGGGGTTGCATCAGGGGTTGAACCTCCGGGACAGCGGCCTTGATGTTTCCTACGCCCTGCGCGAGGAAGCGATCAAGACCAAGCGTCAGTCCTACAAGAACGCGCATGGCAACGGCTTTGTTGTGGATACCTTCGAAAAGCTGATCCCCAAGGCCGATCTGGTCATCAACCTCACCCCGGACAAGCAGCATACCAAGGTGGTTTCCGTGGTCATGCCGCTGATGAAGAAAGGGGCGACACTCTCCTACTCCCACGGCTTCAACATCGTCGAAGAGGGCATGCAGATCCGCAAGGACCTCACCGTCATCATGGTTGCCCCCAAGTCTCCCGGAACCGAGGTGCGCGAAGAGTACAAACGCGGCTTTGGCGTTCCCACCCTGATCGCGGTGCATCGTGCCAACGATCCCCAGGGCAAGGGCTGGGAGCAGGCCAAGGCCTATGCTTGCGGCACCGGCGGCGATCGGGCCGGGGTTTTGGAATCCTCCTTTGTCGCCGAGGTCAAGTCCGACCTGATGGGCGAGCAGACCATCCTCTGCGGCATGCTCCAGGCAGGGTCGCTTCTCTGCTACGACAAGATGATTGAAAAAGGAATCGAGAGCGGCTATGCCTCCAAGCTCGTGCAGTACGGCTGGGAGACCATCACCGAGGCGTTAAAGCATGGCGGCATCACCAACATGATGGATCGCCTCTCCAATCCGGCCAAGATCAAGGCATTTGATCTCGCCGAGAACCTCAAGGAAATCCTGCAACCGCTCTTTGAGAAGCACATGGACGACATCATGAGCGGCTATTTCTCCAAGACCATGATGGAAGACTGGGCCAACAACGATAAAAATCTCCTCAAATGGCGTGCGGCCACCGGTAAAACCGCCTTTGAGAAATCCACCTCCACCAAGAAGAAGATCAACGAGCAGGAGTACTTTGACAACGGCATCCTGATGGTGGCCATGGTCAAGGCCGGGGTTGAGCTGGCCTTCGACACCATGGTTTCCGCCGGGATCAAAGAGGAGTCTGCCTATTACGAGTCACTGCACGAGGTGCCGCTCATCGCCAACACCATCGCCAGAAAGAAGCTCTACGAAATGAACGTGGTCATCTCCGATACCGCCGAGTACGGCTGCTACCTCTTTGCCCATGCCGCCGTGCCCATGCTGGCTAAATTCATGAAGAAGATCGACACCGATGTGATCGGCAAGGGCCTTTCTGTGAAAGACAACGGAGTGAACAACATCGAGCTGGTTCAGGTCAACGAGGCGATTCGCTACACCGGGGTCGAGGAGATCGGCGCCGAGTTGCGTTCCTATATGGGAGAGATGAAGGCCATCCTGTAGTTGAGCAACAAAAAAAATGTAATAAAAAAAGGGGAGCCCGCAAGGGTTCCCCTTTTTTGTCCAGCAAGAAGAGACTCTCTCGCGGTTACATCTTCATCTTCTTCATTTCCTGCCGTTTTTGCCGGATCATCCGGGTATCCTGGTACATGTCCTGATAGGCCGCGCTGATGGCTGCCTCGAAATCGACCACATCCCCGCCGTTCTCTGCGACAAACTTCATGGCTTCATCCTTGTTGGCGAAGGCCCACTTGGCCCGGCCGGTCATGACCCCTTTGACCTTGCCGCCCAGCACCCAGGTCGCAGACTCGGCATTGATCAGCTTTTTAGTGTTGTAGTTGCCGACCTTGATGGCCGCAGGCATCTTGTCCAACTGGTTAGCCAA
Source organism: Desulfurivibrio sp. (assembly GCA_013791995.1). Lineage (GTDB taxonomy): Bacteria > Desulfobacterota > Desulfobulbia > Desulfobulbales > Desulfurivibrionaceae > Thiovibrio. The sequence continues at coordinate 3,821 of VMSS01000018.1, read as the reverse complement.
ATCCAGAGCCGCGCAATGGAGGCTGCAGAGTCCGACGCTGCTGTTGTCTGCGTATTCGATCAGCATACGACTGTGGGCAAATTTCTGTCGGTCCATGCCGCAATACTGGCAGGAGGTGTACTGGGCGATATCAGTCTGGTCCGTGGCCATGGCGATTCCGCTGACACAGGCCACCAGCAGAGCACTCAACAATAGTAATGTCTTCATGGGTTCTCTCCTTTTGGTTTATCCAGTTAAAAGTGTAATAGAGAGTTGCATGGCATGCAGCGAAAATCATCCAATAAACGGGGTGACTGCATAAGCTGTCTCCCCGTTTATTGGTGCCTGGATTCTGTTACGATTGTGGCCCGTAGGGATCCTTCAGCTCCTGCTCCGGCCTGAACATCAGCTTTTTGGCCCCACGGTTATTCGTGTACTTGGCCAGTTCAAGATCAACCTTTATCGGCACGTCAACCCCTGCTTTGGTCAGAGCTTGACGCAGCAACCCTTCTGCCTTGCCGGCATGCATGGTGGCATCGCCAAGCATGCGCATTGCCTCGGTGGGGTTGTGGAAACCAACCGAGTTTTCCGCACCGAAGAAAAGGTTGCGGTAGAAGCCCTCTTCATAGTGATCCTTGGCCAGGTCGTAGAGCTTCTTGTCAATCTGCTTGCCGGCGGCCTGCTCCTTATGGGTCAGTTCAAAGAGTTTGGCCACCGTGGCCAGAGCATAACCGGAGCGGATAAACTGGGAAGCGGCGCGATCCTGAATAGCGATTACCTGCTCGCGCAGCCATTCCGGAGTTTCGGAGTGGCATTGCTGACATGCCTTGAAGCCGTTTTTCATCGGGCTCATGATCCGGTGATCGGAAATTTTCTTGCTGCCCACCCTGGTGTAGGGCATGTGGCAATCAGCACAGGCAACTCCGGCCATCCAGTGGACGCTGTTGTTGGAAAACATTTCAAATTCGGGGTGGCGGATAAAGGCCAGTTTGAAGCCGGTAACGCTTTGGGTCCACTCGCCATAGGACTGATCGCTGCGGAGTTTCTTGATGACGTTTTCGATGGAAATCTTGCCCCACGTGCTTCCTTCCCACGGAAAAATAACATCCTGCGATTTCATCTCGGGGGTTTTCTGGACCATATAGCTGACATGGCATTGAGCGCACACCAGGGTCCGCTTGTCCTGATTGGTCAGTTTGGTCTCATCGACTCCCAGCTTGGCAAGCCCTTTGCCCAAGGTAAATCCCCGCGAAAGCTTGAGGGTCATATCCTTGTTGTCGTGGCAATCGATGCAGGCTACGCCAAGCTTTTGATGTTCTTTGGGGATTAAATTGAGCACATCATTGTACGGCTTTGAGAAATAATCCGTGCCGTATTTTTCGGCAAGCTGTGAGGCGTAGGGAGTCTTGCAGGTCAGACAGGCGCCTCCGGACTTGATCCGGGAGGGATCAACTTCGAGTTGGTCTGTGAGCATGTAGAAGTGACCACGGGGTTCGTTGTACTCGACGCCAAAGCCCCAGCCATTGAAGAGCAGTGCATTAAAGGGATATTCAGAGAGTTTGTCGAAGGTTTGCCCGTTGTCATTTCCTTTTTTGTACTTGCTTTTCCCTGCAGGGGTTGCTTCAGCGGTCTTTTTCCATCCTTCATATTCTTCCGGATACGCCTTGCCCCAGACTGCCGGATCAATTGTGCCGTCAGGGATCTGGATGCCTTTGACCTGTTCTGGTTTGGGCGGTGCGCAGGCGGTTGCCAGAAGACCGCACAGGGCGGCGGCCATAAAGGGGGCGAATACTTTCATTTTCATCTCAAGTCCTCCTGGGTGATGTGGTATGGCTCAGAGTGTTTCAATTATACCGGTACCGGTGTGGGTAATGCGGCGGTGACAATTCCAGCAGTTGCGTGACGAGGTATCCATTTGCGACACCAATTGACTGTGGCAGCGGATACAGTTGGCTTGTACTACTTTGGCGCCATGATCAGACAACGTGATCCGCTCCGGAACATGTCCGGAATGGAAAAACGCCACATCCTTCATGCCGTCGATGGATTTCCAAACATAATGCATAACAACGTTGTCGTTGGGCAGGTGGCAATCAACACACTTGTTGCGCCGGTGCGCTCCTGAGTGCATGAAAGCGACATACTCGCTCTCCATGACATGGCAACCGGCGCAAAAATCCGGGGATTCCGACTTGGCCAGCAGGCGCGGCGGCCCCAGCATAAGATAGAGCGTCAACAAGGCTGCGACAATGAGTCCTGCACCAAGGATCTTCATGCGTTGTGCCGTGAACATTGATCCCATTTTTTTCACCTCCCTTGTAATGAAAAACCACCGGCAACCATTGCGGCTACTGTGGCTTTGCTTGCTTCGCGGCTTTTTTCTTCATATCAGTCCCTTTTCGCCTATCTCAAACGGATCCTGGTGCATGTGAATGATGTCACCAGGCATTATTGCGGTGGGGTAAATATCGGAAGAGAATTACAATGTATTCGTACGGTTTTGAGTTAATACCGGGTTATTGCTCAACCTGAATTGACTTAAGTCAAAATCGGAAAAAATCCTCTGTTGTGTTGATTGGAAATTGCGGGAAATTCTCAAGCTCTGTGTAGCATGGAAGGGTTTTTTAAATTATCGCACAATATTTTTAAAAAAGTGGGAAAATACCGGACAAATGAAGCCCTGCGACAATTTGTCGCAGATTTCCGCCGCCACGAATTGCCTTGACCTAAGCCAAGTCTCCTGTGCTAGAATTTCTGTATCCTTGGAATGTGTTTTTTTAAGAAATAATCACAGAGAGGAGGGAAGAAAATGACGAAGAGGATATGGATCGGACCAATCATGGCCCTGACCATGATCTGGGTAAGCCCGGGTCTTGCGGCAACCAAGGCCAAACCCGTAAAAGGGGTGGATGAGGCCACCTGCTTTTCCTGCCACGAAGAGGTCAAGGAGCTGAAAAAGGGATCCAAGCACGCGGGGCTGGCCTGTACCGTCTGCCATTCTCAGCTGGACGCGCATCTGGCAAACGCCGAAACCAAACCGGTCACCAGCCTCGATCTTGCCACCTGCGGCGGTTGCCACAAGGACCAGTTCAAGAGCTTCTACCGGGTGAATTACGATGCGCAGGCCCGCAAGGAAAAGGGCATGCCCACCGGCCGTTCGCCTATGCAGGACAAACTCATCGCCCCCCATGGTTTCACCAAAGAACACAACGAGCCCCGTTCCCATCCCTTTATGGTTGTGGACCAGCTTGCGGTGGACCGGTTCGCCGGAGGCCGCTATCAGTTCAAGGACTTATACGCTGTGACCCGTCCCGGCAAAACCTGGGACGTACTGGAAGATACGGGCAAGCTCCTGCCCTATACCGCCAAGGCCGGCAATGCCGTGTGTCTGCAATGCAAAACCTCCGACCTGATTCTCAAGTGGAAGTACATGGGAGACAAGGACGAGCGGGCCAAGTGGGACCGAACCTCGGATGTCAACGAGCTCATCAAGGACGTGCATAATCCGGTGGGCTGTATCCAGTGTCACGACCCCCACGGCACCCAGCCGCGTATCGTTCGTGACGGCTTGATCGATGCGATTGAACGGGAAGGCGGCGCCCGGCCCTACGATGCCGACAAGGGCAAAGGCAAGGTCAAAATTGTGGAGTTCAGGGATTTCCGCAAGATCGGTTTGCTCGACAAGATGGATTCCACTCTGGTCTGCGGCCAGTGCCATGTGGAATACAACTGTAACCCCGGTTTTGAGCCGGAAAGCGGTGACAAGGTCGCGATGACCGACCGCCGCACCAACCATTTCCCCATGAAGAACGCCATGGATATCCTGGCCCATTACGACAAGC
>VMSS01000033.1 GCA_013791995.1 Desulfurivibrio sp. | reverse complement strand
GTCAGACCGCCCTTCGCGGACTCAATCGGCCCGTCGTCGGCCGGCCAGTACCTCTTCCAGCGTTGTCAGGGCGTCCCAGGCGGCGGGGAAGCCGGCATAGGCCGCCACCTGGAAGAGGGCCTCGAAGATCTCCTCCACGGTCGCCCCGTTGTTGATGGCCATCTCGAAGTTGAGCTTGAGCGCATTCTGACGCCCCAGCGCGGACAGCACGCAGAGTTCCCCGTATGCCGGGGAGTCAGGTGACGCCACTGCCGGCATGGCGAGCAGGCTAACAAGAAGCGCGCCGCAAAGGAAGCAAGAGAAGATCAGGCCAAGCGATATGGGGGCGGAAGATTTGTGGGGCCAAACTACCAAGTGCGGAATGCTCCTGAATCAATATGGACAAAGTTTCCGTTCGGGTAATAGCCTACCCCGCCGAGGCGAAGGGAAAGGGCAGCGCGCTGGAGGGAAGACAGGGAAGTGCCGGGAATGCGGATGTCCAGGGCGCGTCCTTCCAGATGCAGGCTGTGTTTGGCCACCTTGCGGCCGAGGCTCCGCAAGCGGTTGTTGTATTCCGGCGAACGGTAGCCGGAAATGACATGGATCTCGTTGTCGCAGCCCAGCCGGGTGTTCACCAGGTCGAGAAAATCCAGGGTCTGGATATCAATAGGGTGCTGCTCATTTGTAAAATGGCAACGCAACAGCCAATTGATCTCGTTGATGGCCTGGGTATTGTATTCACCGCTCTGGTCGCGGTAGACGGTGCTGACTTTTTCGCCGGTATGGGTGTTGTACAGATTCAATCGGCCTGATGGCTGATTCTCCGGAGAGAAAGCCGCCTGCGCCACTCCGGGATGGAGAAAGGCAAGGGTTGTCAGCAGCGAGGCTTTGAGAAAAGAGCGTCGGCTGGTGGGGAGGTGCATGGAAAAATTCTCCTGATTTGTGAGGGTATACAGGGCGGTGCGCACAGCAAGCCCTTGTTACGCATGGCACTGTAACCGTATTTGCCTGAAATTCCCAGGTTTTTTCAACGCACTTTGGGCCGGGTGGGGCAAAAAAACGAAAAAAAGGGTTTAGAGGATAACCTCTAAACCCTTGGTATTTACTGGTGCGCCCGGCACGATTCGAACGTGCGACCTGCGGATTCGTAGTCCGACACTCTATCCAGCTGAGCTACGGGCGCATGAATGAGATGGTTTTTATAACGCAGTTTGTTCTATTCGGCAACAAGTTTATACGAAACCCGTCGCTGAAATAAGCCAACGATATTCAGGCGGGTTTCAGGGTATAGGGCGAGAGGAATTCACCGCCGGTGCGGTTAAGCAGTTCACCGAACCGTTCTCCGCGTCTGTTTTCCGCCTTGAAATGAATTAGGCAGGTATCGACAATCTCCAGAGTGGTTTGCGCGGAAAAGATCCCGGAAAGTTCCTGGCCGAGCTGCGGGTGGCGGCCAAGTTTGCCGCCCAAGAGAATGCGGTAGCCAGTGAGCCCTTGGGCGATTGCTCCGGTTGGGCAGGCTTTGGCGCATTGGCCGCAGGCCAGGCAGCGCTGCCAGTCGAATTGAGGACCTTTTCCTGATACGGGAAAGGCGATACCCTCTTCCCGGCAGACATCAAGACAGACCCCGCAATCCGAGCAGGGCAATTCGGTTGGCACAGGGAGGCAGGCGCTGATCAGGCCGATATCGACAATTTGAGGGCGGGAGCATCCATTGGGACAGTCGGCCAGGGTTACCCGGAACTCATGGTGCAGCTTGAGCTTGCCGCTCACCCTGCTATGCATGAATTCCTTGAGTTTGTGGGCGCGCAGCAAGGTTTCAAGCTGCTCGACCAGATTTTCTCCGGTATCGATGCGGTTGGGGCAGCCGCTGTGTCCGAAACAGGATTCGATGGTAAATCCTTGCACCTCATCTTCCTGCTTGTGCAGATAGCGTTGTCGGCAGGCTGCAACATGATCCATTGTTATCCTGGCGGCTCCAGACTGCTCTGCCTCGGTTTCCACCCTTTTTTGCACGCGCTTGCGGACGAAAAAAGGCACCTTGGCCACCGCCAGTTCCGCATCTTTGTCCCACTGCATAGTTCACCTCACAGTATGATTGTCTGCCAAGAATAGCGCTGGAGGGGGTAAGGCGCCTTGATCCAAGTCAAGAGCGGCGCATCAGTTCGGGGCCTGCTGCAGAAAATCAAGAAAAGTGCTGCAGACAGGGGACGCCTGTCGATTTTTCCGGGTTATCAAATAAAACGGGCGTGAGAGGTGGATATTGGTCAATGGCACCGCCACCAGAGAGCCGCGTTCGATATCCTCGGCCACTGCCAGCCGGGAAAGGACGGCGATGCCGACTTCGGACTTAATCCCTTGGCGCACAGCCTCCGTGCTGCCCATCTCGGCAACGATCTGCGATTTGGCGAGATCCAGGTGTTTGTCGAGCAAGTGGGTCACGACCTTGCGGGTGCCTGAGTCCCGCTCCCTGATGATCATCGGCTCGTTGAGAAGCTGGGCGGGTGCCACAGATTTTTTCTTGGCAAAAGGATGGGACGGATACACGGCCAGGACCAGTTCGTCGTCAAGAATTTCCTTCCATTCCAGGGCCGGATCGCTCCAGCGGGCGCCGACAATGCCGAATTCGGTGTCGCCGGACAGGACTCCATCCGCAACCGTGCGGGAGTTGCCGATGGAGAGGGTGATCTGGATGGCGGGATGGAGTTTTTTAAAGGCGCCAACTTGTTGCGGCAGGATATAGGCGCCGGGAATGGTGCTGGCTCCGATGGTAAGGTGGCCGGCCAGGGCGCCGCGGTAATCGGCCATGGCCTGGATGGTTTCCTGACGCAATCGGATGATCTTCCGGGCGTATTTATAAAGAATCTGTCCTGCCTGGGTGGGCAGAGCTTCGCGGCCAAGCCGGTCCACCAGCCGTTCTTCGAGCATTTCCTCAAGGCTGCGAATATGTTCGCTCACCGTGGGCTGGGAAAGAAAAACGGCCTCAGCGGCTTTGGTAAAGCTCTTCAGTTCAACAACCTTGCAAAAGACTTCGAGACGATGAATATCCATGGCAACCGATCCTTTGTATCAGTGTATTAAATGACAAGGATCGGTATAACCGATTTATCAGTCTGCTGCAACGATCACGGCATGATTACGTATGCAGCACTCCTTTCAGGTCGTGGCCCGAGGGAAACTGGAAGATGCGGAGGCCGAATTCCGGCACCGCAGCCAGGATATGGTCGAAGATGTCGGCCTGGATCGCCTCGTACTCGGCCCAAGCCTGTTCGCTGCTGAAGACGTAGATTTCCATGGGCAGCCCCTGGGCGGTCGGCTCCAGGTGGCGGACAAGAAAGGTCATGTCCTGGCGGATTTTCGGGTGGTTTCTCAGATAGGCGACAATGTAGGCGCGGAAGACGCCGATGTTGGTCTGCTGTCTGTCATTGAGCGGGCTGCCCGGGTCCCCACGGTGCTCGCTGTTATAGTCGGTGATTTCCGTACATTTGCTGTCCAGGTAAGGCTTGAGCAGCTCGATTTTGCCAAAACTGGTGAGCATCTCTTCGTTGCAGAACGTAACTGAGTTCATGTCCAGAAACAGGGCTCGTTTGATGCGGCGGCCGCCGGACTCGGTCATGCCGCGCCAGTTTTTGAAGCTGTCCGAAACAAGGGCGTAGGTGGGGATGGTGGCGATGGTCTTGTCCCAGTTGCGCACCTTGATGGTGTTGATGGAGACATCAACCACATCGCCGTCTGCCCCGTATTTCGGCATCTCGATCCAGTCGCCGACCCGGACCATATCGTTGGCGGAAAGCTGGATGCTGGCCACAAAACCGAGCAGGGTATCCTTAAAAACCAGGATCAGCACTGCGGTGAGTCCGCCGAAGACGGTGAGGATGCCCCATGGAGATTGGTTGGTGGCAATGGCCACGATGAAGATGCCGGCCATGATGTAAACAACAATGGTGACCGCCTGGATATAGCCGCGGATGGGTTTGGTTTTGGTGGCTCCGTGCGTGCGGTAGATGTCGTGCGCCGCCTGGAGAAAGGCATCGAGGACCCGAACGCTGATGATGACAAAAAGGATCAGAGTTATGCGCTTAAAGAGGTTGCCGGATGGGCTGGCAGTCGGATAGATGAGGTCGCAGGCCAGATACACGGCCACGGTGGGCACCAGATAGGCCAACCGCTTGAAAAAAAAGTGCTCGACCAGGGTGTCGTCCCACTTGATGGTGCTGCGGGCCACCGCTTCTTCGAGCCAGGGCAAGAGAAAACGGCGGGATGCCCAGCCGCTGAGTAGGATGAGGATGAGCAGGGCGACAATGGTCGCGGAAAATCCCAGTGATTGGGAAAGTCTTTCCGAAAGGTTCTGGTTGAGAAGCCAGTCTTCAAAGATGTTCAACATGGGTTCTCCTTGCAAACGTTTAGCGTGTTAGGTTGCCCTGTAGTGTACACAAAAAAGAAAGAGTTCTGGCATATTCTTCAAAAAAAATTAGGCGGTTGGACTCACGGGAACAGAGGCTGAGCAAAAAGAGGCAGGCGAGAGATCTGATGCGGGCAATACCGTTGATAAGAGTTTTCGGCTGGTATGGGACACGGTTTGAAATTTTTGGCGCGTTTCTGATTCCACGAGCAGAATTCCTCGCTGCAACAGGCATGGTTCAGGGGGAAAAATCGTATCGTTTGTTCGGCAGTTCACGCATCGGTTTTTTTCGGAAAATCCGTATTGCTCTTGCAGCTGTCGGATTGTGCGGATGTGTCCTTGCATCCCCCACAACTGCCGCCGCATCCCGTCTGTTTGCCGGTGAATTGCCGAAAGACTCTCCGGCCGATAAAAAAGAGGCAGGCCGCGATAATGAAAATGATGATGATGTTTTGCCACATGACGTGCCTCCTTGATTTCGGTTCGTTTATCCGGCAAAGCCCAGCGCCCGTCCTCCCTGATAGACCAGGGTGGCGAGCAAAAAGGCGAAGGCGGTGTTGAAGCAGATGGAGAAAAGACCCCATTTCCAAGAGCCGGATTCCCGGGAAATGCATACCACCGTGACAAAGCAAGGTGCGTAAAACATGACAAAGACGATGAGGGACAGCGCCACCACCGGGTTCCAGTTCGGGTCTTTTGCCAAGGTTTCGGACAGGGAGGTGTTGTCCTCTTCGTCTGCCTCTCCGAGGGAATATGCCGTGCCCAGGGTGCTGACGATGACCTCTTTGGCCGCAAAACCACCCACCAGAGCAATATTGGTCCGCCAGTCAAAACCGGGCAGCCAACTGACTGCTTCCATGGAGGTGCCGATTCTGCCGGCCAGGGAGTGGCGCAGGGCGCTTCCCGCCTGCGCGGTGTCGATGGCCGTCAGTTTTTCCTTGAGTTGCAGCGCTTGAGCTGAGAGAGGGGAGTCCGCTTTTTCACGCGCTTCTGCGGCCTGGGTGGAAGCGGTGGCCATAATTTCCTGGCGCTGCCGGGCGAAGTTCTCTTTTTCCGATGTTGGTAATCCGGGAAAGGTCATCATGGCCCAGATCAGGATGGAGATGGCCAGGATGGTGGTGCCTGCCTTCTTGATGTACTGCCAGGTTCTTTCCCAGGTATGGATGAGAAGGCCGCGGAAGGTGGGAAAGCGGTAAGGCGGAAGCTCCATGACAAAAGGGGTCGATTCGCCGCGCAGCACGGTGAGCCGCAAAAATTTGGCAGCGGTGAGCGCCACAGCCCAGGCCAGCAGGGTAAGGAGGAACATGAGCTGGGCCTGGTTGCTGGAAAAAAATGTGGCGGTGAGCAGAGCCAGAACCGGCAGTTTGGCTCCGCAGTTCATGAAGGAGACGGTAAGCAGGGTGGCCAGCCGTTCGCGGGGGGAGCGGAGGGTGCGTGCGGCCATGACGCCGGGCACGGCGCATCCTCCGGCAATGCCGCCG
>VMSS01000049.1 GCA_013791995.1 Desulfurivibrio sp. | reverse complement strand
GAAAAAGGCCATTGAGGGCTGTTAACAGCAAAATCTCTTGGCCAGCCTGCCCGTTTGCCGTAAGACATCCAGCAGCAGTTGCTCCAGGGCATACTGCTGCTGGAGCAGGCGGCCGATAACCTGCTCCAGCCTCTCCATCCCGGCTGGAGCTGCACCCTGGATAATCTGCCGACAGTTATAATTCAGACAGAACATGGGTTTAAAAAGAAGCATACATCCGGTTATTCCTAGAAAACAACATTCATCATCCTCGCGCAGGGCTGCCACCCGAACCCCGGCCAGGAGATTGAGCAGCAGTTGGACCACATCGTTTTCCCCGGCCATGAAACTGCTGCAGCATCCTCCTCCGCTCCTGCCGCCGCAGGCAGCGCACATGGACCCCAGATCAAGAACAGCCATGATTTCTGCCAGTTCTTTCTGGAAAATCACCGCCTGTGCCAGCATCGGAACAAATGCTTCGTTTGTTTCAAGCGCAAGAACAAGCTGAGGATGCAGAATATGGGCGATGGCAAGTCGGTCGCGAATGCTGCCACCGTACAAATCCTGCAGGGAAAAAAGAAGCTGCATTTCCATGATGGTCCCTTCATCGACAGATGACTCAGACCATGCAGTCACGCTTTTTCTGGTTTTTTCAAACCAGGTGTGGTTAGTTGGGCACAGTGCAGTTCCTGCTGAAACCTGCCCCTGTGATCACTTACCGGAAAAATAGTCAAACCACCCACACAGCCCTATGACCGTTACCCACAAAAAATCTCTGCTCTGCCCGAACTGTCGCCGTCTCATCAGCCGGGGATGAACCCAACTGCCCCTATTGCGGCATCAAGTCTCCTGGTATCTGGTGGAAAAACAATGGGTTCCTCCGCTTGTTCCATAGCTCGGAGCTCTTTCTCGCATGGTTGAGCGGTCTCAACATCGCCCTCTTTGTTCTTTCGCTGATCATGAATCCAGGCGGCATGGGACTGGGCATGAATCCCTTTGGTTTTCTTTCACCGGATAATCGGAGCCTGCTGTTGCTGGGGGCGACCGGCACCATGCCCATCGATGTCCTGCACCGCTGGTGGTCGCTGATTTCAGCCTCTTACCTGCACGGCAGCCTGCTCCATCTCATCTTCAATCTCATCGCCCTGCGGCAGATCGGCACCCTGGTTATCCAGGAATACGGCCTGGCCCGGATGTTCAGCATCTATACTCTGGGCGGCATCGGCGGGTTTCTGCTTTCCTATCTGGCCGGAGTCCCTCTTACCATCGGCGCTTCCGCGGCGGTCTGCGCCCTGATCGGCGCCGCCCTCTATTACGGAAAAAGCCGGGGCGGCAGCTATGGCCAGCAGGTGTACCAACAAATCGGCGGTTGGGCCATCAGCATCTTTGTTTTTGGCCTGTTGGTGCCGGGAATCAACAACTGGGCCCATGGAGGCGGCATGGCGGTTGGCATCCTCTGCGGACTGCTCCTCGGCTATCAGGAGAATCGTCGGGAATTGCTGGGCCACCGGTTACTTGGCACCGCCTGCGCTGTCACAACAATCCTGGTTCTGCTCTGGGGTGTGACAACCGCGGTCATCTATCGTTTTTTCTGAACGGTCCAATAGGGGTTCATCAGGTCTTCAAAGATGGCGAGCGCGGCCTCGGATCCCTGCCCGGCCGCTGTGACGATCTGCTTGAAGCCGCCTTCCACATCACCTGCCGAGTACACCCCAGGCACCGTGGTCCGGTGGCGGGCATCCTTTTTGATATAGCCTTCCGGGGTTAACTCGGCCCCGAGACTTTGGGCCAGTTTCACGGCCGGGTCATAGCCGATAGCGATGAACACGCCATCCACCTCCAGGGTGGATTCTTTTCCCGTTTGATTGCTCTTGAGCCGCACCGCCTTAACCCCGGATTCTCCCAAAATCTCGACGACCTCGCTGTTAAAGAGAACCGGTATGCCGGACTGCCGCAGGGTGACAAGCAGCTGCTCTTGGGCGCGCAGGCTCTCCCGCCGATGCACCATGGTCACCTCTACCCCGATGTTGTGCAGATGCAGGGCCTCGGTCACGGCGCTATCTCCGCCGCCCACCATAATCACCTTTTTCCCCTTGAACAGCGGGCCGTCGCAGGTCGAACAATAACTGACCCCGCGCCCACCCAACCGATCTTCCCCCACGACTCCAAGCCGCTTGTTGCCCGCGCCGGTGGCAAGCAGCACCGCGCGCGCCTTGTAGCGACGTCTGCTGGTGGTTACCGTGAACACCTCTCCCGGCACAATGTCCTGCACCTCCTCGCCGGGAAAAATCTTCACATATTCAAGGGCATGGGTCACCATGATATCCACCAGGGTCTTGCCGCCCACCTGGGTGAAACCCGGATAATTTTCCACCATGGGAGTGGTGGCAACCTGACCGCCCAAAACGCCTTTTTCCACAACCACGGCCTGAAGGCCGCTGCGAGCGGCGTAAATACCAGCGGTCAAACCGGCAGGCCCGCCGCCGACAATGACCAGGTCACAGGATATCTCCTCGGCATCGCTGTCCGGGATAAAAACCCGTTGCGGCTCCAGCGCTGCCAGGGAGGCGACAAATAGTTCCTCCGTCTGGGCGCCGAGACCGATCTGCTTTTCATTGGCAAAGGTCTGGGGCACGCTCTGGGCTGCGTACTTATCGGCCATATCCGGGTTGGCCTGGATATCGATGATTTCAAGGGAGACAAGATCGGGCCGCGCCACGGCCGCCCGGATCCCGTTGACCGCCGCCTGTGGGCAATAGGGGCAGGAAGGGCTGACAAACACCTTGACCGCCCGTGGGGAGTCCAGCTTGGCAAGGACCTTCATGGCTTCCTTGCTCAAGCCCGGCTGTCGGTGGCCAATAACGCGGAGCGCCTCCATAAAGGTTTGCACCTCATGCCCCAATGGCGCGCCCAACCAGCGAATCTTGTAAGTTTCCGGGGCAAAGACCAGGGTGGGCGACCCGGTGATCTGCCATTTTTTCGCCAGTTCGTGCTTCAGGGTATATTCCTGCAGAGATACCTTGTCGGTTATCTCCCGGATGGCTCGAATGATCTGCCTGGCCCCCTCGGCAAAGGGCTCGTTTTTCCCCGGCTCGCAGAAAAGAAAGAGGGGAATCTTTTGGGTCATGTCCGCAAAAAACCTTTGCAGCTGCACCTGTACGTCTTCTTCCTTCAACCGTGCTTGCTCTGCCATCCTCTTCTCTCCGCCGAAATTTTTCCGCCGCGCCCTTCCTGTAAAAAAGCGCGGGTACGATAAACCTTATTCTACTATAGAAAATCGAGTCTACGCCATCCGGAGGAAATAAAAAAAGGCAGGTTTCCCTGCCTTTTCAAACAATGTTTCTATGAACGCAACCTGCGTTCGCTTAGCCGCTTCAACCGCTTTTTGCGGGTTTTTTCTTTTCGTCTTTCATCTTCTTGGCTTTTTCCGCTTCCTCTTCCGGAGTGCCTTTCATCTCCATTCCGGGTTTTTCTTCGCCAGCTTTCATTTTCTTATCAGTGCTCACGGCACTGCCTTTGCTGCCGCCTCAGCCACTCCCGCCCGGCTTATCAGCAGCCCGTGCAGCATCGGGACCGCCAACCAGACTGGCCCCGGCTATCAGGCTGGCAATACCAAACCCAGCCAAAAACTTTTTCACATCTTTTTTTTCCATAAATCCCTCCTTGCAATTACTTGCGTATTGGGAAAACGAGGCAACCAGCGCATTCCGGCCACCTGATCGAACCAGCATAGGCCAATCCGATTCATCAATAGTAATATCATCAGAAAAAGCCATGCAAAAGTCAACGAAAAAACCGGCCTGGATCGGTGACGTCCTATATCTGCAAATCGACAATAACGGGCAGGTGGTCGCTGGCAACCTTTGAAACCCGCAGGCGACAACGCCTGCCGCCCAGCACGGTGATCGGCCCACGACAAAATACCTTGTCCAGGCCGGTTGTGGGAGAGAAAGAAGGATAGGTTAAAAAAGCATTCTGATACCCGACCCCATGGTTGGTTGCACAGACAAAACCCAGGGCTTCGGTGAAAAGCGGGGCGATTCGCGTCCACCAATCATTGAAATCCCCCGCCACCAGACAGGGCTGCCCCGCTTCAATTCCAACAAATTCCGGGGTGCGCACCAGCCGCCCCACCTGCTGGGGCCGTTCCTTGAACGAAAGCCCCAGGTGCAGGTTGAACACCGGCAGCAGCGAAGCGGATGGTTCGGATGGCAATTCCAGTTCGGTGAACAGACACCCCCTGGCCTTGCGGCCATCAAGGGTCAGATCAATATTGCGCTCCCTGGCAATGGGATAGCGGCTCAGAGTGGCATTGCCGTACATCCCCTTACGCAATTTCACGTTCAGCCCCACGGCATAATAGGGGTAATCGCCAAGCTCGGCCAGTTCCCGGGCCAGGTTTAATTCCCGTGATCGGGGCGCCCCCACATCCACTTCCTGCAAAAGAACGATGTCGGCATTGTAGTGGGCAAGGATCTGAGCAATACGCTCCAGACGGAAGCGCCGATCAACCCCGATGGCCCGGTGGATGTTATAGGAAAGAATCCGCACATCCATGGCTAATCCTGCTTCAGAAAGCAATACGGGTCGATCTCGTTAAAAACATTGAGACCAAAGCCATGGCTCACGGCGAGACAGCCCCCGCAAGCAGGCCGCAAACGACAGTCCCGGCAGGCTTGGCAGCCGGCGCGATACTGCCGGGCCGGAGCTGAATCATAGATATCCAGCAAGGATTGACTGAAAATATTCCCGATCTGGGAAGGAAATTTCCGACAGGCGTGCACCTCACCGTCGGGCAGCAACGAAACAAAGTTAAAAGCCGCGCCGCACCCGAATCCGGCACATCCCCCCAGTAGCGGTTCTCCTTTTTCTTCGCGGAGCACATTGAAAAAATTATCCTTAAGGCCCATGCCCGGATTTTCCTGGGCCGCGGCAAGATATTTTTCCAGGAATTCCCGGTACTCCCCAACCGGCACCGATTCCAGCACAGAACCTTCCCCGACCATGGCCAACCGGTTGAAAACAAAAAGATCAGCCCGGTCGCGGAGCAGTTCCGCCAACGGCAATACCTGATCCATATTGCTCCTGGTCAGGGTGAGCATCACCATGGAGTACACTTCCTGTTCACGCAAGAGATCAAGAAACGCCATGACCCTGGCAAAATATCCCTTACCCCGGATATAGTCGTTATGCTCCGGCAGCCCCTCGAGGCTCACCTGATAAAAGGCCGGCTTCCGGATGGCCAGCATTGGCAAAAGGTGCTCTTTCGAGGTTGCATTGCCGAGGATAGCAACGGTGAATCCCCGATCCACCGCCCCCTGATACAACTCAAGAAAATGCGGATACAGCAGGGGGTTGCCGCCGGAAAAACTTACCTGACCGCGCACATGCTTGCTTTGGCAGAAAGCCAACAGATCATCCAGCACACCAAGACCGCGGGCCAGGGGCAAAGGTGCGCGATCGCTTCGATCATAACAATGTTTGCAATGCAGATCGCAAACCTGGGTTATGTGCCATTGCAGGGTGAAAATTTCGGCAGTCAGAAAACGGGAATCCACCGCCTCGGTGATGGGGAAACTTTCCTCATTCCTGCGGATGAGCGAAGGCGGTGCCAAAAGAATCCCCATGCCCGCAGCCTGATCAATGGCATCCTCGATGTCCTCAACCGACAACGCACCGTGTTCGGCAACCTGACGGGGATCAATCCCTTCACTGACCATTTTCAGGGCCAGAAGGTCCTCGGGTCCTGCCGCCCGAACCTGGCCGCTTCCCGTTTCCGGGTCCACCCAGACCAGGATCACCTCCTGTTGCGAAAAAGGTGCTGTTCCGGTCTTCGCCCCATTTTTCCCAAGCAATTCCGGCAAACCACCCCAGGAAACCTGGAACAATTGCAACGAAGGATTTATCGTGAGTTCCTCCACCATGGAGGGCAGTCCGGTTTTTTCCTGACACGCATTATAAAACGCCAGTTCCAGCCGCGCCAAGTCGGAGAGATACGGCGGACTCCCATGCACGGCCACAGCAGAATCGGCAAGCAAATGGGCCAATTCCTCACGGTTTGCGGCAGGATTGAGAAGCGCAAGGAATTCCTGCCACTGCGGATCATGCAGTACTTTTCGACAGGCAGGGAAAATTTCCGGACAGATGCAGACAATGGACTCGGACATAGTAACTTCCCGTGGTTGTTGGAAAACCGACTTGTTTTTTTTGCGATCAGTGTACCACAGGCCGGGGAAAAACAAACTCTCTCTCTTGTCCGAAAGGAAAAACAGATTGACAGAAGCAAGGACCCTGTGCCACTATGCATATACAGTTCAATACTGTCTTGGAAAAAGGCAAACCCGGAGTAATTCGGGGACGCAAAGCCAACGGGTCCGCCAGTGCGGATGGCCGGGTTGCCGATATGAGAAAATGGTTTTTACAAAACCCATCTCCGGCAACAGAGACGGGTTTTTTTATGCCCCGGAAACAGACAGGGGTATCATAAACAAAATATCCAGGTTGGGGGGGGACCGTAACCCTGGGTGATCTCGCTCCGTAGCGGGCGGATCACCCGTAGCCACGCGCGCACTGCCCAAACACCGTACCCTGATTCTCTGCCTTGTTACAAAGCGCGTGATACAACCCCAACGGAGAGAGTCCGGCAATCGCCGGGCTCTCTCCGCTTTTTTTCAGTATCCGCGCAACCGGGTGATGACCTCCATGTCCGGCACAAATGGTTTTTCCGGCACAGTCGGCATGGGCAGACGGTGGCTTTCGGCAAAAGGGGTTCCCTGCAGCTTCAGGTTATAGGCCTGCACCAGCAACGACTCAAGATTCACCGTATCTTCCACATTGTAGGCAAGCAGGGTTTCCAGCACCCGCCGCTCCTTAGTCCGACAAAATTCCCGCCAGAGCACCACAGCGAAATACCCATCCACCCCGGCCAGCTCGCCGCGATCAAGTCCCATCTGCCTCTCGCATCCCTTCAAACCGCCTACAAACCCGAGCTTCTGCAGCAAAGGCCGCAGATCGATGTGGGCCTGACCCAGCCGAAAGCCGAAATGTTTCTCGATCATGGGAACATCAAAGGCTTTGCCGTTATAGGTGACCAGCAATTGATATTGCCCGATGTCCTCTGCAAAATCGGCGAGATTTTCCCCCTGCACATAGGTGAACACTTTTTCCCCATCGTAGAGACTGATGGTGGTGATTGCATGCTCAGTGAAACCCAAACCCGTGGTTTCGATGTCCAGATAGGCAACGGAATCACGGTAATGCGGAAAAATCCGCCACCTCTGCGCCGCCGGCAGCTGACGGAGAAATTCCCGGGCTGTCAGCTGTCCGGCCTGGGCACGGCTGCGGGCCAGATGATCGTTGATAAACCGTATTTTCTGACCGGAGAGAAATTCCGGGTATGGTTCCTGAAAATCGTCCCAGCTGGTGATCCCGGCCTGCCAGAGTTTACGCTCCGTAGTCTCGCCGATCCCGGGAATATGAACAAACGTGTTGAAAAGCATCTGTCACCTAGCCTTTGCGACCCACTGAAGCGAGATAGAGCGTTGATTCCTCCTGGCCGTCCACGCCGAGCAGATCGTTCACCTCGTCATCAAAAAAGGCAGCGACCGGACACCCGCCCATGCCGAGAAATCCTGCAGCCAGCATGAGATTCTGGCAGATGTGTCCAGCGTCGAGCAGAATATAGCGCATGCCCCGATGCCCGTATTTTGTCATGTTTCGCCGAAAAATTGCGGTCCAGATGAAATTGACCGGGGCCTGAGCCATAAAGCCCTGCCCCAGACAGGCCTCTGCCAGCGGCCGCCCCGGCAGCAAAGCGGAAAGACGCTCCAGCCGGAAGCCCTGCACATCGAAATGGTAGATGCCGGGATCAATCCCCTCCACGCGCTGGATGGCCAGATAGGTTTCCATGGGGTAGAGGGCCCCGGCAGAAGGCGCGGTGCGGAAAAAATACGAACCGGCCTGGCCGGTGATCCCCTGGCTGGCCCAGAGCAGCAACGCCAAATCGGCAAGGGACATGGGCGCATCGACAAAGCTCCGCACCGAGCGGCGCTGCTGAAGGATCGACAAGAAATCCACACCCTGCTCCTGCCAGTCCCTCGGCAACTCCACAACCTCTGCTCCGGGGTAGGTCTTCCATCTCTCCGGTCTCTGAATCGCCGGGGACGATGGCCCTCCCCTCTCCTCCCTGCTGACCTTTGTCTCCTGCAGATACTTGTGTCCCAAAGATTCTTTCAATTCCGGCATATGTTTCTCCTTCCTGCGGCATAGCGGACCACAGGGGCAAAAACCCTTGCCTGGCCCGCCAATCGCCGGTAAACTTTACATGTATCGTTGACTTGCTGGTGGACGTCGCTGTCTTTCCGACAAAGACCGAAGGAAAACGAGGGGAGCGAAACCCCGCTCCATACTGCACGAGCTGCCGTCAATCGGCACAGGGAGACTCCTCATGGAAAGCTGGCTGGCTCCGGCCTGTGTCGCCTTGATCATTTACGGCCTCTGGGGCTTTTTCCCAAAACTGGCCGTAACCTATATCAACCCGGTCAGCGCCCTGATTTACCAAGTGGCGGGCGCAATGCTGGTCGGCCTTGCCACTCTTTTCTGGGTAGGCTTCCAGCCGGAAACCCACCCAAAAGGCATCCTCTTTGCCGTACTCACCGGAGTATCCGGGGTCCTCGGCACCCTGTTCTTCTTTGCCGCGGCCAGTCGGGGAAAAATTTCGGTGGTGGTGAGCATGACCGCCTTGTACCCTATCATCACCATCCTGCTTGCCGCAGTTTTCCTGCGCGAACCCGTTACCGCCAAACAAATTATGGGCATGCTCTGCGCAGTGGCGGCGATTGTGCTGCTTACCGGATGAATGAGCAAAAGAGATTGCACGATTGAGCAATAGGCAGAGCGCGCTAGCCACCCCGGACTTTCTCCACCGGTTCGATCAGTCGATCATTCCTTCTCCCAGAGAACAACCCGGTTGCGGCCCTGTTTTTTTGCCCGATACAGGGCCTGGTCAGCCCGGCTGATCAAACGTTCTTTTTCCACTCCGTGATCGGGATACACAGCAAGCCCCAGAGACAAGGTGATCCGCACAGACCCTTTTTCGCTGCGTAGCACCATCTTTTCGATCTCCTGCCTGATTCGCTCGGCCATCTGGAGACCTCCCTGCTCGCCGGAGCCTTCCAGCACGAGAACGAACTCCTCCCCGCCGTACCGGGCAGCCAGATCCACGCTGCGCACCGCCTTCCGCAGGATGGCGGCGACTTCCTTGAGAACCTTGTCGCCAAAAGGATGGCCATGGGTATCATTGATCTTCTTGAAGTGGTCGATATCGCAAAGCAGCAGGCTCAAAACCCCTGCCCGTCGCTCTTCCCGGCCCAGCATTATGTCGAATCCATGCTGAAAGGTTCGATGATTTATCAGACCGGTGAG
The DNA here is from genome assembly GCA_013791995.1 of Desulfurivibrio sp. Lineage (GTDB taxonomy): Bacteria > Desulfobacterota > Desulfobulbia > Desulfobulbales > Desulfurivibrionaceae > Thiovibrio. The sequence continues at coordinate 13,212 of VMSS01000049.1, read as the reverse complement.
CCCGTCGATGGTGGCCAGCCGGTTGATTTCCTCATGGGCGTGTCCCAAGCCTATTTTAACCGCTACCTGGGCTGCAATGAGCTCCAGAATTTCCTGCCGGGCCTTGGTGAAGACTTCCGCCTCTTTCACCGCAACGGTGAGCGCCCCGGTTGCCTCTCCTTTTTCCTTTTGCAGGGGCAGAACCAGCAATGAATTGTAGCCGACCAGCAAATGATCATGGCCAAAAACCTGAGTCGGCCCGTGACACTGGGCCTTGGCCGGCAAAGGCCGGTTGATCTTGAGCACCTGACCCACCAGCCCCTCTTCCCTGGAAAATTCGCGCCCCATGAGTTGCTCTGCCCCTTCACCTTCGGCCAGAGCCACACGATGCCCATTACCGCAGGCCAGGCTGATGGAAATAAAATCAGCGCCCACCAGAGTCCGCACCGCCTTGATGGTGGACTGCAAAACCTGCTCCAGTCCCAACGCGCCATTCAACTCCCGCATGGCGATACAAACCCGCTGAATGGCGCTGCGCTCATGGGCCATGGCCTGGAACTGCCTGCTCATGGCCACGTCAAGGGCGAGCTTCCGCGCCGCCAATATCATTGTAGCTTTTTCCGCCTCTGTCCACGCCTCCTGACCGGGACGATCCACACAGAGAATCGGGGCGATCTTCTTGTCGTCAAACCGAAGCCACTCATCTGCGTCATCGCACAAACGGACTGCGAGAATCCCCCCCACCTCGATCTGCTTCAGGTAATAGGGCACTCCCAGTGAAGGAGTGGCCGGAGCCAGACTCACCAAATCCTCCGCGCCCATCAACGCCCCGGTGATGCCGACCCCGACCTCAAAAGGGCCGGGGGCTATATCTTTTCTGGTGGTGGCGATGCTGCGCAACCGATATTCAAAACCCTCCGGATCCGGCCACAGCAGGGCCACCGTTGACAGGGAGAGGGTCTGGCGGATGAGTTCGAGTTGCAGGTCAAAGGCTGCGGTGATACTTTCCACTGCGGGCTGACTGCCGGCCTCCGGGTCTTTAATGAGATCGTAATCAGGCAACACATTGAGAATGCCGGGCATATCGGAAAACAGGCCAAGATCCCGGGCATACTGACGGCTGGCTGTATCTCTTTTTGCCCGGATCAGCGCCTTTCGCATCCGTTGGCGGTAGGCTTTGCTGCTCATGAAAACACTGAGCCCCACCCCGGCGGCGGTATATGCGGCCAGATTCCCTGCCAGCCCGGCCGTTTCCTGAAAACCCAGACCCCATAGCACCGCTTCCATGCCGACCACGGCAAGGATGGGAACAAACAAGGCCTGCAGGGGGAAACTGATGGCCAGCCAACCGATGAGTCCCACCGGAAGCAAGATCAACTGGGGAACACCCTGTCCGAAACCGCGGAAAAAAATCCATACAGCTACGACCCAGAGCAAGGGTCCGGCAGTGCCGAAAGGAGAAACATCAGGGGGAGAATCGCCTCCGGGTTGCCGCATTTCCAGCAGAGAAAAGAGCGCAACCGCCCCGGCAAGGATCAGGGCCGGGACAACGAAGTCGGCACCGGGCTCATACAGTCCCACGGCAACCGCCACGCACCCCATCATCCCGACCACAAACCCAGCACGCCGGAAGGTACTTCTGTCGATCCGGCTCGCTTGGCGTCGGCCTTTTGCCATATCTCCCCCTGGGTTTCTCAGCCGCGAATCCCGGATCGTCTCGGGCCGTGGGATTTGCCGATTTTTTTCAGAAATAGGCTGATCGCCTTAAAATAAAGCGTGCCGGTCAGCGCCAGAATATTGTTATGATCGGCTCCGGGAATCATCTGGAACTCCTTGCTCCTGGCTCCGCAGACACTCTGCAGCCCTTCGGCCAGACAGACGGGAATGATCTGATCATGCTGGGCGTGGAGGATATACGTGGGATTTTGCACCTGGGCGATTTTTTGCAGATTGCCGAAGCCGTCCGCTTCATCAATGCCCAGTGCCTGCACATCAAGACCAATGGTAAGCAACAACGGCATGGTCTGGGCAATGCCGCTCTCGATGATAAGCCCGGCCACCGTTTCTTCCGAAGATGCCAGCTCGATGGCCGAGACGCTGCCCAGTGATCGTCCCATCACCACCAGATGCCCGGTGCGTCCCTGTCCGGCCAGCCAGTCCCGCACCCAGCTCAAAACGCGATGGGCATCCCGGACCATGGCGGTCACAGTGGGGCTGCCGCTGCTCTGTCCGTAGCCGCGATAGTCAATAGCCAGAAAATTGATCCCCTGTGCGGTATACTGGGGACCGACATCGTCATAATCGCTGACCACCTCGCCATTGCCGTGAAAAAAAAGCAGGTTGATTGCCGCAGGGTCATCGGTCATAAAAAATCTGGCCCCGAGCGCCACCCCTGCTTCCACTTCTATCGCATGATCCTGAGCCCCGACCGGTGGCGGTGTCGTGTCTTGCCGCGGATGAAACAACCGGGCAAGCACTTCGGGATGATCAAGTTTTTCGTATGTTCGTGTCTGCTCCATGTTCCCCTTTTTCCTACGCCTGAAATCGTTGCCGGCCCCCGGTGATTCACGGACCGGACATTTCTTCAAGTATACCCATTCAGAATGGCAATATCTACCCAATTTTCTTCGCTTTTTCTTTGCACAGTTTCGGTGTTTCAGGTAAGACTGTCAGAAGGCTTCAGAGAGTGTTCTTTTACCAAAAAATTACTCCCAACCTTCTAGCTTCCAAGCCCACCTATGTATTTGACTTTTTTGCAACTCAATTACCTGCTGATGTTCTTCATTTACGGCCTTGCTTTTTTCAGCATGGGATTGGCCATGGCCCTTGAAGCGGGCCGTTCTCCCGATGTTGAGGAAGCCTCTCTTCTCAAGCCACTCGCCATGTTCGGCATCCTCAATGCCGTCAGTCAATGGATGGAAATCGTTATTCTCCCTGGAATCTGGCTGGAGATTCCGGTTCCGAAGCCGTTTCTTCTGACCAAACTCTTTTTCCTGACCATGTCCTTCGCCTCCTTGACCGCATTCGGCGTCCAGGCCTACCGTCCGGCCAGACGCCAGGTTGCGGCGAGTGTGTATGCGAGCCTGGGTTTCCTTCTGATTTATTTCATTGCTATCGGCATCAATCATATCATCCCCTGGAATTCGACGCCGAACTGCCTGCGCTGCGCCGATGCCTTGGCCCGCTACCTTCTCGCCCTGCCCGGCGCCATGCTCGCCGCCCTGGCCCTGAAAAACCATGCACTCAAAAACAAAGAAACCAATCCGAACCTGGCCAGCGCCTACCGTCTTGCCTCCTGGGGCTTTGCCCTGTTTGGGCTGACCCAGATTTTTCCAGCCCGGGCCGAAATTTATCCTGCGCCGTTCATTAACGCCGAGGTATTCTGGGAAATAACCGGCATACCGATCCAGCTTGTCAGCACATTCCTGGCCTTGTTCACCATGGGCAACCTCATCCACGCCTCGCATATTGCTGAAAAAGGCCGACGCCAGGAACTGTACAAAGCCCAGGAAGGCAAACTCGCCGCCCTGGAACAGGTCCAGAATGAGTTGCTGAAACGAAGGGAACTTCGGAAAGATCTTTTCCGCCATATCGTCCTGGCCCAGGAAGAAGAACGCGGTCGCATATCCAGGGAACTCCATGACGATACCGCCCAGATTCTCACCGCCGCCAGCCTGAACATGGCCGCCCTGAAAGCAGTAATCACCGACAACCCCAAAGCCATGGGTTTGCTCGAACGCTCTCAAGGACTCTGCCAGGAAATGTCGCAGGCCCTCTACCGGATGGTCCACGACCTGCGCCCGGCCCAGTTGGATGATTTCGGCCTGGTCCCGGCGCTGCGCCATCTGACCGAAGAAAAATGGTTCAGCCGCAAAGTCGCCATTACCTTTGAGGCGAGCGGCGGCCCGAGAAGGGTCGATCCGGTGATCGAAACCGTTCTTTTCCGGGTGGCCCAAGAGGCGCTCACCAATATTCTCCGGCACGCCCACACCGACACGGCGCGCCTGGGGATACTTTTTGAAAAAGAACAGATCATCCTCACCGTCCAAGATCAGGGGGCGGGATTTATTCCTGCCCTGAAAGGACCAGGCTTCGGCCTGGCGGGTATCACCGAACGGGTCGAATTGATCAACGGCAGGCTGGAAATCGATACGGCTCCGGGCAAGGGAACCACTATCACCGTGGTTGTTCCGACCAGACTCGGCCAGATTATCCCACCCATCACCAGGCCGGAAACAGAACCCGACCCCGCCCCTTCTCCGGCCTGAATCGTCCCTCTATTACAGCTCTTCCACGCTTTCGCTTGGCAGGAAAGATGCTGAGGATCCGTTTTTTGATCTCCAGACAACGACAGTATTGTGTTACAACGACTTATTATCAAAAAGCCCTTGCAGGAGTAAACTAATGAGCTTGATTACCATCGACCGTAATAAATGCAAAAAAGACGGAATTTGCGTGGCGGAATGTCCGTTCAGCCTCATCGCGTTGACCGGCGAAGAGGGCTTTCCGGAAATACGTCCGGCAGCGGCACGCCTCTGTATCCAGTGCGGGCATTGCGTGGCGGTTTGCCCCCACGATGCCTTAACCCTTGCGGGCATGGACCGAAACGACTTTCAGCCCTTGGGCTACGGTTCCCCCCCCACCCTCAAAAAAGTCGGACAGCTTCTCACCAGCCGACGCTCCATCCGTACCTACGAGCAGCAAACCATTCCCCGCGCCCATATCGAACAGATCCTCGACCTGTGCCGCTGGGCTCCGTCCGCCAAGAACGAACAGCCGGTACACTGGCTGGTTTTCGAAAATCCCGAGAAGGTGCGCGAACTCGCCGGACTGGTCGTGGACTATTTGCGGACCGGCACAGCCTATCCCGGCATCGTCGCTGCCTGGGACCAGGGCAAAGACATGGTCCTACGCAGCGCACCGCACCTGCTGGTGGCCCACGCCCATGAGAAAAGCCTCAAACCGGAAATCGACTGCACCCTTGCCCTGAACTATTTCGAGCTGGCCGCGACCAGCTGCGATATCGGCACCTGCTGGGCCGGCATCCTGATGAGCGCCGTCGCAGCCGGACACCAGCCCCTGCTCGACGCCCTGTCCCTGCCCGAGGGCCATCTGCTCTATGGGGCGATGATCTTTGGCTACCCGAGATTTCCGTACTTTAAAATCCCGCCCAGAAAAGAAGCACGGGTCATCTGGCGCTCTTGATCCACCCGCACACCAAGAGGATGCACATGGACAACAACAGTGAGAAAAAAAAGCCCAACCCGGAACGGGTAGCCATGCTCCGCTCCCTGCCCCTGGAGATCAAAAGCCAGATCACCGGGGAAGAGGCCCAGGCCTTCATGTACGATGAGGATCTGCCGGAAAGCCTTCTGGAAAAGCTGAAAGATTATCTGGAGTAAGACATACGACCGGAATAAAGACACATCCAGTTCGTGCCTATTTATTGAAAGAATTGAGAAATTCACTACTGTCACCCCGGCGCAGGCCGGGGTCCAGAAACTCTTGCCTGCTGGATTCCGGCTTCCGCCGGAATGACGACATCGACCGTAGTGATCGTGACCGAATACTGCTGTCACACGCTATTTAGGCTGGCAGCACTTTTTATATTTCTTGCCGCTCCCGCAAGGACAGGGTTCGTTGCGGCCGATCTTTTCGCTGGTGACCGGAAGCCGTCCCGGATTCACCTTGCCATCCACATACAACCACTGCCCCTCTTCACAAACAAACTCGGCCCGCTCATGCAAGCGATGGTCCTGGCCCTGCCCGGAAAAATTGGCGATAAACTCCACCACCCCGGCCTGCTCCCCAGCCTCTCCGCCTTGGGTCTCCAGCACCTCGATCCCGTGCCAGACAAACCCTTCCTGGTCGTCCAGATCAAGCTCGGCCGGTCGGGTTTTCCGGTGCCAGGAGCGCAGGATATAGGGAACATCCTGCATGGCAAAAGCGGTATAGCGCGAACGCATCAAGGCCTCCGCAGTCGGGGCAGGCTGACTGCCCTCCAAAAGCGGCCCACAACATTTGGCAAACTTCAGTCCTGTGCCGCACGGGCAAAGGTCCTTCTTTTCTTTCTCGCTCATCCCTCAACCTTCCTTATCAGTATATTTGATGGTTCCGATCCGGGAATACGTGTACATCCCTTTCGGACTGTGCCACAATATATCTATTCGTCCCTCCCTTCAACCTCCTTCTGAGGTATCCGCCATGAAAACGAAAACCTACCTGATCGTCGGTAACGGCGTTGCCGGAACAACCGCAGCGGAAGCCATCCGCCTGCAGGACCCAAAAGGGAACATCACCATCCTCAGCGAAGAGGATATCTCCTTTTATTATCGGATCAGGCTCAACGAGTTCATTGCCGGGGATATTACCGAAAACAAGCTCATCGCCAAGAAAAAAAACTGGTACGAAGAGCAGCGTATCGACCTGCGCCTCAATACCAGGATCGCCAAACTCGATGGTGTGGCCAAGCAGCTGACCACTGCAGACGGGGAGCAACTCCCCTTTGACCGATTGCTTCTCGCCACGGGCAGCCATTCGTTCCTGCCCCCCATTGAAGGCATTAACAAACAGGGTGTTTTCAGCCTCCGGCACATCAAAGATGCCAGAGCCATTCAGTCCCAGGCAGAAAAAAGCGAAGAAGTAATCCTCATCGGCGGCGGACTGCTTGGCTTGGAAGCGGGCAATGCCCTGCGCAAACTGGGGAAAAAAATCACCGTAGTGGAATTTTTCCCGCGCCTCCTGCCCCGGCAACTGGACAACAAGGGAGCGAAACGGCTTCAGAAACTCATGGAGAAGATGGGTTTCAGCTTTCACCTCTCAGCCATCACCAAGACCATCACCGGAAGCAATGGCCAAGCCGACGGCATTGTCCTCGAAGGCGGCGATACCCTGAAAGGTCAGATGATCATTGTCTCCGCCGGGGTAAGGCCCAATCTGGATCTTCCCAAAATCGGAGGGCTTGCCTGCGATAGGGGAGTCAAGGTGAACGACCGGCTGGAAACCAGCGCCAACGATATTTATGCAGCAGGGGACGTGGCCGAGCATCAGGGTGTGGTCTCCGGCATCTGGCCCGCAGCCATGCAGCAGGGCAAGGTGGCGGGCACCAATATGGCAGGCGGCGAAGCCGCATATCATGGCACCACCATGAGCAACATCCTCAAAGTGGCAGGCATCGACGTCGCCGCCGCCGGCAACATCGATGCGGAAGGACGCCATGAATCCCAGGTGGTCAGTTCCGGTTCAGTCTATAAAAAGCTGGTCATCGAAAACAACCGGATCATCGGCTGCGTCATGGTGGGCGACACCAAAAACTTCAACACCATCACCCGCTACATCACGGAACAACGCGATATCAGCACACTCAAGAACAGCCTGTTGTGAGCTGACGCTGCTTCAAGCCTGCAATTTTTCTTCAACTCTAAGGGTGCGCGCATACATCGGCTGGCTGCGCGGGAACAAAGCTTGAAGGAGGGCAGTATTCGCAGGCAGAATCGTCATTTTTCTTGCCAATAAGCTTCCAGGACTTCAACAGGATGCGTTCGGCATGAACTTTTTTACAGTCCTCGCACACCCACAATTCCTTGCCGTTTTTCATCTGATATTTAAAACGTTTCATTGATGCTCCGTGCTCTTTTAAGTTTATCCAGCAGCCGGGCATGGTAACAGGAATTGGACAGTTATCCAATGGGCTTTTATGTCGCAGCGGTCATCTGCCGAGTGTGACCTGCATATATTATCTATTGACGATATTTTTCGTTGATGTTGAAATCGCTGATTATCATTACGATACGATGACATTTATGAGCACACGAGATCTTCCTCCCATCCACTCCGGAGAGATACTGGTCAGCGAATTTCTGAAACCGATGGGCATCAGCCAGTATCGCCTGATCAAGGATATCGGCGGAGATCACGCCGGATCAATGAGATTGTGCGTGGCAGGCGTTCCATACCCGCTGACACGGCGCTCCGCCTTGGGCGTTTCTTTGGCATGGAGGCTTAATTCTGGCTACACCTGTAAACCCATTATGATCTGGAAATGGCCCAAGACCGGCTGAACTGCAACCACTTACCCGCTGCTTGTTTTTTTAAAAGGAGATATCCCATGACCCACCTCTTCCGACACATATTGGCCATGGTGGCCGCCACCCTCATTGGCCTCACACCTCTTGCCAGCGCCGAGGCGCCGAAGGTCCAAACCCAGGTGCCTGGTTATTACCGAATCCAGCTTGGGCAGTTTGAAATCACCGCTCTGTACGATGGAGCCATCGAATTGGACACAAAGCTCTTAAAAAACACCAACTCTGCCGAGCTGCAACTCTTGCTGTCCCGCATGTTTGTCGGCAATCCCAAAATGCAGACAGCGGTAAACGCCTATTTGATCAACACCGGAAGCAACCTGGTGCTGGTTGATGCCGGCGCCGCCAAATTGTTCGGCCCTTCCCTGGGGCATGTTTTACAGAACATGAAGGCTGCGGGTTATGAACCGGCCCAAGTGGATACCGTGGTCATCACCCATCTGCACGGCGACCACATGGGCGGACTGAACGACGCCAACAGGCAGCCGCTCTTCCCGAAAGCCACAGTATTGGTATCCCAGGAGGATAACGACTTCTGGCTCTCGCAAAAGAATGCTGATGATGCGCCAACCGAGCGCCAGCCGTTTTTTAAAATGGCTCGCGACAGCGCGGCACCGTATCTGGCAAGCGGGCAGTGGAAAACGTTCACGGAAGGGAGCATACTTGCGCCCGGCATTGAGGCCGTAAAGGCCAACGGCCATACGCCCGGCCACACCGCCTATGCCGTTGAGTCCGAAGGACAAAAGCTGCTGATCTGGGGTGATCTGGTCCACGCCCATGCCGTGCAGTTTGCCAGGCCGGGTGTTTCCATCGAATTCGACATCGACCAGGTCCAGGCTATCGCCACCCGGAAGAGCATCATGAAAGCCATGGCTGCCAGCAAATCTCTGGTGGCTGGCATGCACTTGCCCTTTCCCGGCCTTGGCCATGTTCGGGCGGATGGCAAGGGACGTTACAGTTGGGTACCGATAGAATTCGGGCCGATGCCCATGCCCAAGGCGGTTAACCACTGAAATTCCGATGTATAGCACTGTTCGAACACCAACTTCTTACAAAAAAAGCGGGTCGATGTGAAGACATCGACCCGCGCCACTCTCCGATTTCTGCGGAAAGGGATTAAAAAATCCCGGTGATCTGGGAGGCCAGCTTGTCGGAAAGTGGGAACTCCAAGGACAGCATCTTTAATTCCCGGCAAGCACGGCAATAATCCAAAAGGATCCCCCCAGAATTCTTTCAGTAACCCACAACTGTCCACGGCAAACTCTTACGGATGACCCATCTCGACGGCCAGAGGATAATAGCTCTTGAAAACTTCCAGAGGAATCGCCGTTTGCCAATGTCCGCTGAGATTGGCCACCGCCCAGACGATGAGAAACAAGGACACAGCTCCCAACGGCAGGAGCCAGTTCGGCAGTTTTCTGCGGCCATAGGTTGCAACCTGTAGACAGTTGTCAACCGGGCAGGATGCCACGCATTCCAGGCAACCCAGACATTCAGGACTGGTCACTACAGCCTGTTCGGCCACCCGGATCGAACCGGGGCAAACCTTCTCGCATTTCTTACAGTTGATGCAGCTTTGCTCATCCCGACTGACGCGCAACGGGCCGAACCAAGAGAAAATCCCCATCAGCGCCCCGTAAGGGCAGAGATAACGACACCAGAAATTACGCAGAAAAAAAGAGGCGATCACCAGGATGCTCAGCACCCATATGGTTGTGGTGGTCGGGGCGATAAAAAAGAGCAGCATCCGGGCGTCCACCACCAGATTGTAGGGCGTATCTGAAAAGGCTTCGATGGCGGCCTGGTCCATTTTGACCAGAATAAGCCAGGAGAAAAAGGCCAGCAGGAGGTACTTGAAGCTGAGCAAGGGATAGTCGAGCCAATTTGGCGGACGCCAGAGAATTTTCAACCGTCGGGCGATTCTTTCGACCAAGTGGGAGACAAAGCCCACCGGACAGATCCATCCGCAGAAACCCTTGCGGAAAAAAATGGCGATCAACAGGGCGGCGATGAAGATCGTCAAGGCAGCAGGATGGATGCGGTCATAAACGCCGGTCAGCAGGAAGTGCTTGAGACTGACCAGGCCACTGATGGGCAGGAAGCCCTCAATCGCCGGAGGGCGAGGCACAAAGGTCGCGGAGTTGCCAATGGCCCACTGGTAGAATTGATAAAAGCGGTAGCCGCTGTAAAGGCAGAACAGCAGAAAAACGGACTGCACCAACAGCCGCAGTTTGTGAAAATCAATCCGGAAGCGGTCAGCCGTTTCTTTTTGCCTGGTATCCATTGTCATCTCCTGGAGAAAAACATGACGCATTGATGATTAATTAACTAAGAACTGATCCGTATTCAAGCGGTTTCTACCGTGCACTTTCGCGTCGCTTGATCCTTTGGGCGGGCATGGTGTAAATATTTTCGGACTCCTTTTGGCATGTATTTCAGCACCAACATAGTACAGCTGTTCCTGGAAGGCACATTATCGATAATGGGCTTGCAACACGTCGGGGGTTCATCGAAAAGGTGCTTCGACAGGCTCAGCACGAACGGAATATTACTGTATTACGAAAAATACCGTTCGCCTGAACCTGAAATACCGCTCGGTCTGAATCTGAAATACCGCTCGACCTGAGCCTCAAATACCGTTCAGCCTGAGTCTTAAATACCGTTCGGCCTGAGCCTGTCGAAGGCCAGAGTTGGGAAACAAACAGAAAAATAGCCTACACCTCCAACTGCAACGATTCCTCGACGATCACATTCCCGTTCCCGCCTGCGGAAACGCCGGCAATACGATCATGTCCCTGCCCGGCGCTGAAAATAGTCAGCAGCTTCCTGTACGGTCCGTTGGCCACGGCCAGTGCCGCATGACTCCCCTGCTCGATGATCTTGCCATCGGCCATGACCAGAATATGATCGGCTCTGCGGATGGTGGAAAGCCGATGGGCGATGACAATGTTGGTTCGTCCGGCAAAGGTTGCGCCAATGGCCTTCTCGGTGAGCATCTCGCTTTCCGAATCAACGCTGGCGGTGGCCTCGTCCAGGACCAGGATGCGCGGCTCCCTGGCGAGAACCCTGGCAAAGGCCAGCAATTGCCGCTGGCCGGCGGAAAGATCCATGCCGCCCTCTCCCACCTTGGTCGCAAGCCCCTCGGGCAACTGACGCACGAACCGGCCCAGTTGGGATTTTTCAAGGATATCCCACAGCGCTTCGTCGGTTTTTTCCCCGTCGAGCAGGACATTGTCCCGAATGGTGCCGGGCAGGAGAAAAACATCCTGCATCACCAGGCCGACCTGGCGGCGCAGCCATTCGGGATCAAGGTCTTGCAGGTCAATGCCGTCCAGCAGGATTTTTCCTTTCTCCGGGTCATAAAACCGTTCCAACAGGTTGATGATCGTGGTCTTGCCGCTGCCGGTGGCCCCGACAATGGCCAGGGTCTGGCCAGCCGGAATCGTTAAAGAGAAATGATCCAGCACCGACCGGTTGGCCTCATACCCGAAGCTCACATCCTTAAATTCGATCTCACCCTTGCAGGAGGCAGGTTTTACAGGATTTGGCGCCACCGGCAGAGTCTCTTTGGAATCAAGGAGCTGAAAAATTCGCTCCGCCGAAGCCAGGGCCGACTGAACAATGGAATATTTCTGCGACAGTTCGCGCATGGGCTGAAAAAAGAGCCGCATATAGGAAAGAAAGGCCACCAGCATTCCGAGGGTCATCTCCCCGCTCATAACCTGACCGCCTCCGTACCAGAGGATAGCGCCGATGGTTATGGCGCTCATCAACTCGATGAGCGGCATGAACACGGCAAACACCTTGATCTGATAGAGGGCCTTTTCATAAAAAGCCTGGTTGAGCACGGCAAATTGCGCATGGGTGGAGCGTTCCCGCAGAAAAAGCTGGATGAGCGAGACGCCGGAGAGCGATTCCTGCAAAAAGGAATTGATCCGGGAAAGATGGGTACGGATCTGCCGAAAGGCATCGCGGGCCAGACGGCTGAACCACAGGGTATTGCTCGCCATCAGCGGGAGAAGCAGACAGATGCACAGGGCCAGCCGCCAGTTCATCCAGAACAAAATTCCCAGAATGCCAAGGAGTTTGACCCCGTCATTGAACAGGGTGACGATCACCGAGGTGAACATCTCATGCATGTTCTGGATATCGTTGGTCAGCCGCGTTACCAAACGACCTGCCGGGTTCCGATGAAAAAACTTCAGATCAAGGCGCAGGAGATGGACAAACATCATCTGCCGCATCCGGTGCATGATCTTTTGCCCAGTCCATTCAAGGATGAGCACCTGGACGAAATTACCGATAAATTCAAGGGCCATGAGTCCGCAAAAAACAAGGACCAATTGTTTGAGGCCCGCAAGGCGGACATCAACGGCAGCTCCGGTGTTGAGAATGAAATCATCCACAGCCAGCCGGACAAGATAGGGCAGGGCCAGGCCGCAGCCCACCGCGACAAAGGAAAGCAGCACGGCCAGCAAGGCGCCGAGCCAGTATGGTTTTCCCAGAAAGACAATCCGCCGCCACAGGCTGAGATCACCGAAATTGCCCAGTTGGTCTTCTTCGAAGTAACCGTAATTATCCCGCACGATTACAGCTCCTTTTCCTGGTGACGCCGCATTTGCTGCTGATGGTACATGTTGCGGTAAAAAGGATTTGTGGTGAGCAATTCCGCATGGTTGCCCTGGGCCAGCAGCCTCCCCTCTTCCAAGACCATGATCCGGACAGCATCCCGCAAAGGAGCAATACGGTGCGAAACAATGAGACAGGTCCGTCCCGGCAGATAGGTTGCCAGGCCACTGATGATCTTTTGCTCCGTTTCGAGATCCACGGCGGAGAGGCTGTCATCGATGATCAGCATGGGCCGGTCCAGAAGAATGGCCCGGGCCAGGGCGATGCGCTGACGCTGCCCGCCGGAAAGCTTGACGCCCCGCTCGCCGATTCGGGTCTGATACCCCTCGCTGAACCCGAGGATTTCCTCATGGATACGGCAGATCCGGGCCGCTCCCTCGATCTGCTCCTGGCTGGCCGCCGGATTGCCAAAGGCGATATTCGCCGCCACGGTATCGGAAAAAAGCAGCACATCCTGGGGCACATAGGCAATCCGCTCGCGCACCGCAACCAGAGGCAATCGATTGATATCAACGCCATTAAG
>VMSS01000179.1 GCA_013791995.1 Desulfurivibrio sp. | reverse complement strand
CGGCAAGCTCCTTTTTAAGCAGGTCTTGATCCAGTTGCACTCCGCCACCCTTGGTATCTTTTGGCGTAACAACGGCCTGGAGCCGGTCCTTGGTGACCCTCAGAATGAACGCGCCATTCTGAATCTCAACCCCGCCTTTAAAAAGTTTTTCACTTGCCATTGCGTATGCCACCCACGGAAGAATGAAAAAATTGCCGTAAATCCTTTGCCCTTATCCTATCGGCCGATCGGAATAAATCTTCAAATAACAAGTATCTGGCTAATGACTACAAGATATCATAATTACGTTATATCACAGTTGCTTTTCAAGCGCCGTAATGTGCTCATGTTCACCCAGCACGACTAAAATATCGCCGGGCAGGATGAGGGTTTGCGGCTGGGGATTGAACTGCATTTCCCCCTGTTCCCTCTTGATGGCAACGACAATGAGGTCATACTCCTTGCGAAGGCCTGAATCCATCAGCCTCTTGTTGGCAAGAGTCGAATGGTCGGAAACCCGCAGCTCTTCCAGACGCAAACCCAACTCCCCGCCATGCACGGTGAGATCAAGAAAATCCACCACTGTTGGCCGCACGGCAAGCTGGGCCATGCGGCACGCCCCGATAAAATACGGGGAGATCACCTTGTCGGCCCCGGCCCGCAGCAATTTGGTCTCCGAGCCTTCCGCCCCGCTGGAACGGGCCATGATAAAAAGGTTGGCGTTGAGTCCCCTGGCAGAAAGAATGATATAGACGTTTTCCGCATCGGAAGAGACCACGGCGATCAAGCCCTTGGCTTCCTTGAGTCCTGCCTTGAGCAGCATATCGTCGCTGGAAGCGTTGCCGAGCAGGGCTAAATACCCGAGCTCATCAATCTTCTGCACCTCGTTGGGATCGCTTTCCACAATGACAAAGGGAAGCTTGCTTTCTTTGAAATTCTTACAGATCACCTTGCCGATCCGACCGAAACCGCAAACAATGTAGTGGTTTTTCAAAGCAGCCACACGCTTTTCCATATTGTTCCTCCCCATGATTTTCCGCAGTCCCCCTTCAACCATGGACTCCGTAACTTCGCCCACCAGATAGAGGACAAAGCCGACCCCGATCAGAATTAGAAAGATGGTAAAATACTTCCCCGTCGGGCTCAGGTGGACAATCTCCCCGTAACCCACCGTGGTGATAGTGATCACCGACATGTACAGGCTATCAAGAAAAGAGCCGTTTTCAATAATCATGTATCCGGACGTTCCGATGGAGAGAATCACGAACAACATGAAAACACCGAAAAATATTTTTTGCATGATCCCTCAAAAAGCGTCAGGCCTTACCGACCGTAAATGTAAGAGCCGATGAAGCGGTATTTTTTTTACCATCCGGTTGAGAAATAATCTTGTCTCAGCACTGATAACCACAACACCAAACCCCCACCCGAACGACAAGAATTTTATAAAAAATATTATGCTGCATTTTTTCAATGGTTTCAATGAGTAAGAATGCAGACAGATCGGGAATCCTTTTTCCCTGCAGACTTTGTCGTCGCCTACCTAATCAAGTTTTCCCGCAAAGCCGCCGATGAGATAAGCAAAGACACTGCGCAGGACGCGGGAATTCATTTCCAAGGAAGGTGAACGCCATGACCCAGCAAAAAGCCATACAGATTCTCATGCAAAGCCCTTTTTATTTCAAGCTCGAATTGGTTGCCCGCAAACTGTTGATCAAGGAGTTCTGCGCGTTGCATAACGCAAGCTGAACCGGTCGAACACCTGAATATTTCTCGGCAAATTCCCTGCCAAGCCCCTCTGTACATTGTCCCGTTTCGTTCAATGTCCGCGAGCGCAACCGAGTTGCACGCGCCCCCTCGTTCTTCCATGTAAAAATATTTTTTCTGGCCTCAATTTATTTTTGGGTATATAGTTCTAAGCTATTTATTCCTTGAGTGAATCTTCATTCATATCCATGGAGCGGGGCGCATCCGTGTTCTCGCCAACATACACTGTATTGATTAAAGGAGAATCGTCATGGCGGTAAACATCCTGGCTTTCGGGCCAAATGGTAGCGGCAAGGGCACCCAAGGCGCTATTGTCAAGGACAAGTACAACATCGATCATATTGAATCCGGCGCCATCTTCCGGGAACACATCAAGGGCGGCACCGAGTTGGGCATGAAAGCCAAGGCATTCATTGAGCGCGGCGATCTGGTTCCCGACGAGATCACCATCCCCATGGTGCTTGAGACCCTGAAAAAATCCAAGGCCAAGGGCTGGCTCCTGGACGGCTTCCCCCGTTCTCTCGCCCAGGCCGAAGCGCTGGACAAGGCGTTGAAAGAGGCGGATATGCCCCTGAACTATGTCATAGAGATCCTCCTTGACCGGCAGATCGCCAAGGAGCGGATCATGGGCCGTCGTCTCTGCGCCAATGACAACAACCATCCCAACCACATCGCCTTTGAGGCCATCAAGCCCGTGGAAAAAGACGGGAAGCTGGTCTGTCGTGTTTGCGGCGGCGACTTGAGCGCCCGGGCCGATGACCAGGACGAGGTCGCCATCGGCAAGCGTCACGACATCTACTACGACGAGAAGACCGGCACCATGGCAGCGGTCAATTACTTCAAAAAAGCAGGCGGCGCCAAGGTGATCTCCGTGGATGGTTCCACATCCATCAAGGCGGTCACCGAGGCCATCATGAGCCAGTTGTCCTAAACGGAAAACAAGCCCTTACCGGGCTTTATTTTCAAAAAAATTGGGTGGAGGACGCATGTCCCTCACCCAATTTTTTTACTTTTCACGCGGCAACCGGCACAGACAGCAACTAAGCACCGTCATGAGCCTTTTTACCGAACTCGCCCCATGCCCGGGCATACAGGGCATTGAGGCGATGCTCCATCTCCACCCTGCATCGCTCGACTGCTTCCGCTCCAAGTTTTTCCGGCACGATCATGGGTTCGCCATACCAGAGATCGAGTCGGGCAAATGGCTTGGGCAACATGGTGCAATCCCAGCTATGAAAAACCCAATAGCGATCCGCCGCCACCACCAGGGGTAGAATGGGCGCAGCATTTTTGCCTGCAAGCAGAATGGATCCGGCCTGCATTACCCGGGGTGGCCCCTGGGAACCATCACCAACGATGGCTGCATTGTTGCCCTTGCGCATCAAGCCCATCAACCCTTTAAGCGCGGAAATCCCCCCCCGGTTCCGGGAACCACGCACTGTTTCAACCCCTTGACGGGAAAGAATCCGGGCGACAAATTCGGCATCGTCGCTGGCGCTGACCATGGCACCCCAGCCCTGACCCCGACCACGGATTAAGGCAACTGCGGAGAAGACGCTGTAATGCCAGAACACTCCGACAAAAGGTTTGCTATGTGCCTCGCACCAATCAAGATTTTCACGTCCATGCACCCGGACCCGGCAGGTGGCGAAAAGCAACCAGCTCAAGCCAGAATAGAGCCACGGCACAACAACCAGCAATAATCTGTACAAAAAACCGTTTTTCACAGCCATGCAAGCTCCATTTCCTTCAATTTCTTGAGCTGATCACGCAGAGCAGCAGCATCCTCAAAGGCAAGCTCCCTGGCCGCAGCAAGCATCTCTTTTTCTAAAGCCTTCATCTCCCGCCGCAGTTCGGCTAGGGTGACAAACTTCTGCCCCTCCTCACCGGTCTCCAACCCTACGGTCACATAATCCTTTTCATACACCGTCTCCATAAGATCCTTGATCCGCGACAGCACGCTCTCCGGGGTAATCCCGTGGGTTTCGTTGTAAGCCGCCTGAATGACCCGCCGCCGCTCTGTCTCCTCCATGGTCTGGCGCATGGAGTCGGTGATCCTGTCCCCATAAAGAATCACCACCCCTTTGACATTCCGGGCGGCCCGACCGCAGGTTTGGATAAGCGAGCGGGCGCTGCGCAAAAAACCCTCCTTGTCGGCGTCGAGAATCGCCACCAGAGAAACCTCGGGGATATCCAGCCCCTCGCGGAGCAGGTTGATCCCCACCAGCACCTGAAACTCCCCGAGGCGCAGATCGCGGATCAATTCCATGCGCTCCATGGTTTTGATGTCGGAATGGAGATAACGCACCCGCACCCCAAGCTTCTCGTAATATTCGGTAAGATCCTCGGCCATCCGCTTGGTCAAAGTGGTGACCAGCACCCTCTCCCCGCGTTCCTCACGGAGTCGGACCTCTTCGAGCAAATCATCCACTTGATTGATTGCAGGCCGGACAAAAATCGGCGGATCCAGAAGCCCGGTCGGACGGATCAGCTGCTCCACCACCCTTCCCCCCGCCTTTTCCATCTCAAAATCACCGGGGGTGGCCGACACATAGACCGCCTGGGCTATCCGGCTGGCAAATTCATCGAACATCAGGGGCCGGTTATCCAGGGCGGATGGCAAGCGGAAACCGAACTCGGTCAGGGTTTCCTTGCGGGAACGATCCCCCCGGTACATGCCCCGGACCTGGGGAATGGTGACATGGGATTCATCGGCAAAAAGAATAAAATCCGGGGGGAAATAGTCCAGCAGGGTTGGCGGCGGCTCCCCCGGCGCCAACCCGGTAAAATGCCGGCTGTAATTCTCGATGCCATGGCAATACCCAAGCTCCTGGAGCATCTCCAGGTCGAACATGGTCCGCTGTTCAAGGCGCTGCGCCTCAACCAGCCGATTGTTTTCATAGAAAAAAGCAAGCCGCTCCTGCAGCTCCTCCTTGATCGTGGCCGTGGCCCGCTGCAGCCTGTCCTTCGAGGTGACGAAATGGCTGCCCGGAAAAACAGTCATTTCGGAGAACCGCTCCAGCGCCTTGCCGCGCAGGGGATCGATGATACTGATCGCTTCAATGGTATCGCCGAAAAATTCCACCCGGACAGCGCGATCCTCCTCGTAGGCCGGAAAGATCTCCAGCACATCACCCCGCACCCGGAAGGTCCCGCGATGAAAGGAAAGGTCGTTACGCTCGTAGAGCATATGCACCAGCCTGCGCCGCATCTCCTCAAGGGGGAACTCCTCCCCTTCCTTGAGAAACAGATGCATATTCTGATACTCCTCCGGAGACCCCAAACCGTAGATGCAGGAAACCGAGGCAACGATGATCACATCCCGCCGGGTAAGCAGCGCTCGGGTGGCGGAATGGCGCATCTTGTCGATGGCCTCGTTGATGGCGGAATCCTTTTCAATATAGGTGTCCGACTGGGGGATGTACGCCTCGGGCTGATAGTAATCGTAGTAGCTGACAAAATACTCCACCGCGTTTAAGGGGAAAAGCTCCTTAAACTCCGAATAGAGCTGGGCCGCCAGGGTCTTGTTGGGGGCCATGACCAGGGCCGGACGGCCTGTTTTGGCAATAACCTGCGCCATGGTGAAGGTTTTGCCCGAGCCGGTTACCCCGAGAAGAACCTGATGCGGCAACCCTTCCGTCAGACCGCGACAGAGTAAATCGATGGCTGCGGGCTGGTCTCCGGCAGGAGCATAGGCGGTTTCAATCTGAAAGGACATGGAACGCATCTCCAGGAGTCAGAAACAATGGACAGGAAAACGGCATCATATTCAAGATGAGGCGTAATTTCAATGCGAACGATCACAGCCCGTCCAGAGGACTGACCACCCCCCGCCCGCCACGGTTCAAGGCATGGGTATAAATCATGGTGGTGGAGACATCGCTGTGTCCGAGCAGTTCCTGGACGGTGCGAATATCGTAGCCGTTTTCAAGCAGATGGGTGGCAAAGCTGTGCCTGAGAGCGTGGCAGTTGACCCGTTTGGCGATCTCCGCAGCCTGAGCGGCTTTTTTGATGCTCTTCTGTAGGCCGTTTTCATGCAGATGGTGCCGCCTGGTTTCACCGTTGCGTGGGTCCTGTGACAGACGACCGCTGGGAAAGACATACTGCCAGCCCCACTCCCGACCGGCATTGGGATATTTTCGGGCCAGGGCATCAGGCAGCGCCACCTCGCCAAGTCTCTGGGCGAGATCGGCCTGATGAAGCCGCCGCACTTCGACCAGATGCGCAGTCAAAAGATCACGCAAGCTATGAGGCAGCACCACCACCCGGTCTTTTTGCCCCTTGCCGCCCCGGATCATGATCTGGTTGAGATCGAAATCAATGTCCTGCACCCGCAGACGAACCCCTTCCATAAGCCGCATTCCGGCGCCATACAGAAGGGAGGCCATCAGATGATGCAGGGCGCTGATTTCCGCAAGCCTTTGAATAAGCCGGCCCACCTCGGCCCGACTCAAAACCACCGGCATCCGTTGCGGCCTCTTGGCCCGAACAAAATCGCCCAGTTGACCAACTTCCCGCTTCAGCGTCTGCTTATAGAAAAAAACCAGGGCATTCAACGCCTGATGCTGGGTACTGGCCGCCACCCGGTCCCGCACTGCCAGATTCTGCAAAAAATCGGCAATCTCTGCCTCCCCGGCCGCAGCCGCCTCCCGATCGCCAATCCCGGCCAAAAAACGACAGACCCAACCAAAATAGGCCTGTTCGGTCCGGATCGAATACTTTCGCTGCCGCATGGCGATGACCAGAGCATCAAGCACCGCGCCGTGTCGCTCCCGCACCGCATCAAGCAGCGGCGCCTGCCCCATCGGTCGGCCGGTAGGTAAAATCCCCGATTCCGCATCAACAGTCGGGTGGCTTTCAGCCAAACCCTGAGCGGAGTTCCGCCAATACTCCCAGTTCACCTCGGATTCACAAGCAGCCTTGGCCGTTTGCAATAAAATCTGTATAGCATCGACAATCTGAAGAAATTTCCAGTCGGTTATTCTGTCTTTTCTGCCCTGATCCTCCAGATACCGGTTGATGTCAGCCGCACTGTGATCCTGTATTTTTTTCCCTTTGGCTGCCCGGATGAACTCCTCGGATCGACGCAGATACCAGCGGGAAACCGTCTCCTTAACCCCGCGTTTTCCGAGAACAGTCAGGTACTTTTCCCAAAACACAGCGACTGTATTTTTCGTGATTGTTTTTCCGGAAAGCATCAGGTAACCTCTATCAAATTGATGGTGGGGACCGGAACAGCATTCGCGTCCGCCAAAAAAACAATACACGGAAACAAAACAAAATCAATAGGCGGATTTTGTTTATTGAGAATTTCTGTCTACTATAATGATAAGCTCGCCCGCTAACGCGGACGAGCTTATCGCTGCTGTTGAGTATATGAGATCACGAAATGACTGATAGTAAGCAAACACTAGGTCGAGAGAACTTCTACAAACTAATGCCCTCTGAATTTGAGCGGCTTGTGGCAGATCTTTTCGCTCAAGCTGGCTACTCCGATGTCAAGCTTGTCGGAGGGCCCGGCGATCAAGGGGTTGACATATTAGCAGCAAAGGATAATCAGCCTTTCGCAATCCAAGTTAAACATAAGACCAAGTTCAGTCTGCGAGAAGTCCAGCAGTTCACTGATTTGTATTTCTCGAATCCATCCACTCCGCGAAATCTGATTTTTGTTACCTCAGCTGAACTTCCACCGGATGCTGCGCAACAAATAGAACATATTCCGGAGGGTGCAAGTTTTGAGATAATGGATCATCATGGCCTTCAGGAAATGGTCCAATCACATAAAGCTGCTTCTGAGCAAGTGATGGAAGCTGCGATCCAAAGGGAAAAGTCGCAGAAAAAACGCCTAATTCTCAGCTCAATTGGAAGCTTTCTTTCCATTGTATCTTTGTTCGTCTCCATTCTCTACGTTGTCTTTCCCAGCAAAGCTCCCCTTGATAAGAGGATTGAGACCGTTGAAAAAGCATTAGGCAGCATGCATGATCTTGAGTCCTATCTAAATGACATAAAGCGAGATATGGAAGAAACACAAAAGGCAACAACAGTAATAAAGCAGAAATATGATGAAGCAAAAGAACTAGAGAAACTCACAGCGGCACAGATTGCAGCACTCCAATCTACTCTCCAAGGGCAAAACTGGAGATGGACAGTGTTGAATTATTTGCTTGGCTTTGTGTTTGGGGTAGCTTCGTCGCTTGTTGCCAGCGTCTTGCATGCAAGATGGCAACAGCGAAAGGCCCTAACGTGACAATACACAAAAACAATGCACAACAAATCACTGCAGCGGACCCGGTAAACGTTGGCGGCGTTACCGGCAAGTGTGTTGGCCGGGTCCGCTGAGTTCGGCGTTGGGTTTTTATAGGTAATGGGGATTTATGATATTTTCAACTTATCAAAGGTTTCTCATAGCCCTTTTTTTACCAAATATTCTCAATGTATCAATGAGAGGAGGAAAAATGAAAACCTTTGCCGATAAAGCGTACGATCTTTTAAGGAGGGTGCCTAAAGGGCGCGTAACGACCTATAAAGAAATTGCCCATGCCCTGGGAACCAGAGCATATCGGGGGGTCGGGCAGGCCATGCGAAGAAATCCCTATGCGCCCGAGGTTCCCTGACACCGGGTTGTTGCCACATCCGGTCGGATTGGGGGATTTCAAGGAAAGGCATCGGGAACCGCTATACAGAAAAAAATTAAAATGCTCAAAGATGAAGGGATCGAGTTCCACAGAGGAAAAGTAAAAGATTTTGAAGAAGTACTTTTTCGGTTCTCTTAGTACCTGAATTTTGCATGATTTACGAATATAGTAGCCTTGAGGATGCATTGTGTCTGCTGCAAATGCGGTGATTACTCCAATATTTTGTATTCTGGGAAATATGCTTAGTGATGGGGG
>VMSS01000082.1 GCA_013791995.1 Desulfurivibrio sp. | reverse complement strand
GTTTGCTCCGAGGTCTGGAAATAATGGCTGAGATCCAGGGCCAGGTTGCCGTGTTCCAGCATGATAGTTCCGGTAAACGGCTGGCTGGCGCCTTCCAGATGTGTGCTCACCGAAAGAAATCCCGCCCCGAAAAACCGCGCAAGGTCAAAGGAGTCCAGGGGCTTTTCCAGGGGGATCGGCGTCTGCCGCAGATAGCCGCGCACTTCACCCGCAGGGTTACCCTCCGCCACCAACCCCTTGATCGGGCCGGAACACTCAATCCGCAGGGCAAGCCGATCCTTCTCCCCCTTCAGGCTTGTCGCCAGTAATACTGCCGCCAGATAGGCATGCCCCAAGACCAGGGTTTCCAGCAAGCCAAGGTCGTGCCGGGCGCGCATCTCGTTGACCAGATCGGTCCCGCGCACCAGCACCCCGCGCACACTCTTGTCGCCAAGCAAAAAACGGATATGACCATCCGGTGACTGTTTCATAGCGCCCCCAAGTATTGACCGAATTCCGTCTGGATCTCCTGAAAGGGCACGGCAAAGCCGATCCCCTGAGCATCACGGAGAACCATGGTGTTGATGCCGATGAGCCCCCCCTGTTCGCTGATCAACGGACCGCCGCTGTTTCCCGGATTGATCGGGGCGTCGGTCTGGATGAACCTCCTCCCTTTATGCTCGCGGTACCCGGAGATGATCCCCCCGGTCACGGTATGCCTCAGCCCCGCCGGATTACCGATGGAATACACCTTCTGGCCCTGGCCAAGAAGCCGGTTGTCCTTCACTGACGGGATAAAGGGCGCGTTGTAACAATCCACCGAAAGCAGGGCCAGATCGGCGCGGTCGCTCATCTTGAGGGATTGCACGGAAAACTCGCTGCCGTCGATGAGGATCACCTTGATATCGGAACTCCACGAAGAGTGCTCAATTCGCTGGAGCTGGCCCATAATCTCCTTGTGCACAGCACTGTATTTATCCCGCGTCTCCTTACGCCGCTGCAATTCCTCTTCCACCTGGCGGCGCACTCCAGCGTCCCGGACGCCTCCAAGCTGATTTTCCAGAACTGCACTGTTCCTGCGGTCGCGCTCCAATTCGGCAGCAAGCTTGTCCGCCTTGCCCTTGAGCTCCTTCAACTGGGCGGAATCAAATTCCACCACATGCCGGTTCGTGACGATATACCCATTGGGTGTAACAAAAAATCCGGACCCGCTCCCCCAGGGGGTTTTGATAAAAACCGTGGCATTCCGTGCCAGCTCAAGTCCGTTGCCCACCGGAAAGGCGGCGGCGAGTTTTCCGGCAAGGCCCTCAGCCCCTTGCGGCTGCATCGGCTCCCCATGTAGCGATGTCGGTTGTGAAGCGCTTGGCCTATCTGTCTCCTGTTCCGGGGAAAAAACAGCTGCAGACTGCTCTGTTTCAGAGGTTGGTTTCTGCTGGGGAGCAAACGCATACCAACCGGCCAGCAGTCCCACCAACAGAGCAACAACCCACCCCGCAAACCCCGAAGTTTTCCGAGGTGCGACAGTCAGCTCCATATCGCCTTGACCGGCGAGAACCGTCTCCTCCTCCTTTTTCCGGAGTCGGGCAAAAATTACTCCGCACCGTTCACATTCCTTCGCGCCTGCTTGCACATGACCGCATTTTGGACAGTTCAATCCCCCATACCTCCTCTGGTCACCCGTTGGGCAACAGAGTATTGCCCCGATAAGAATCTATACACCATTGGCCCGGGTCTCTACAAATTCTTGTCCATAAAGAGGCTCATAAAAAAATCTGACTACCACTGATCTTCAGCCAGTTTTCCCGTCATTCCGGCGAAAGCCGGAATCCAGGCAAGGTAGCTAATTTCTCTAGATTCCGGCTTGCATAAGGACATTGACATAAAACACACATGATCAACTTATTGGCGCGTGGAACTCATCTGCCGGCTGAAGTTCGATGGTAATCAGATAATAAAAAAAGCCCGCTTTCTGCAAGCGGGCTTTTTTTATACCAGGAAACGGGAAAACTTATTCGGGAATGCCCCACAGGGCTGTTTGTCGCTTGGAAACCGGAGTAATGGCGACCTCTTTGCTTGTCCGCTGGCCACCGGCATCCGTGGCGGTTACCCGGAAGACGATATTTGGCTTATTCTCCTTTTCAAAGGAGGATGGCACCACAAAGGAAACCTTCGAGCCGTCTCCCGGTGGTTTCACCAGGTACACCGGCGTACCGGACAGTTGCTCCCAACCATAGCGAACGTCGCCGGGAGAGTCGTCCTTGGTAAGCCCTGCGTCAAGCATCACGCTTTCCCCTACCATGTACGAGTCGGCCACTGGTTTCAGAGCCAATACGGGCGGCTTGTCGTTGGGTATGACCGAGATGACCAGTTTTCGGCTCTTGGAGTATACCCCGTTCGCCTTGAACCGATAACGCACCTCCTCCTTGCCCCCAAAATATCTGTTCGGCTCATAACGATGCCTCCCACGGTCAAGACGATTCAGAGCGCCTCGCAGTGGCGGACCGCCAAGAACTTCCACCGACACCGTGGCGTCGAATGGCTCCGCATTGGCGGCAGCCCAGATATTTTTCCAGTTGATGGTGAGCGGTGCGGTGCTCAGGGTCTTGAGCCGGAAATTCTTTGCTCCCACCACCGGTCGTTCTTCCGGCTGGACGTCTTGCGGCGCTTCAGCCACCACCGGCTTGACTTCCTCCGGCCCCATAACCCCGACCTTTGCCGGAGCGCTGGCCAACTGCCCGTCGGAAACGCGGAATTCGAAGCCGTCTTCTCCCGGGAAATCCTTATTGGGCAGATAGGTGATCTTGGGCAGATCGCCGGAGATCCTGCCGAACTTGGGAGGTGTCACAATTTCGAATTTCAGGGGATCGCCATTTTCGTCCGTACCGGTAAGCTCGATGGACAACGCCTCATTGGGCTTTGTCATGCGCCAGCGCGATTCGCTGGCCACCGGCGGCGCATTGGGCGGCGGAGCTGCAGGTTCGGCAACAACAGGCATCCCTTCCACCGCGGCAATCGGCATCTCCTGGGCAGGCGGCGCCACGGGAACCGGCATCTCTCCCTTGTTGTTTTTCATGAAATAATACCCACCGCCTCCCAGCAAAAGGATGAGGCAGGATGCCGCGACAGCCATGTCTCTTTTCTTCCCGGCTTTAGGCGGCGGAGTAAAGGGGTGATCGGCGCCCGAAGCAGAGGGCTTTTCCCGGCTGTTATCCATTGTGGCCTCCGCAAGAAAATCCGGCACAGCCGAGGCAGGGGAGGCGGTGGCAAAGATATCTTCTTCACCCAATTCTCCCTGCGACGCTGTCCCACCAGCATTTGTTGCTTCATCGGGGATATCGGGCAGGTCGCCAAAATCAAACTCATCATCATCAAACCCGCCATCATCCGGCAAACCAAAAT
>VMSS01000053.1 GCA_013791995.1 Desulfurivibrio sp. | reverse complement strand
TCATCCAGGTGGCTGAGTTGTACCGCTTTGATCTTGAATTCCGTTGAGTAGCGCCTGGGTTTCTTAGGGTTGTTGTATCTGGGCATTTTTCACCTCCGGTTTAGTTAGACTTTTATGTCCACTAAACCGGGGGAGGTTCACCGTCTGGTTAATTATTTTGTTAGCCTTTTGATCATTTGAGGAAATTGAAATTCACTTAGTTCGCTCATGTTTTTTTTCGATAGATTGATGCCCCACTCAGGCTTACTTTTTAAGCCTTCATAATCTCTATCAACGAAGGTCTTACTTTCTCTCTCAGCAATCTTTTCCCACGTTAGTGATGGAATAAGGAATAAATCTGGTGCTACTTCCTGTTTCAGAATCCCCAAAGCGAGATACAGATCGTCCTTAAGTGTGAAATTGTTTTTGCAAAGAAAAATATATTTTGCATCACGAACTGACTTAACTTGTATTTCAATAAAAGGATTGTTTTCATATCTAACAACGAAATCAATACCCCTATCATCAACTTCAGCGGTGTAAACTTGAAAACCGTACATCGTAAACTCCATCTTTACGAAATACTCTGCAAATGTTCCAACTTGCTGCCGGTTTAGATGACCCCAATCGTATCGTTTCATATTATTATAATAAGTCCATACCTACAAATTTATTGACTACCTTTGCGGATAGGTTTTCAGACATTTGTACAATTTGCATTACTCCATCCTCATTGATAGCAGAATGCCTTACCCACTCTGTTTTTTCGTCAATGTGTGTATAAAACACAAAAAGATTGCCACCTATTAAAAATGTACATATTTGTTGCTGATCGCTATAGTTGCATTTAGGTTCAGCAATAATTGGGTGATAATTGTTGTCGTGGTGCAAGTAAGTAAAGATTGCACATGGATATTCCTCAGAACTGCCAGGATCATTGTTTAACAATTTATCTCTTATTATTTGTTCATGCTTTCCCAAGTTTACATGTTGAAAGACTGGTAAGTTAGAAATGCTGGCTCTCCACCATACAGACATCAAAAAAAGTTTGAATTTTGAATAATCAAGACCTTTGATACGGGTATATTTACTTGAATTTATAGCGCCGTTTTCAATTGTTAGCTTAATCCCACCATACAATGCTTGGCTAGCATAAGTCTCAAGGCCACCAAATTTCTCGTTGTCGCAAATACTGCATAGAATGTCTGGTTCATAAACACCAGATTGTCTTAGTTTATTCCTCAAAGGATATTCTTTATTTACAATCACCTCGTAATAACGATGTTTTTCATCGAATAAATCCTGATACATAAAGTCAGGAATTATATGTGACTTTTTTAAGAGTTTTGCCTCATTGCCGCACAATTTGCATTTCATTGTTTTTTGTCTGGCTGGCTAACAGTGTAATAAGTGGAACCTTGTCCGTCATATCACCCCCTATAGGTGGACGGAATTTCCACTTATTCTCATATTAAAGGTCGAAAGATGGAAAACCAGCCCGATTTTGGTCCGCTTATTACATTGTAGCCGGTTTATTTCCATTTATTGCGATATTATGTGATAGGTTATGGAAAGTCAGCGGAAAAGTAAACCAATATTTCGCCCGAATCCCGGCCTCAAACCCCGATCACTCATGGTGGCGGCTAGAAGCCCCTGATGTTCACCCAGCCGGGGCAAACACCCTTCCCTTCCCCCCTTCTCTTTTCCCCCCGACAAAAAAAACGGGAGGCGCGGACAACTGTCCGCACCTCCCGTTGGAACCTCTTCTGCAATAATGCTTACCGCGTTTACTTCTTGGCAGCAACCTCCGCCCCACCACCTTCCAGACCGGCAGTGATGGTCTTGCTCAGCTTCTCTTCGATAAGGGCGGTTATGCCCTCCTGGGTAAAGATCGTCTCTTTCCGAATGGTCTTGGTGGCATTGCCCAGAGCAATCCGCAGTTTGCGGTCGCTCACCAGGGCAAGGGCCTTGTCGATCCGGACCTTCAACTCCTCTGGACTCAATCCCTCGGACTCACCGATGGGCCCGAGCTCTTTGGTTTTCATAGTAAAATCGGTGATCAGTTTGACAAAGCGCGGCGCTTCCGCCGCGGAAGCCCACTGCAGACCAAACCTGTCCGGATTGATCCCGACCTCGGCCAGAACCTTTTTCACCAATGCACTCACACCCATCGCGTCGTAATTACCAACCTGGTAATGGCATTCACCGAGTTGTCAGCCACCGGAGAAGATGGCATCGGCACCTTCTGCAAATCCGCGCAGGACAAAGGCCGGATCGAGACGACCGGTGCACATCACCCGGATGGTTCTCAAGTTCGGCGGATACTGGTAACGGGAAACCCCGGCACTGTCCGCTGCGGCATAGCAGCACCAGTTGCAGAGAAAACCCAGGATCTTCGGGTTGAAATCTTTCTGACTCATAACCACTACTCCTCTATTTTGCACCAAAGGCGGTGATTTGCGCGTTTATCTGTTCGTCGGTGTATCCGCCCATGGAAATGGCAAATACCGGGCAATGCGAGGCACAGATACCACAGCCCTTGCATGAGGCGGTAATGGTCTCGGCCTTGCGCTTGCCGTTTTCGTCCTTGGTGATTCGGATGGACTGATACGGGCACAGCGACTCGCAGAGGCCACAGCCGATGCAAGCTTCCTTGTCCACGCAGGAAATGGTAGGCTCCACCGACACAAAACCCTTGCAGAGCGGGATAGCAGCCTTGGCCGCCGCTGCCTGTGCCTGAACGATGATCTCCTCGACCGGCTTGGGCGAATGGGCCAGGCCGCAAACATACACCCCGCTCACCGGCAATTCCACCGGCCGCAGCTTTACATGGGCCTCGAGCAGGAACTTATCTTCGTTCACCGGAACCTTGAGAAGTTTGCTGAGTTCCCCGGTCCCTTCGGAAACGATACCCACACTCAATGCCAAAACCTCAGGAGTCATGGTGACCTCATCCTGCAGGATCGGATCATGGAAAGTGATACTCGTCTTCTTGCCGCTGCTCTTGAACGTAGGCTTGTTGTCCAGGGTATAGGGAATAAAGATCACCCCTTTTTCCCTGGCCTGACGATAGGCGTCTTCGGCAAAGCCGTAGGTGCGCATATCACGGTACAGCACCACAATCTGGGAAGCAGGGTCCAACGCCTTGATCTTCAACGCATTCTTAACCGCATGGTTACAGCAGACCTTGCTGCAGTAGTTGAGATCATCTCCCCGGGAACCGGCGCACTGCAACATAACCACGGACTTGGGAGCCAGATTTTTGCCCTTGCCGGACAGCCGCTGCTCAAGGTCACGCTGGGTAAGCACGGTATCGGAATACTTCACCGGATTGCCCAGGACCACTTCCGGCCGATGCTCACGCCCGCCGGTGGCGATAATGATTACCCCATGGTCGATGGTGGTTTCCGTAGCCTTCTTGCCCTTGGTGGTGGTAAGCACCGAGCTGAAATTGCCGACAAATCCGTTGACCTGGGTCAGTTGGCTATTGGTCAGCACCTCGATTTTCTTGTTCTTTTTCACTTTATCGACAAGGTCGCTTAAAACGGTGCTCACCGTGTCGCCCTGCAAAGTATAGGCCAAATGCAGGAGATGCCCGCCGAGCTTTTCTTCCTTTTCAACCACATAGGTGTGGAAGCCCTGGTCAGCAATGGTCAGAGCGGCAGTGAGCCCTGCCACCCCGCCACCCAAAATCAGGGCCTTGTTGGTGACCGGCACGGTCTGCTCGGGCAGAGGCTGAATGTGACGGGCCTTGGCAATGCCCATGCGAACCAGGTCTTTGGACTTGTCCGTGGCAGCCTCGGGCTCGTTGGCATGTACCCAGGAGCAATGATCGCGAATATTGACCATCTCAAAAAGACAACGGTTCAAACCGGCATCCTTCAGAGTTTCCTGGAAGAGCGGCTCATGGGTTCTCGGAGAGCAGGCCGCGATAACCACACGGTTCAGCTTGTGCTCCTTGATTTTTGCCTTCAATACTTCCTGGGCATCCTGCGAACAGCTGTACAGGCTCTGGGCATGATAGACCACTCCTTCCATGCCCTCGGTGTACTGCTCAACCGAGGCCACATCAACCACGCTGGAGATGTTGATGCCACAATGGCAGACAAAAACACCGATCCGTACTTCTTCATCCTTGCCGGTTGCCTGCTCTTTGGGATAGGTCTTGTGCACCAGGGCCTTGCCGCGGTCCTTGACAATAAGCCCGGCCGCTAAGCCGGCGGCAGCGCTGGATTGGGTAACGCTTTCCGGAATATCCTTGGGACCTTGGAAAGCACCAGCAACAAAAACGCCCGGCTTGGTGGTGAGCAAGGGAGCAAAGGTCTCGGTCTTGCAGAAATCG
>VMSS01000176.1 GCA_013791995.1 Desulfurivibrio sp. | reverse complement strand
TGCCGGAGAAAAATTCGGCGACCATGTGGAACCCGCTGTTTCCATCAGCAATTTCACCCAGATTCAGGGGCAACCCGGCCCCAACCGGGCCTTGAACCAGTTTTCCTGCGCGGGCAACATCGCCAAGGTGGTTTCCGGCGATGCCAAGGGCGAAACCGGCAGGGTCACGGGCAAGCACGGCGGCATCGAACATGTGCTGGTGGATTTTGCCCCGGAGGTGTTGGAACGCCTTACCATCGGCGACAAGATCCAGATCAAGGCCTGCGGCTGCGGACTGAAGCTCCCCGATTTCCCAGGAATCAAGGTGCTGAACCTGGATCCGACCCTGCTTGCGACAATCCCCTTAAAAAAACTCGGCAATGGCAAGCTGGAAGTCCCGGTAACCCACACTGTACCCGCCAAAATCATGGGATCGGGCATCGGTGCCGCCCACAGCCACAGCGGCGACTACGACATCCAGATGTTCGACGAAGCCATTGTCAAAGAACACGGCCTCGCGGACCTTAGGCTCGGTGATTTCGTCGCCATCCTTGATGCGGATGCCACCTATGGCCGGATCTACAAGACCGGCGGCGTGGTCATCGGCATTGTTGTCCACGCCAGCTGCGTGCTGGCCGGACACGGTCCCGGGGTAATGATTGCCATGACCTCGAAAGACGGTCTGCTGGTGCCGAAAATCAGTGCCAAGGCAAACCTTGCCACCTATTTTGCCAAGATGAAATAAGCTGCGAGCCTTAGTAATACCGCATTTAAATGTTGCGGGTGACGCAGCGGCTACAATAAAAGAGGATACTCCGTGAACAACACCGAACAACTCAAGAAACTGTTGCTGGAAAAATCGTACCGCCATGGAAAGTTCAAACTCTCTTCCGGCAGGGAATCTGATTTTTACATCGACGGCAAACAGACCACTCTGTCTGCAGAAGGCGGATATCTTTGCGGCAAGCTGATCTTCGAAATCATCCGAAACAACCCGGAAAAAATCGATGCGGTGGGCGGCATGACTTTGGGCGCCGACCCGTTGGTCACAGCAGTTTCAGTGGTGAGCCATCTGGAAGAATCGCCCATCCCCGCCTTCATTGTCCGCAAAGAATCCAAGGGCCATGGGACCGGGCAGTACATCGAGGGCTTAAGCAATCTGCCATCGGGCTGCACCGTTGCGCTGCTGGAAGATGTAGTCACCACCGGCGGCACCTTGCTCACGGTAATCGAACGGGTGGAGGCAGCAGGATTCAAAGTGGGACTGGTGGTTACCGTGGTTGACCGACTGGAAGGCGGAGCAGAGGCGCTTGCCGAAAAAGGCTACCGGCTTGAAGCCATCTTCACTCGGCACACTCTGTTGCAGTAAAATAGGAAAAGGGAACGGGATGCAGTGCAAGAAATGCAAGGGCAGGCTTGAAGTCACCCGATCCTGCCGCCGGGTGCGCATGCAATGTCAAAAATGCGGCCACGAATACCAGATCCACGAAGTGGCCGATCAGATGGACGAGGAAACCGAAGAGATCCTCTCCCGCTGGACCTGCATCATCTACGACTGAAAGGCATGACTTACACCTTTTGCCTTTCAGTTCTCTCCCTCCCCCTCACCACTCCAGCCGCAGAATATTATCCAGGGCATCGACCTTGGCCAGACGCACGGAAACGACATCACCCGGCTTTGCCGATACTGCCTGGCTCGGCGGCATATCAGCATCCATAAGGCAGTCCAGCAGAACCAGATTGATCCGCTTCGGGCCCTTGTTGACCAGCAACGCCTGCACCCTTGCTCCTGCTTTCTGCTCCAAAAACCTAAGCAGCCAATACCGATGCCGCGTACGCCGCACCTGATTGACCTTGGCCAGTACCGTATTGATATCCCCGGCAATCCCCGCGAATTCATCAACAGAAAACATCGGACCTTTGCCGGAAAGCAGATGTTTGATCTGGTGCTGCATGACCAGATCGAGAAATCTCCGGATAGGGGACGTAACCGTGGTGTACTGCATGACGCCGACCCCGCTGTGGGGCTTGGGATAGACCAGGAGTTCTCCCGGCTTTAACTGCTTGCGTTGACGAAAAACGGAAAACAGATCCTTTTCACCGCCGGCGATCAGCCGCTGATGGGGCTCATCCTGAGCTCGGAACAACCCGGGCGCCTGACGGTCTGCGACAAACTGCGCGGAAAGTGTGTTTGCCAACACCATGAACTCTGCCACCAGGCTGCGGGAAATGGTGTCCACCGGCGACAAGGCCACCGCCACCCTCCCTTCCGGATCAATGCTGATATTCACATCGGGCACCGGCAGGAGCAAAGCCCCTTTTTCAATACGCCGCTGCTTGAGCTGCTCGCTGAGCCGGGCAAGCGTCTGCAGCTCCCAGTCACCGCTTTCCACCAGCTTTTCCGCCTCCGGATAACTCAATTGCCGCTTCACTTCCACCAGAGTCGGGACAAGATCAAACTCCAACACCTCACCCTTTGGAGAAAGAAGAACCATAACACTCAATGCCGCCCTCGCTTTCCCGAAGACAAGGCTGCAAACCCCCTCCGAAAGTGCTCTTGGCAGCATGGGGATCTGGGTCTCGGGAAAATAGAGGGAGGTCATCCGGTGGGCAGCCTCTTCATAAATGGGCGCCCCAGGCACAACATAATGGGCCACATCGGAGATATGGATGCCCACCAGAAAATTATCATCCCTTCGTTCCACATGCAGGGCGTCATCATAATCACGGGTTGATTCGCCATCTATGGTGAGCAGGGGTAGTTCCCGAAAATCCCGACGGTTCCTGCCGACAAGTTCTTCTGCCACCGGCTCTGGGGTTTGGGCCGCTGCAGCGGTGAGCTCCTCGGAAAAATTTCCCGGGATTTGATATCGCAACAAGGCCACATTTTCATGCTCCTGCCAAATCCCGGCCTTGATCAGGAGATGATACACATCGTGGAGG
Source organism: Desulfurivibrio sp. (assembly GCA_013791995.1). Classification (GTDB taxonomy): domain Bacteria; phylum Desulfobacterota; class Desulfobulbia; order Desulfobulbales; family Desulfurivibrionaceae; genus Thiovibrio. The sequence goes on along the minus strand of VMSS01000176.1, from coordinate 4,213 downwards.
CCGGTGAGTCCCGCTTTTTTCAGAAGCTCCCTGGCGAGTTCACTCTCTTCTGACTCGCTGCCGAAGACATAATAGTCAGCCAGCAGGGTAAGACAGCGGTCACGTTCCGGCCAGTCAACCGTGCTGTCCCCCTCCCAGAGACGCCTAAGATTCATGGCCCCGGTGCTCATCAGGGACTCCTGCTCCTTTTCTCTTTCCTGCTTCAGGCGTAAGCCAGCAACCGCTTCCGGGCTGTGGGCAAGCACCCGGCCTTCCTTGTATTTGAAATAGAGACGATCCACAAAAATAGAACGGAGAAAAGCGGCAACATGATTATCCGTGGCGTCTTCTCCAAAGGCAAGCTCGGCAAGAAAATCCGGGCTGAAGCTTACTCCTTCCTCCTCGCTGGCCAACTGCCAAATCTCGGCCAGATCAATCTGCTGCATCATGGCCTGCCTGGCTTGGTCTGCCTCCTTAAGCAGGCGGAGTTGCTCATCCCGACTGAGAGTAAGAGAGTGACGTTTCGCGGATTGGTGGAGCAAGCGAGACAGCGGGAGATTCACCTCCCTGCCATTCTGGTTGATAAGGCGCAGCCGCTTGCTGTCCTCGTCAACCACCATGGCGCAGACAAACCGGCTCTGTTCCATGTATTCTATAATTGCACCCTGCAAAGCCATGTGATGTCCCTTGTGATGAAAGAAAGCGCGCCGGAAACTCTGTCCGATAAGAATTGGAGGGGGGAAATCCGGGCTGCGCAGGTCGGCTGATATCGAGGAAAAACTGGCCAATGTGTACCAGCTATTCGGGTGGTTGTCATCTTTTTCCGTGACTACTAAAAAGACAGAGGATGCGAAAAATCAGGAATACTGGTATGTAACAGGCTGGTTTTTCCCCTTAAAACACACACGAGCGCAACAACACCCATGAACAGCTCCCACGAACAGGTCAAATCCGGCATTGTCGCCCTCATCGGCCCACCCAACGTGGGCAAATCCACGCTGCTAAACAGCCTCCTCGGCCAAAAGATCTCCATTGTCTCACCCAAACCCCAGACCACCCGCAACCGAATCCTCGGCATCGTCAACGGCCCAGACTATCAAATCGTCATGCTGGACACCCCCGGCATCCACAAGGCGAGAAGCCCCCTGAACCTTGAGATGGTAAAGATCGCCCTCGGCAGCCTGGCCGATGTGGACGCCATTGTTTTCATGGTTGACGTCACCATGCCCTTGCCAAGCACGGGCACTGCCCTGACCCGCTGTCTTGATGGCATCGACAAACCTGTGCTGTTGTTGCTGAACAAGATGGATCTCATCGACAAGGAAAAGCTGCTCCCCATTATAGCTACCTACCAGGAACTCTTCCCGTTCCAGGCAATTCTCCCGCTCTCGGCCAAGGCAAGTGACGGAACCGACTTGGTCATCCGGGAACTCTGCCCTCTGCTACCCACAGGGCCGCGTCTTTATCCGGAGGATATTCCCACCGATGCCAGCGAACGCTTCATTGTCTCGGAGATCATTCGGGAAAAAATCTTTCTGCAGACCGGTCAGGAGATACCCTATTCAACCGCGGTGATGATTGAGAGTTTCAAGGAAAACGAAGCCAAACAGCTGATAACGATCCACGCGACCATCTATGTGGAAAAGGACTCGCAGAAAGGTATTATCATCGGCAAGAACGGCAGCAAGCTCAAACAACTGGGACAAGCCGCCCGAAAAGACATTGAGGAACTCCTCGACCAGCATGTGCTTCTCAAGCTTTGGGTGAAAGTACAAAAAGATTGGACCAGCGATCCCCGTTTCCTCAGGGAACTTGGTTTTTAAAAAAAACGGGGCCGACTCCTGAGAATCGACCCCGTTTGTAACCCTGATATTATATTACTGCTCAGACAACCACATTCACTCCGCGTGACCGTTGCTGCGCCTGAGTCCTTTGTTCCTGTGGCTGCCTTGGCGGCGGCTCGCGCCTCTCTGACTCACGCACCGATTCTTCTGGGGCATTCTGGTCTGCGGTTTGTCCTGCCTGGGTGAGTGCCCTGGAGGCCTCCAAAGCGGCGGCGGAAATCCTGGTCACGACATCAGGGGATGCCTGACTGGTCTGACCTGACTCCGACCGGTTGCTCTTCGCCCTTTTTTCCCCTTCTGACCCGGCATACGGAGAAACAGGCCGCTCTGTCCTGACGTTGGTTTGTACTGAAGTAGAGCTGGGATCTAAAGGCATTGTTCTCCTCCCTTGTGCGTAAACTTCCATTTCTGCGTAACCCGCTGACGGACTGCAAGCAGATTGTTACGTTATTATCATAATATAGTTTTCATTAAAGATAAAGCAATCCCTAGAAATAAATAATAATTCCTACCCGCCCGCCCTTGCTTTTTCCCAAGCATCCTCTTGAATAACCCGGCAAAACGATATATAAAACACTGCTTGAATACGATTTACCAGCAACGCACAGCCTGCTCCGCGTTGCTCATTTTTTTGGCAAGGAGAAAACCATGACCGAGGTACGAGTACGCTTCCCACCAAGCCCGACCGGATATCTTCATATCGGCGGGGCCAGGACTGCCATCTACAACTGGCTGTTTGCTCGCAAACATGGCGGCAAACTGGTGTTGCGCATCGAAGATACGGACGCGGAACGCTCCACCCAGGAATCCATCCAAGGGATTCTCGACGGGTTGCAATGGCTCGGAGTCGATTGGGATGAAGGCCCTTATTTTCAGTCGGAATATGCCAAGGAGCATATGGCCGCAGCGCAAAAACTGCTGACCGACGGCAACGCCTACAAATGTTTTTGCAGCAAGGAAGAACTTGAGGCCAAACGGGAAGCCGCTGCGGCCGCCAAAGGCGATTATCGGTACGACGGCATCTGTCGCAAGCTCAGCCCGGAACAGGTGCGGGAAAATGAGGCCAAAGGCCTTCCGTATGTCATCCGCTTCAAAGTCCCGCAGGAAGCAGGAAAAGTCGGGTTTGACGATGAAGTTTACGGACGGGTTGAACGCGCCCACGAGGATATCGAGGATTTTGTCATCGTCCGCTCAAATGGCATGCCCCTCTATCTGCTCTGTAACGTGGTGGACGACATCCGTGACCGGATCACCCACGTAATCCGTGGCCAGGACGGCTTGAGCAACACCCCGCGACAGATCCTGCTTTACCGGGCTCTGGGTGCACCGCTGCCGATCTTCGCCCACATGCCGCTGACTCTTGATCTGAACAAGGCCAAAATTTCCAAGCGCAGCCACGGTGAAATCGTCTCGGTCCAGTTTTACCGGGAACAAGGGTTTCTCCCTTGGGCGCTGGCAAACTTTCTCGTCCTGCTTGGCTGGTCCACCTCGGATGACCGCGAAATCTTCTCGAGAGAAGAACTTCTCGAGGCTTTCAGCCTGGATGGTATCACCCGGTCCAACTCCATCTTCAATTACCGCAAGGACGACCCAAAGTTCTTTACCGATCCCAAGGCGATCAATATCAATGCCCATTACCTGCGTACTCTGCCCATCGAGGAAATCGGCGCACTGGTGAAAGGAGAGCTTGAAAAAGAGGGGTTGTGGGATCCGGCATACGACCAGGAGAAAAAACAGTGGTTCCTCAAGACCCTGGACATGACCAGAGAACGCTTCCACACCTTGAAAGATTTTGCCTCTTTGGGACGGGCCTGGTTTGCCGATGATTTTACCATGGACGAAACAGCCCTTGCCAAAAACGTATTGAAACACCCGGACCTCAAGGAATGGCTGCCAAAATTGGCCGACCGCTTTGAATCTCTGCCTGAACTCAGCCACGATGAGACGGAGCGAGTCTGCCGGGAGTTTGCCGAGGAACTCGGAGTTAAGGTGGGGGTTCTGGTCAACGGGGCTCGGGCGGTGATCACCGGCCAAGTCAAGGGACCAAGCATGTTCGAGGTTTTTGCCCAGATCGGCAAGCATCGGGTTGTAACCCGGCTGCGTGATGTGGCGAAATACTTTGCCTGAAGCAATATTGCGAAAATCGTAACAATAAAAACTATGCGCCATGGAAACTGTATCCTGGCCATATTGAGGATGACATATGAGCACCAATGACCTTCAGGCCTCCTCCGACTTCATCCGCACCATCATTGCCGGCGACATCGCCTCCGGCAAGCACGGTCAGATCGTCACCCGCTTTCCGCCGGAACCCAACGGCTATCTCCATATCGGTCATGCCAAATCCATCTGCCTCAACTTCGGCATAGCCAAAGAAAACACAGGGGCCC
>VMSS01000186.1 GCA_013791995.1 Desulfurivibrio sp. | reverse complement strand
TGAACAGAAAAAAAATGGGCGCTGTTGCCCGGGAAAAAACCCTAAGAATGGGCGCTTGCCGCGCTGCCCGGTGTTTAAGTACTTGCCAAACAGGGTACAAATAACCGATTATATGGGATACGAAAAAACGAAACAGCCGTTCCCGGCCGCCTGAAGGGATTTTTAGCATCCTCACTGTCAATGTAGTCTTCAATTTGCAAAAGCAACTCAAGCTCATCACTGGAAATCAATGCAGCGACGCCTTTCCCTCGTCTGGTCACTACAATCGGCTCTTTCCAGCAAGCAATCTTGCTAACAAAATCAGCAAAAAAATTTCTCGCTTACACAGTGAAAATTGTAGTAGTCATAATTTTACGCTCCCTCACGAATTGAAATCCACCTGTACAAAACGCACAATTTGTACTTTGTGTGCTTTTTTTATGTCAACGCATTGCAACCAAGAATTAACCTGACGGCGAGAAACAACGGGGCCGTACGACAAAGCTCTTTGGCGCAGCAGGTTAGTTGTGGCGGTTGTTGCTTCATCATGCCAGAATAGACCACCGAAGCGGAAATCCAGAAACTCTCCGAATACAATTTTTTCAACAGGAAATACCATGGCGAGATTTTTGAAAAGCAAAGACGCAGCAATCGGGAAAGCCCCTGGTGAACTCATTTTTATCGGTGAGCAAAAGGTTCATGAATCGACCATTCGTGTCATCGATTACGACCGAGACAACCTGAGCGAACAGGAACTTAAGGATATCAAAGACGGTATACCATACACGCAAACAGAGACTGTTACTTGGCTCAACATCAACGGGCTGCAAGATACAGAGTTGATCAGACAGGTTGGCAAGATTTTCGATCTGCATGCACTTGTGATGGAAGATATCGTCAACACCAGCCAACGCCCAAAAATGGAAGAGTACGACGACTACTTGTTTTTTGTTGTCAAGATGATGCGCTATGATGAGGCTGAAGGAATAGTCAAAAGCGAGCAATTGAGCATGATCCTCGGCAAGAGCTTTGTCCTTACCTTCCAGGAACAGCCGGGGGATGTCTTCGAACCTGTTCGCGATCGGATCAGAAAGCAGAAAGGTCGAATCCGCAAAGTCGGCATAGATTATTTGGCTTATGCTTTGCTGGACACCATCGTCGACAACTATATCTTCATCATCGAGCGACTGGGCGAGAAGATCGAAGATATTGAGGATGAAATACTTGACAATCCAACCCAGGATGTCCTTGCCCGAATCAACAATTACAAACGGGAAATGAACTATCTGCGCAAGTCGATCCGCCCAGCCAGGGAATTCATGCTGCATTTCTCCAGACTTGATTCAGATTTGATCCAGGACGACACTGCACCGTTTCTAAAGGACCTTTTGGATCTCGCCAACCAGGCGGTAGAGGTTATAGACACTTACCGGGAAATGCTTTCAGATCACCTCAATATTTATAACACCGGGGTGAGCAACAGGCTTAACGAAATCATGAAGGTGCTGACTATTTTTTCAGCTATATTTATTCCGCTTACCTTTATCGCCGGAATCTATGGCACCAACTTCGAATATCTGCCGGAACTGCATTACCGTTACAGCTATTTTATCATGTGGGGTGTTTTCCTTGCCGTATCTTTGGCAATGCTTCGATTTTTCAGAAAAATGCACTGGCTATAGCCATTCAAAGGATTCCGCAATTCCCTGTTGTCTGAAATGTACACCGCACAACAAGGACAATTTTCCCCACTGCATTGAGGAGGCCCCATGATTCAGCAACTGTTACAAAAATCACTCACCCTGGCAATCCTTGCGCTCTTGTTCACCGCCCCCTTGGCCTTGGCCGAGAATTTCACCCTCTCGAGCACGGATCTTGACGGTCAGCTCACCGAGCAGCAGGTTTTTTCAGGATTTGGCTGCACCGGTAAAAACATCTCGCCCCATCTGCAGTGGAAGAACGCGCCGCCTGAGACAAAAAGTTTTGCCGTTACCGTTTATGATCCCGACGCCCCAACAGGCAGCGGGTGGTGGCACTGGATTGTCTTCAATATCCCGGCCTCTATCACGCAATTGGTCGCTGACGCGGGCAACCCAACCAAGGGGCTGACTCCCAAGGGCAGCATCGAGAGTATCACCGACTATGGCAAGCCCGGTTTTGGCGGTGCCTGCCCTCCGGCGGGCGACAAGCCGCACCGTTACATCTTCACCGTCTATGCGCTCAAGGTGGAGAAACTCGATCTGAACAGCACCTCGCCACCGGCCATGGTCGGGTATTACCTCAATAATAATGCACTGGCTAAAGCCTCACTTATCTCCTATTATGGCCGCTGACAGCCAGGAGACAGGCGGCGAACATCTTCTGAATCCGCTTGGCTTGATGCCCCGGGCAGCCCTCTCCGACTTTTGCGGGGAGGCCGCGTCATCCTTTATCAACATGTACCATCCGAAACAGGTCCGAAACCATGAACAAGTATTTTAAATACACTCTTTCCTCTCTTGCTGGTGCGGCAATCCTTTTTGTCCTCCTGATCGTGGTGGCCTCGCTGGTGATTAACCCCAATGATTACAAACCGCAGATCATACAGATGGTGAAGGAAAAGAAACAACGGACCCTGAGCCTTGAGGGCGATATCAAACTGGCTTTTTTCCCAAAATTGGGACTGGATCTGGGTCGGGCCTCGTTGAGCGAATTCCGGGGCAAAAAAGAATTCGCCTCTGTGGAAAGCGCACGCTTGTTTCTCTCCTGGTGGCCGCTGCTGAAGAAAGACCTGGTGGTGGACCAGGTGCGCATCCAAGGGGTAAACGCTAACCTTGTCCGTTTCAAGGACAACACGACCAATTTTGACGATCTTCTCAAAAGAGAAGAGAAACAGGACGATAAACAAATATCCTTTGATATCGAGAGTGTAGCCATCGAGAAATGCGCCCTTTCCTTCCGTGATGAGATGACCAAACGCCAGTTTGCCGTAAGCGACCTCTCCATCAAGACCGGGCGGCTCGTAAATGGCAAGTCCACCGATGCTGTCGCGGATTTCACCCTGAAGGGCGATAATCCGCAGATCAACGCGCAAATCCACATGACGACCGGACTGGCTTTCGATACCGAAGCAAAGCGATACGGGGTCAAGGGACTGAATCTTGAAATTACCGGTGACGCTGCGGGTTTCAGTAAGCTCAATGCGAGTCTCAAGGGCGACATCGAACTGGACAAGACCGCAGACACTGTGCTTGCTGAGAATCTGGCAGCGACCATGACCGGAACAAAGGACACGAGCGATGTAAATCTCACACTCACCGCGCCCAGGCTGCAATGGGTGGCCGGCAAGATGGCCACGGATAAAATCGACCTGACAGCGAAAATGGCGCAGAAAACAAACGATGGGGGTGAAATGGATCTGATAGCGAGCATCCCCTCTCTTTCCGGTGATCGCCAATCGTTTAATGCGAGTCTGCTGAGCGTCGAGATCAGCGCCAAGGGGCCGGGCGGAGCGTATAAGGGGAAACTTTCCTCGCCTCTGAGCGGCAATTTCAATGAAAAGAAGTTTGGTTTGTCAAAATTGAAAGGCAACCTGGAAGCACGCAATACCAAAATGGCCGAAGAGGACTTCAAGCTGGATTTTTCCGGCTCGGCGCAACTCGACCTGGAACTTAAAAATGCGACGGTGAACCTGACCTCGCATCTGGATGAGAGCACCATCAAACTGAAGGGCGGCATTACCCCTTTTACCAACCCGCACATCGCCCTTGATCTCGACATTGACACGATCGACGTTGACCGATACCTGCCGCCCAGGAAACAGAAAAAATCGTCCCAGCCGGAAAAACCGCTGGATTTCTCGATCCTGAAAACGCTCAAGGCCAACGGCAGTGTACGGGTCGGCTCCCTCAAGATGTACAATGTCAAGACCAGCAACCTGCGGCTGGATTTCAAGGCAGGCGGGGGTCAGCTTGATGTTCGCCCGCTGTCCGCTAATCTTTATGAAGGAACAATGAAAGGTGCCCTGTCTCTGCATGCCGAGGGACCGAAGATTACTGTGCGGCAAAACATCAGCGGATTGAGTATTGCCCCTTTGCTGAAAGATGGTTTGAATAAAGACATTCTCGAAGGAAAGGGCAGCTTGAATTTTGATATTCGCGCCGAAGGCGCCACGGTCGGAGCCATGAAAAAATCCTTGCAGGGCAAGGCCAGTCTCAATCTCCACGACGGGGCAGTGAAGGGCTTCAATATCCCGGCCAAGCTGCGAGAGGCCAAGGTTGTGCTGGGAACCCTGACCGGGGAAAAGGTGCAGGACGCCGACATGCGGGAAAAAACCGATTTCTCCGAACTTACCGCCAGCTTCGATATCAAGCAGGGCGTGGCGCATAACAAGGATCTTTCAGCCAAGTCTCCCCTGCTGCGCGTCTCCGGCAATGGCGATATCGATATCGGCGAGGACAAGGTCGATTATCGCATCCGGGCCACGGTGGTCGCCAGCTTGGAAGGTCAAGGAGGGACAGAGCTGCAGGCGCTCAAAGGCGTGACTGTACCGGTACGTGTCGCCGGACCAATGGCTGCAACCAAGGTGACTCTCGACTTCAATGCCCTGGTGGGCGAGACCATACAAAAGGAAATCAAAACCCGCATCACCGATCCGTTAAAGGAAGGGCTCAAGGGATTGTTCCGCTAGAACATTACGGGATGCGCTGTCACTGATTTCCCGCACAGTGAACAGAAGAGCATTGTTCCTCTGCCTGGCGGCCAGGAATTCCTTTGACCTCCCTTCTTCTTTCCAGTTACCTTTTTACTGTGCCGATGCGCACCCTCTTCAACCCCGCGAAAAGGAATTCCCGTGGCCCCTCTGAGCAAAACCCCGCCTCCCTCTTTCCCGCAGACCCCCTGGGCACAGCCTTGGGAGGACATCATTCACGAACTGCGGGTCTCGCCTGAGTCAGGCCTGTCTGACCCTGAAATCCCACAACGCCGAAAACAATACGGCGCCAATCTGCTGCGCAAGACCAAAACCGTCAGCGGTTGGGATATCTGGGTCAATCAATTCAAAAATCTTATCGTCGTCTTTCTGCTGGCCGCCGCCCTGCTCTCTTTCGCCTTTGGCGAACATGTGGAGGGCATTGCCATTGGTGTGGTCATTGTCATCAATGCAGTGATCGGCTTTGTCACCGAAATTAAAGGAGTGCGTTCGGTGGAGGCGCTGCGCCAGCTCGGGCAGGTACACTGTAAGGTCCGGCGCGACGGCGAACCCCTGGAGATTTCCGCCGATCAACTGCTGCCCGGAGACATTGTCCTTCTCGAAGGCGGCGACGTTATCACCGCTGATCTGCGGATCATCACCAGCTCCAAGCTGGAGGCGGACGAATCGGTACTCACCGGCGAATCCCTGCCCGTGGCCAAGAATCCCCTGCCCCTTGCAAATGACACCCCGCTGGCCGAGCGGAGCAACATGCTCTTCAAGGGCACCGCCCTCAGCCGAGGTTCCGGCGAGGGAGTGGTGGTCGGCACCGGTATGCACACCGAACTGGGCACCATTTCGCGTCTGGTCGAGGCAACCGAAGACGAGACCACCCCCCTGGAAAAACGGCTCAACCAACTGGGACACTGGCTGGTCTGGGCCAGCCTGGGTATCGGTTTTTTCGTTGCCGTCTCCGGCATCCTCACCGGCAAGGACGTGTTTCTGATGATCGAAACCGCCATCGCCCTGGCCGTGGCCTCCATCCCCGAGGGGTTGCCCATCGTGGCCACCATTGCCCTGGCTCGCGGGGTATGGCGCATGGCCCGCCACAATGCCCTGATCAAGGAGCTTTCCGCCGTGGAAACCCTGGGCGCCACCAGTATCATCTGCACGGACAAGACCGGCACCCTCACCGAAAACAAGCTGACCCTCACCACCCTTTTCCTACCCGATGGGACAGTTACGATTCCCCAGGACCCTGCCGGACCTTTTCTTCTGGGCGACACCCAGCTTACGCCGGAAAACCATCCCCAGCTCCGCACCGCCCTGATGATCGGAGCCTTGTGCAATAACGCCTCGCTGAGCCGCAACAGTCAATCCGGTAAGCCGGTGGGCGATCCTTTGGAGGTGGCGCTGCTGGAGGGTGCGGCCAAGGGTGGCTTGCACCTGCCGGAGTTGCTGGCCCAGATGCCCGAAGCACGAGAAGAGGCCTTTGACCCCACGGCCATGATGATGGCCACCCTGCACCGCCAAGACGATGGGTATCTGGTGGCGGTAAAAGGCTCGCCGGAAGCGGTACTGGAGGCATGCAGCACGGTCATGGTCGAGGGGAAACCGGTACCGCTCACTGCCGCGACCAGCGACGAATGGCTGCGGAGCAATGAGGCCCTCGCTGGCCAGGGGCTCCGGGTGCTGGCTCTGGCCAGCGGCATGACGCAAAACCTTGACGCCAACCCCTATGAAAACCTGCAGCTCATCGGTTTGGCCGGCTTTCTCGACCCGCCGCGCGCCGATGTCAAGGAGGCGCTCGCCCTCTGCCGCCAGGCCGGGATCAGGGTGGTGATGGTCACCGGGGATCAGGCTGTTACCGCCAGAATCATCGGCAAGGCGGTTGGTCTGGTCGATCAAGACGATGCCCCGGTAATGGTCGGCAAGGAACTCAAGCACCTGCCCCATCTCACCGCCATGGAGAAGTCCCGCATCCTGGCCACCCCGCTGTTTGCCAGGGTAAGCCCCCAGCAGAAGCTTGATCTCATTGAGGTACACCAGCAGGCCGGGGCCATTGTCGCCATGACCGGCGACGGGGTCAACGACGCCCCGGCCCTCAAAAAGGCGGATATCGGCATTGCCATGGGCAAACACGGCACCCAGGTGGCGCGGGAAGCCGCCGACATGATCCTTAAGGACGACACCTTTGCCACCATTGTCCACGCCATTGAGCAGGGGCGGATCATCTTCAATAACATCCGCAAATTCGTCCTCTACCTGCTCTCCTGTAACCTGAGCGAGATGTTCGCCGTCACCCTGGCCGCCATCTTCGTCCTGCCGCTGCCGATTCTGCCCCTGCAAATCCTCTTTCTCAACATCGTCACCGATGTTTTTCCTGCACTCGCCCTGGCAGCCGGGGAAAGCAACCCCACCATCATGACCAATCCCCCCCGCGACAAAAACGAGCCCATCATGACCCGAAGCCATTGGTTCCTGGTCCTGACCTACGGGTTGCTCATTGCCTTGTCCGTGCTCGGCGCCCTGGTCGTGGCCCTCAACTGGCTCGCCATGGACACTACCCAAGCAGTGACCGTCTCCTTTCTCACCCTGGCCTTTGCCCAAATCTGGCATGTTGTGAACATGCGCGACCACAATGCACCCTTTTTCAACAACGTCATTACCCGCAACCCCTTCATCTGGGGCGCGGCAGCGCTCTGCACCGCAATGCTGGTCGCCACCATCTACCTTCCGGGCCTCTCCGATATTCTCAAGGTTTCCGATCCAGGAATTAGAGGCTGGGGGCTGGTGCTGATGATGAGCGTTGTGCCGGTGATTGTGGGAGTACCCATCTCCATGTTGCTACAAAAAACCGCCCTCCAATCAACCGGACCGCTTGCCCATGATCGCAAGCAATGAATATGTGCGCTCTCTTTTACCGAGTTTTTTGCAATATGAATTCACAGGACCCGCCTCTCCTTGACCATTCCGTGTTCAGTAATTAGAATTAAAAATAGGAATCTTTCTCAATCCACCAATCTTTTGCTTAAACACGAAAGGAGGTTGAAAATGGCAGACCCAAAAGACATGTATCAGTGCCAGGTAAGTAATTGTGGATATGTTTATGACCCTGACAAGGGGGAACCTAAAACAAAAACCCCTCCGGGTACAGCATTCAAATATCTTCCGGAAGATTGGAAATGTCCGTTCTGCGGATCTTCCGTCAAGACTTTCAGGCCTTTGGCAGGACCTGGATCCGTCGTGGCAGAAGGTATTTGATCTTAAATTGTGTTACAATTAAAAAAGGTGATTTCAACTTGAAATCACCTTTTTTGTATGTTCACCATGACAAATACATGTACGCGTTTGTAGGGCAATTCAGGTGATTTCTCTTCCCTGCAAGAAGGATCGGTAATTACTGCCGACCAATGGCGGTAGTTGATAGGGGTGACTGAACGCAGAGGAATTAAAATGACAGAAACACGCATTCGAAAGTATCATGGAATACTCGGTATTATTCTTTCGATCTTCATTGTTATTCAAGTCGGAAGCGGAACACTTATCGCAGTGACCGCACTTGTCCAGGAAAAACCACATACCCATGGGGAGCACCAGGAAATTGATGCCCATGCTGACAATCATCTCGATACAACTCAGATTTCTGAAAAAAACACGCTGGAAATAATCCATCACCACGGAGAACCGATATATCAAGGACTCAGGGTTTTTCTTGGAATCGGAATACTTGCAATGGCTCTTTCCGGGGCCATTATATATTTGCAGACTCGAAAAAGAAAAAAGCAAATCTGACAACTCACTTGCCCCCCCTTACAAATCAACCCGAACATTGAAACTTTACCCCAACCATATTCGGCTGAACCGTTCAGCTACCGTAAAACAACATCGCACAGAAAGGAGAAAAAATGGCCCCTGAATATTTATGTTCCGGCGGTTGGCGACTGTTCCCCATGATGATGCCCATCGTCATGCTGGTGATTTTTTTCATTGTACTCTATCTCATCTTCGGCCAAGGAGGATTCAGGCCGCACTGGGCAAGCGGTTCAGGTAGATATCATACCCCTGGCCGTGATTTTGAATCAGCCACAGAGATACTCAAAAAACGCTACGCAAAAGGCGAAATTACCAAAGAAGAATTTGAACAGATAAAAAAAGACCTCACAAGCTAAGGTGAGAGACGCGAAATGGATGAGCTATTGAATGCCCAGCGCCGACACTGGGAGCAGACGTTCGACCGAAACTCCGATATGTTCGGCACCGAGCCCAGCTATCCGGCAAAGGTCGCCGTTGAAATCTTCAAAAAACAAGGCAAAACTAAAATTCTTGAATTGGGCGGCGGCCAGGGAAGAGATACTCTTTTTTTTGCACAAAATGGCTTGCAAGTATGCACACTCGACTATTCCGACAGTGCTATCAGGACGATTACCGACAAAGCGGAAAACCTGCGGGTGTCCGACTCGATAACCGCACTTCAGCATGACGTCCGAGCCCCCCTCCCCTTTGAGAACGAATCCTTTGACGGTTGCTTCTCGCATATGCTGTACTGTATGGCTCTTACATCTTCAGAGCTTGATTTTCTTTCCGGAGAGGTCAGACGAGTCTTGCGGTCGGACGGACTTCATATCTACACCGTCAGAAACACACACGACGCCCATTATCGAACAGGCATTCACCGAGATGAGGATATGTATGAGGTAGGAGGATTTATCGTCCATTTCTTCTCCAGGGAAAAAGTGGAGCAACTCGCAAAGGGATATGAAATCGTTGCGGTCGATGAATTCGAAGAAGGAGTCCTTCCCAGAAAGTTGTTTCTGGTGACCCTCAGGAAATCATCCGCCTGATGACGTCGTATATAAATTCCTGTTTTTTGACCAAAAAAATCAACCAGCAGGATGTATCATAACGGAGCACCGACGCGCTTGGTCTCCCCCATCAACATTTTTTGAGGATAATCATATGCACTTAGGGTTTATTGGCCTTGGACATCTTGGCAAAGCGATCGCCGGCAGGCTTCTCGACTGTGGTCATACCCTCACGGTTTGGAACCGAACCCCCTCCAAAGCAGAAGGGCTTAAGGCGGAAGTCGCCTCCTCGCCCCGGGCGGTGGCCGAGAAAACAGAAATTATCTTTGTCTGCATGTTTGACAGCGCTGCGGTCCAAACCATCCTCAGCCAAGAAGACGGGCTGTTGTCCACCGATCTCTCCGGCAAGGTCATCGTGGATCTCTCCACCAACCATTTCAAAGAGGTTCCCCTTTTTCATGCGCTGTGCGCAAAAGCCGGGGGAACCTATCTCGAAGCCCCGGTTCTGGGCAGCGTTGTTCCCGCTTCCCAGGGCGCCCTCACCGTTCTGGTCAGCGGCAAGGAAGCAGGGTACGAAAAGGTCAAACCGGTGCTGGAAAACATCGGCAAGAATATTTTCTTTCTGAAAGACCCGGGGTTGGCCACCAAGATGAAACTCATCAACAACCTGACCCTGGCAAGCTTCATGGCCACCATTGCCGAAGCGCTCTCGCTGGGGGAAACCATCGGTATGAAGAAGGAAGAAATCCTGGATATCTTATCCGTGGGTGGCGGCAACTCCCTGGTGCTGAATGCCAAGAGAAACAAATTGCTCCAGGAAGATTTCTCCACCCACTTTTCCAGCGCCCTGATCTACAAGGATCTCCATTGCCTCCAGGACCTGGCCTATGAAGAGAAAAAATCGCTTTTCACCGGTGCCGTGGTAAAAGAGTTGTACGGGAGGACCTTTGAAGAGGGCATCGCCCAGGAAGACTTTTCCGCCATCTACAAACTGTTCAAAAAGGGCTGACATTTAAGACCGAAAGGGGATACGGCAATGGCCAAAAAATCCTTTCCGCTTTCCAAGGTTTACACCTTGCTCGAACCGGGTCCGGTGGTGCTGGTCACCACTGTCGGCGAAACGCGCCCCAACATCATGGCCATGTCCTGGCACACCATGCTCGAGTTTGTACCGCCTCTGGTAGGGTGCGTTATCAGCAATCGCAACCACTCCTTTGGCCTGTTGCAGGCAACCAGCGAATGCGTGATAAACATCCCCTCCGTGGATATCGCCGAAAAGGTCGTGGGGTGCGGGAACACCTCGGGCACGGACACCGACAAATTCGAGAAATTCGGCCTCACCTCCAAGCCTGCAACGCATGTGGGCGCACCGCTTATCGAGGAGTGTTATGCAAACCTCGAATGCAGGGTGACCGACAGCAGCATGGTTGACACCTATTGTTTCTTTGTCTTGGAAGTCCTCAAAGCCTGGATCGATCCGGCGGTGAAAGAGCCACAGACCATCCACCATCGCGGCAAAGGCAAGTTCATGGTTGCAGGGGAAGAGATCACGCTCAAATCAAAAATGAAGTAACGCTCTTGACTCGGGCAATCCCAATAGCCATACTGTACAAAACCACTCCGGTCATCAACACAAACACCCACACAAGCGATCATTTGCCGAGTACTTCCTTCCCCTGCATGAATAGCCCTGCGCAATCACGTTGCAAACCATTGTCCAAGGAGAAAAAGCCATGCTGAAAGAATTCAAGGAATTTGCCATGCGGGGCAATGTAGTTGACATGGCGGTTGGTATTATCATCGGCGGTGCATTCGGCACAATCGTGAAAAGCCTTGTTTCCGACGTGATCATGCCTCCCATCGGCTTGTTGCTGGGAGGCGTTGATTTTTCTGATCTCTTCATAACACTGAAAGAAGGAGCGACTGTTGGCCCCTATGCGACCCTGGCCAATGCGCAATCCGCGGGGGCGGTAACGATCAGCTATGGCCTTTTTATCAACGCGGTCATCAGTTTCCTCATTGTCGCCTTCGCGGTTTTCATGTTAATAAAGGGCATCAACCGACTTGAGCACCTCAAGGAAGCCCCGCAGGCAACAGAACCGACCACAAAAGAATGTCCGCATTGTTGTTCCACCATGGCGATCAAAGCCACCCGCTGCCCCCACTGCACCTCGGAACTGGGCTGAATGTCTTTTAAAAAAACATGCGCTGCAACCAAGCCCACGAAAATACTAATTCCAACAAGGAGGAATGATACCCCATGAGATGGAAAACAGACGATAACGGCTGGAACCCATACCTTGCCGGCGCCCTGTTAGGGCTTCTGGCTATTGCTTCTGCCTATGCAACCACCCAGTGGCTTGGAAAAACCAGCTACATCGGCGCTTCCACCACCTTTGTCCGCGCGGCGGGCATAATTGAGCAAACGGTTGGCGCCGACCATGTCGCGGCAAATGAATACTTCGTAAAAACTAAGGTCAAGATTGACTGGCAGTTCTTGCTGGTTCTCGGTATTTTCGCAGGCGCCCTGATTTCTTCGGTTACAGACAAGAGCTTTAAGCTCGAAAGCGTCCCGCCCATCTGGGAGAAGCGATTCGGCGCATGCATCGGCACACGGGCCTTAGGCGCCTTTGGTGGCGGGGTTGTCGCCATGGTCGGCGCCCGGATGGCTGATGGCTGCCCGAGCGGACACGGGCTCAGCGGCATGATGCAGATGTCTGCCAGTTCACTGGTGGCTTTGACCCTTTTCTTCGGCGCCGGCATTCTCGTCGCCCGCATGCTTTATGGAGGGCGGAACTTATGAGCACGGATCAACTGTTGGGTCTTGTCACCGGAATACTCTTCGGATTTCTTCTCCAAAAAGGGCGTGTCCTTCGCTTCGAAAAGCAGGTTGGGGCTCTACTGTTCAAAGACATGACAATAGTCAAATTCATGTTTTCTGCAATCTTCGTAGGGATGGTGGGGATCCTGCTTCTTTCGGACATGGGAATCATCACCCTGAGTCACAAGCCAATGAATGTCGGCGGGGTAGTGCTTGGCGGCGCGTTGTTCGACATGGGCTGGGCAGTGATGGGCTTTTGTCCGGGCACCTCAATCGGCGCTCTGGGAGAAGGCCGCTGGCATGCCGTCTTTGCCATTTTGGGCATGATCGTCGGAGCCGCACTCTACGCAGAGCTGTATCCCTTTTTCAGTGAAACCGTCCTTGCCTGGAAAGACTTTGGCAAAATCGGCTTGCCCGAGGCGTTGGGTATTTCACAGTGGCTCATCGTGCCCCTGTTCGGCGGTGGGATTGTCGCCTTGTGCTTCTGGTTTGAGAAAAAGGGAATATGATTTATCACCATGGAATAATCAAAGACGCTCCCCCGACGGGGATGAGAATCACTCATCCCTTTCGGGACTCCTTGCCTCTGCAGTTGGGTGATCGAAAATGAAGAGCGATTTTCTCAGCCGGTATGAACGCGCCCCTGACGACAGCATCCTCATCGAAGTTGCCGC
>VMSS01000235.1 GCA_013791995.1 Desulfurivibrio sp. | reverse complement strand
GAGGAGTTGAATCCCATCCTCTTTGTGCTCCCCTTGCAGTTATTGGCCTACGAGATTGCCAACCTCCGGGGCTGCGACGTGGATCAACCCCGGAATTTGGCCAAGAGCGTAACCGTGGAATAGGATTGGAGAATAGCGGATTGCATATTGACCAGGTTTTTTGTATGCACTGTCGGGTTAATGACAGGGTTGGCTTTGGCTTGAGGACGTGTAGCTTCCATAGTAGTGTGCGGCGCAACAGATAAGGATGTAATTGTACGCGTTATGTCCGCTATGATTTTTTTGTAAATATGCGGCTATTTTTCGTGAAACAGGCTAAGGGAAAATCAACAAAGTGGGCAACGATAGTTTGTCAGAAGCAGGGGTGGGTATGAAGAAAAAAGCATTGATTACCGGAGTCACAGGGCAGGACGGTGCCTATTTGGCGGAATTTCTTCTTGATAAAGGCTATGAGGTGCATGGTCTGAAACGGCGGACCTCCCTGTTTAACACCGACCGTATCGATCATATCTTTCAGGATCCTCACGAAACAAACGTGGCTTTCATCCTGCACCATGGTGATATGACCGATTCCAGCAGCCTGATTCGGATCATCCAGAAGGTGCAGCCCGATGAGGTGTACAATCTGGCCGCCCAGAGTCATGTGGCCGTATCCTTCGAGGAACCGGAATACACTGCGGATTCGGACGCTCTCGGCGCCTTACGGATATTGGAGGCGATTAAGATTCTGGGGCTGGAAAAAAAGACCAGATTCTATCAGGCTTCAACTTCGGAGCTGTTTGGCAAGGTTCAGGAGACTCCGCAGCGGGAAACCACCCCATTTTATCCTCGATCTCCCTATGCAGTGGCCAAGCTCTATGCCTACTGGATAACGGTGAATTACCGGGAGGCTTATGGTATTTATGCCTGTAACGGCATCCTCTTCAATCACGAATCTCCGATCCGCGGCGAAACTTTTGTAACAAGAAAGATCACCCGTGGTCTGGCCCGGATTGCCGTTGGCCTGCAGAGTTGCATCTATCTTGGCAATATGAATGCCTTACGGGACTGGGGGCATGCCAAGGATTTTGTCGAGATGCAGTGGCTTATGCTCCAGCAGGAGAGCCCGGAAGATTATGTGATTGCCACAGGAGAACAGCACAGTGTGCGGGAGTTTGTCGAGGTGGCGGCCGGGGAGCTTGGGGTTAGGCTCCGCTGGGAGGGTGAAGGGGTTGACGAGATCGGTATCGTGGCGTCGTTAGCCGAGGTCACGGAAGGTACGACATTTTCCGTGGGACAGGTCATTATCCGGGTGGACCCCCGCTATTTTCGACCCACGGAGGTGGAAACCTTGTTGGGAGACCCGAGCAAGGCCAAGGAAAAGCTGGGCTGGAGTCCAAAGATCACCTTTGGCCAGTTGGTAACCGAGATGGTGCACGAGGATCTCGAGATCGCCCGGCGGGATAAACTCTGCCAGCAGAGCGGGTTTAAAGTTTTCTCCCGGCACGAACAGCCGTAACTTCTGTCCTGCATACCATTTCGATGAAAATAAAGGTTCTGATAACCGGCGGCAATGGCCTGGTCGGGCGCAATTTTCTGGAGCATCCGGCGGTGACGGGGTTCGCTTTTCTCGCCCCTTCCAGCAACGAGCTCAATTTGTTGGACTATGGACAAATTGAGCAGTATCTTGCGGACTACCAGCCCGAAGTGATCATCCACGCTGCGGGACGGGTTGGCGGGATTGAGGCAAACCTGCGGGAGCCGGTCCGTTTTTTTCTGGATAATCTCGACATGGGGCGCAATCTGGTTTGGGCTGCGCGCCAGCAGGGTGTACCCCGCCTCATCAATCTCGGCAGCTCCTGCATGTATCCGCGTAATGCACCCAATCCACTACGGGAAGAGATGATCCTCCAAGGGGAGCTGGAGCCGACCAACGAAGGCTATGCCCTGGCCAAGATCGCCACGGCCCGCCTCTGTCAGTACATCTCCAGAGAAGACATCGGTTATGCCTATAAAACGCTGATTCCTTGCAACCTTTACGGCCGCCATGACAATTTCGACCCGGCTAGCTCCCATCTCATCCCGGCGGTTATCCACAAAATGCATCGGGCCAGAGAGGAGAACCGGGAGACGGTGGAAATTTGGGGTGACGGCCTTGCCCGGCGGGAGTTC
>VMSS01000086.1 GCA_013791995.1 Desulfurivibrio sp. | reverse complement strand
GCCGTGTTGGTCTGAATCGGGTTGGCAACGGATGACTGCTGGGATTCAACCTTTTTAAGATCCGCGACCTGAATCTGGTCCAACCGGAGAGTCACGGGTTTTTTGAATTCCTGCAGCATGCGTTGCCGGATGTTTTCCTCCAGGGAAGGATCCCCTTGTTTCGTCAGGAGGACCACATCCACATGCATGGGCAGCGCTTCCGGGAAACTCACGGCAAAGGACTGAATCCGGCTTTGTCCCGAGTGCACGGCGGTTTCCTCTACAACCCGCCGTGCTCCCTGGGAAAGAAACGTCTCGGTGACAATATTTTGCAGGGATTTACTCAGAGGAATGGCCAGGGGGATGAGCACCAGAAGGGCCACCAGGGATTGCCACACCAGCAACCGCTGGAATTTGGCGCGGCCAAAGCCGTACCAGGTTGAAACAATGGCCATGGAGATACAGATGGCAAAGATGTTGGTAATGAAGAGCAGCGAGGCGCCCTTGGCAATGGGCCATTGCTGCAATACGGTGCCATACGCCACGACGGCAAGCGGCGGCATGAGGGCTGTGGCGATTGCCACACCGACTATGGCGCCTCCGCGGTCCCGAACAATGGCATAGCCACCTGCCAGGCCGGACAGCACCGCAACCACCAGATCAAAAAGATTGGGGCGGGTACGGGCCAGAATCTCGGGAGTGGCATCGGTGAGCGGCGAAAGCAGGACTATCAGACCGGCCATGCCCAGGGCCAGAAGCACCCCCACCAGCAGGCTCCTGAATCCCTCTTTGCCCATTTCCAGATCGAATCGACCCAGCGAAATACCGGACAGGGCTATCGGACCCATCAACGGAGAAACAAGCATGGCGCCGATGATCACGGCCGGCGAGTTGAGGAGAAGGCCAATGGTGGCGATGCCCGAGGCGATGACCACCATAAACATGTAGCGCTGGGTAAGGCAGCCATTCTCCACCACATCTGCAAGAATGGTTGGATGATCGACCGAGGCGGCCTTGGCGATGCGCCATTGCCTGAATCTGTGCAACAAGGTGGCGGGTGTCATGTCTCGTATTCACCTGAAAATGGGTTGAAAGGTCAGACAAAGTACCTTCCGCTGTGTTGCCTGTCAATGCAGAAAAACACGGTGTTGCACGGCAATGATGGTGGGTGGGTGCAGCAGATCGAGCGAGATGGATTGCGACCGTCTCATCAAGGCTGACACGAAGTGAAATTCTTTCGGAATATATCAGGAATCGAGAAATTCCCGGATGGAGTTGGCAAGCTCACGGAACAGCAACGGCTTCATGATGATCTTGCCGATCCCGATGGCTTCGGCCCTTTCCGGTGACAATTTTTCGCTGAAGCCGGTGCACATGAGAATCGGAATATCCGGCCGTATCTGCCTGATTTTTTGGGCCAGAACATCGCCCTGCATGCCAGGCATGGCCATGTCGGTAAGTACGAGATCAAACTCTTGAGGATGGGAGGAAAACTCCGCCAGCGCCGCCGCACTGCTCGCCAGGGCGGTCGCCTGATACCCCAGACGGTCCAGCATGTTCCTGTGCATGGCAAGCACCATGGGTTCGTCATCCACCACCAGCACCCGTTCTTTCCCACCCGGCAGTTGTTGCGAGATGATCCTCGTCAGGTCCTGCCCCTTGCTTTCCGTCTGCGGAAGGTAGACCCGTAGCGTCGTGCCTTGACCAAACGTGCTTTCCACCTGGATATCCCCCCCGTATTGGGAGACAATGCCATGCACCATTGCCAGTCCCATGCCGGTACCTTCGCCGCGCGCCTTGGTGGTAAAATAGGGATCAAATATCCTTTCCATTATCTCCGGGGTCATGCCGCAGCCTGTGTCGCTGACCGTCAATTCGAGATATTTCCCAGGCTGGGGCATGGCAAGGGATTCCTTTTCGTTAAGTTCTATCGTCCGCAGGGCAACCCGCAAGATTCCGGAATCATCGTTACGCATGGCATGATAAGAATTGGTGCACAGGTTCATGACCACCTGGTGGACTTGAGTGGGGTCGACAAGTGCCGCCCCGCTTTTTTCGTCGATATCAAGCTGAAAATCTATGTTTGTCGGAATGGAGGCCCGTAGCAACTTCATGGCCTCTTTCACTATGAGATACACCTCGATGGGCCGACGTTCCTGCTCCGCTTGCCGACTGAAGGCGAGAATCTGTTTGACCAGTTCTTTGGCGCGTAGGCCTGCCTGGAGTACATTGTCGAGGTCGTGACGCAGGTCGCTGTTCTCGGGCAATTTGTATTTGGCCAGGTCGGTAAATCCCAGGATGGCTGCCAGGATGTTATTGAAATCATGGGCAATGCCGCCGGCCAGGGTGCCGATGGCCTCCATCTTCTGACCCTGGCGCACCTGCCGTTCGAGCTGTGCTTTTTCTTCAGCGCTTTTTTTCATCAAAACCCGTTCCCGCAGCACTGCAATACCGTAAGCGACATCAATCGCCAATTCCTGTAGGAGGTTAACCTCTGCCTGGCCAAAAGCATGCTTTTGCGCAGCGTAAATATTAAGCGCACCAATGGGCTCCCCATCCTGCATGAGCGGAATAGCCACGGAACTGCCGATCAGGTGTTTTTGCGCAGCTTCGCGCCAGGGGATAAACTCATCGCAACTATCCACATCGTCACAGAAATCGACCTTGCCTGTGCGGATTGCCTTGCCGGTTGGTCCCTGGCCCCATTTGTTATCCGCCCACGAAATTTTGATGGTATCGAGATACTCTCCCTCATCGCCTGCACTGGCGGCCACCCGGACTCCACATTGTGGATTGTTTTCCTTGAGACCGACCCACGCAATTTTATAACCGCTTTGCCGGACGATGGTTTCGCAGGTCTCAGCCAGAAAATTTTCTTCCAGCTTGGCCCGCACCAGAATCTCACTGCAATCGCTCAATGTGCGCAGCGCCCGGTTTTTTTGTACCAGCTCCGCTTCGAACCGCACCCGGTCAATGCCGATCGCTATCTCGTCGGCCACTGAGCAGAGGCTCTGTAATATCACCTCCGACAAGGGCTGCTTGGCAAAAAACGCCATTACTCCGATCACCCTGTCGCCGATCACGAGCGGTTGGCCTGCAAAGGCAACTATCCCTTCCCGACGAGCCCAATCCTGATCACGGATCTGTGGATCACCAAGAACGGTGTTGGTGAGATGCGGTCTTTTATGCAGAGCGATTGACCCGATTTTGGACTCTTCTGTCATCGCAATCCGGCTATGCGGGCCATCCAAGTGGGTATACATGCCACCGCTGGCCGCAAGATGCAGGATTTCTTCCTCGGGGTCCAGCGTCCAGATGCGGGCAAAAGCCGCGTCAAGATGGAGGACCAGCAGCTCGGTGCACCGTTGCAGCATCCCTGCCATATCCCTGCTTTTGGTCAGGGCGACGCCAATCTCGGCGCTGAGTAACAGGAGGGCAAGCTGATCCTGCAAGCGCAAATCGGTGGCAACCTGATTCAACTCCATTTTCCGGCGAGACGAGATATCCCGGACAATTGCCAGCTTATGGGGTCTGCCCCTGTATGAAACAATGGCCCCACGCACCTCCACCGGGAAACTGCTGCTGTCAGCCCGCACGTCAACCGATTCAATGCTCTGGGCCAAGTCTGCCTGGGTTGCTTCGGCGAATCCTTCAAAAAGGTGGTGGTAGTCGGGATGCACGATATCGAGGCCGGTAAGCCTTTTCAGGCGCTCCAGAGGATATCCGTAGATTTCGCAGGCTTTGCGGTTTGCATCGACGATGGCGCCGGTGTCATCAAAGATAAGGAAGGCATCATTAGCGGAATTAAATATTCCGTCATAGCTGGAGGAAAACTCGTGAAAGGTTTTGGTTTGCCGTGCCAACAGCCAGGCGAGGATTCCCATGGAGCAGAGCAGGAAAGCAATGTCCTTGGCAAGATCCCAGGCCAACAACGATTGCCTGTTCATCATGCTGGTAGCGAGAAGCCAATCGCCTGCCAGCAGCCAGAGAAAGGCGATTGCGCCGTACGTAGCGAGAATGGGCCAGAATGGATATCTGATTTTCTGCATGACCTGCCTTTTTTAAGAAAGGGGATACTTTCAGCATACGAAATATACACCATAAAAAACAAGGGGTGGTTTCTATCGGTTCAATTCCGGGCAGTGCTGGAAAGCTTGAAATCGAGATGGGAAGAGGATGGCAAGCGTGGTACAATCGTTTTTTTTCAGAGAAATGTATTCCGACAAGGGAATCTCCATGCCCCCTATCATCGATTTTCATGCCCACGCTTTCCCGGATCAGGTGGCTGTTCGGGCCATTCCCGCCCT
>VMSS01000252.1 GCA_013791995.1 Desulfurivibrio sp. | reverse complement strand
GTGGCCATCGCCCAAAAAATGGGCTTCAAACCAGTCGATTCCCCTGTGATATCATTGAGCCATGCGGCTCTATTTGAAAAACACTGAGATGCACCTCGGCATGGCCCGATTCCCCAAACTGAAGGAGTAAAAGCATGCCACGATTCGGCGCCCACATGTCCATCAGCGGCGGGATCGCCCTGGCCTTCGACCGCTTGGCCGCAATAGAAGGCGAGGCATTACAGATCTTCACCGCCAACCAGCGGCAATGGCAGCCCAAGACGCCAAGCCCGGCGGAGGTTGAGGCCTTCATAGCCCGGCGGCGCAAGTCGCCTGGGGTGCCGGTCGCCTCCCACGATTCGTATCTCATCAACCTCGCCTCGCCCAAAGAGGAGACAACGGAAAAATCCATCAGTGCCTTTGCCGATGAATTGCGCCGCTGCGCAGCCCTGACCGTCGAATATCTGGTTATCCATCCCGGCTCCCATCTCGGCGAAGGAGGCGAGGCGGGGCTGAAAAGATTCACCGCCAACCTGGACCGAGCCATCAACCAAGCCGATACCGGGCATCAGGTCATGGTGCTGCTTGAGACCACCGCCGGCCAGGGCACCAATCTGGGAGCAAGTTTCGAGGAATTGGCAACGATCATCGCCGGTTCTGCACATCCGAAGCAATTGGGCGTCTGTTACGATACCTGCCATACCTTCGCCGCGGGGTATGATATCCGCACTCCCAAAACCTATGCCAAGACCATGGCCGAGTTCGACCGGGTTATCGGCTTGGAGCACCTCAAGTTCTTTCATCTCAACGACGCCAGCAAGGGGCTTGGCAGCAGGATCGACCGCCACACCCACATTGGACAGGGTGAGATCACCATCGAAGGATTCCGCAATCTGGTCAACGACCCGCGCTTCGCCGACCACCCCATGGTCCTGGAAACCCCCAAGTCGGACGATCTCCACGAAGACCGGGAAAACCTGAAAGTGCTGCGGAGTCTGCTCAAGTAAGATCCTTTCACAAGACCGTGGGTTTCGCCCTGCCATACGAGATGGTACGATGGAGACAATTCCACTTATTGCGCCGCGATACACAAAACAGGAGACACACCATGACATTTCGCTTGAAAGCTATCGCTATTGCCGGCCTGACGGGCTTTCTTCTCCTCGCCCAGACACAGGTTCACGCAGCAACAGTCGAATACGATCTTTCCATCTCACACCAAGAACTCAACATTACAGGAAACCCTGCTTGGAGCATGACCGTCAACGGAGGCATCCCAGGGCCGACCTTGCGTTTCAAGGAAGGAGACTTCGCCCGCATACGCGTCAAAAACACAATGAACGTGGACACCTCCATCCACTGGCATGGTTTGCTCGTGCCGCCCGGCATGGACGGGGTTCCTAATATCAGTTTCCCGCCCATCAGCCCCGGTTCGACATTCACCTATGAGTTTCCCATTCGCCAGAGCGGGACGTACTGGTATCACTCCCACACCAGTTTGCAGGAACAAAGGGGTGTTTACGGCTCCATCGTTATCGAACCCAGTCAACCAGGGAAAAAACCCGATCAGGACCATGTTGTCCTGCTCTCCGACTGGACCGACCAGGACCCGCACGAGGTAAACCGGACACTCAAGCGCGGGAGTGAGTGGTTCGCCCTCGAAAAAGGCAGCGCCCAGAGCATCTTCGGCGCCGCCCGCCTCGGCATGCTCGGCGACTACTTCAAGCGTGAACTCCAGCGCATGCCGGCCATGGACATCGCGGACGTGGCCTATGACCGCTTTCTCGCCAACGGCAAGCCTGAATCAACCCTCTCTGTAAAGCCGCATGAGACTGTACGCTTACGGATCATTGACGGTTCCGCCACCACCTATTTCCACCTGGAATTCGCCGGCGGGCCCATGACCATCGTCGCTGCGGACGGCCAGGACGTGGAACCGGTCCAGAAGAGCCGCTTTCTCATCGCCGTTGCGGAAACCTATGACGTACTCATCCAGGTGCCCGCTTCCGGAGCATATGAATTCAGGGCCACCGCGCACGACGGTTCAGGCTACGCCTCGGTCTGGATCGGCTCCGGCAAACGCCACCCGGCAGGCGATGTACCCAGGCCGAACCTCTATCACTCCATGGGCAACATTGGCCTGAAACAGATCTTTGCCCTCACCCCTGCAGAAACCATGGGGATGCCCGATCACAAAGTGGAGACCGGGACCTTCGATCAACCGGGAATGATGGGTATGGACTCGATGGATATGGGTTCAATGGATATGAGTTCCGAACCCGGCATGGAAAGCATGGGTCACGGAACCAAACCGTCACAATCTGAAATGGGAACCATGGATCACACCCCTCCTCCCGCAAAGGGGATGGAAATGGACGGCAACAAGGGGGCAACCGGCTCATCTGATCATTCGGGCATGACGGGCATGGGCTCAATGGAAATGGGCGCTGCGCCCAACATGGGAACCATGAACCACGGCGCAGCAAGTTCTTCAAAGGCTGAAATGACCACCATGGATCATG
>VMSS01000073.1 GCA_013791995.1 Desulfurivibrio sp. | reverse complement strand
ATGGAAGGCCGCCACCAGCCGCCGTACCATTTCCTCCAGGATGCGGTCGCTCTTCACCAATTTTTCATCGACCATGGTCAATCCCTCCAGGTTAGTGTGAGAGCCTGGGAATTCCGCACCTACTTTCTCCTGGTACCCTGGATTATGCCGCAGAAAAAGGTGGATAATAGTATAAGTATATGATATAAGGAGAGAAATTAAGCAAATCGGGGGCCTAAAAATGCTCGATAGTGGTGAAAGCCGGAAAGAGGTGATTCGGCCGGATTTTAACCGAGCCATCATGATAGATTTCCAGGGCGCCAAGATCACCTCAGACGTTGGTTTTCTCCTGGTGCGAGAGATAGATGAACGTTTCAGGATCATCGATCCCATGCAAGATTGCCTGGAAGACTTGAGGTCACCTAATCATACAAAGCATTCATTAGTCCAGATGGTTCGTCAAAGGGTCTATCAGATTGCCGCCGGCTACGAAGATTGCAACGACGCCGATTTTCTGCGGATTGACCCGGCCCTCAGGCTGGCCCTGGGTAAAGATCAACAGGCAGGGGCCGGCCAGTCCATGCTGTCCAGGCTGGAGAATGACATCCTGGGCAACGAGGCTGGGCTGCAGGCCCTGGAGGCCGCCCTGACCCGGTCCACGGATACCCTGTTAAAGAGGAAGAACAAAAAGCGGCTGATTATCGACCTGGATTCCACCGAGGACCCGGCCCACGGCAAGCAGGAAGGGGTTGCCTACAATGGCCATTTTGCCAAGAACTGTTTCCATCCGCTTTTTTGCTTTACCAGCGAGGGCGATTGTCTGAGGGCAAAGCTGAGACCGGGGAACGTCCATTCCACCGACGGCACTCTTCCATTTATCACTCCCCTGGTGGAGCGTTACCGCCCCTGGTTCCAGCTCTTTTGGCTGCGTAGCGATGCTGCCTTTGCCAACCCGGAAACCTACGAGTATTGCGAAGAACACCGTATGACTTATTTCATTCGGTTGCCGTCAAATAAGAACCTGGATAGGCTGGTGGCGCCTCATCTCGGTCGTCCGGTCGGCCGACCGCCCCAGAGCGGCATTCAGGTCAAGATCGTTGACCTCCACTACCAGGCCAAGAGTTGGAGCCGGCCTCGCCGGGTAGTGGCCAAGATCGAGTGGCATCGGGGCGAGCTTTTCCCCAGGATCGGCTTTGTGATCACCAACTCCAGGCTACCCGCCGGCAAGGTGACCAAGGTCTATAATGGCCGGGCCGAGATAGAAAACCGGATCAAGGAAGGGAAGAACACTCTTCGGTGGGACAAAACCAGTTGCCAAAGGTTCGAGGCCAACCAGGCCAGGCTACAGATGGGGGTTCTGGCCTACAACCTTCTGCATATGATCCGCCAGTTCTATGTTTGGGGTGAAGAAGTGAAACGGTCCATGGAGTGGCTGATCAAGCGATTAATCAAAGTGGGCGCCAGGGTTTCTTATCATGCCCGGAGATGGTATGTCCATGTGGCCTCCGCCTTTCCTCTGGCACACCACTACCGATCAGTGCTGGCCTGGGGTTCTTAAGGTCCACCGCATTGAGGTATCCGGGTTCTAAGGGGCAGGTATGCCAAAATTTCTGCAAAAATTACCAGGTCCGGCTGATTGGTTGACAAATTCATGGAAATTTGTGCTGCCGTGTCCCCTGCGAGACAATTCGGCTACAAAAGAGGAAACTTGTCGGGGTTAAACTCGGGGAGAGAGGTCCCCAAACCATTTTTTGACTGCGGTGGCCAAGGTTGCCGCATAATCTCGGCTATTACTTTATCTTGCTGAATCTGGCTATTATGTTCGGCTTTTTCAAAAACTTGCTGGGCCTGCAGCAGACGACCTGGGATTCGACCCGGAGATAACCCCCCCCCAACTTGATTCCGGAAAACATAATGAAAAGGCCTCACCGGCTCCGGTGGGCATATTCTGGGAATCATAATCAAACGAAGTAACCTGGCCGAATAAAAGCAACAATCAGTGCCTTGACTTTCCTCTGATCTCTTCACGCCGTCCTCCT
>VMSS01000255.1 GCA_013791995.1 Desulfurivibrio sp. | reverse complement strand
CTGAACCAGGCAGCTTGCTTGTAGCCGTGCTTGTCCTCTTCGTAGTTCAGGTGACAGACCACCGAGACCGGCTGAAACAGTTCGATGAGGTCAAAGGCTTTGCCCAGCTTGTTGCGGGTGGCGGCCAGAATATGTGCATCAAGGGCGCCCGGTGCGAGATCGAAAAAAGGGGCGTGCAGGGTGCAGCGAAGCCCGGCCTTGGTCAGCGCCTTGGCAACTTCTTGGTATTCGGCAGCGGTGGCGGTGTAGAGTGTATCGCCTTCCAGGCTGATTTCCGGCTGAAAGCGGTGGGCGAGAACAAAATCCAGCTCCTGCTGGAGCCGGCGAAAGGGGTAATTGATAAAACAGCGCGAGGTGATGTGCTGGTAGGTCATTTTTTCACTATCCGGCGTGAATCAATCGTAAAAACTCTGTCGTGCCGCTGGGGATGGCTAAGCAAAAAGTTCGATATACAGGTAAGCGAGCTTGCGAGACTCCGAGGCGCGGTGTGCTTTTGCGAATGAGGCCATACACACGGTATGCCGAAAGAGAAAAAGCGCGTCGCAACGCGGTAGATCGGGCTTTTTGCGACGCCATCAATCATCCAGTTTTTTGGCCTCGTCGATAAGCATAATGGGGATATCTTCACGGATCTCGTAGAGAAGCCGGCAGCTCTCGCAGACAAGACCGTCTTTTTTTTCGGTGAGCTTCACCTCGCCTTTGCATTTGGGGCAGGCAAGGATATCAAGGAGTTCCTGGCTGATCATGGCACGGCTCCGGCTGATGGTAATCAAGGGCAGATGGGTTGTTTTGCGGTAAAAAACACAGGTGTCGGCAGTATCTAAATACTTTCTATTTCTTATAAAATGCGCTAGGATATCGGACCTTTTCAGGTGGCCGGATTGTACCGACCAAATCCTGTGTGAAGATAAAATGACCCGTCAAGAAAAGCAAGCCTTTCCGTGGGTGTGGCGAGGAGTTGCCTGTGCTGGCGGTGTTTGCTTGGGAGAAGAGCGAAAAGTGAAAGGAATAATACTGGCAGGAGGCTCCGGAACGCGGTTGTATCCGCTGACCCGTTCGCTGAGTAAGCAGCTGCTGCCTATTTACGACAAACCCATGATTTATTACCCACTCTCTACGCTCATGTTGGCAGGGATTCGGGAGGTTTTGCTCATCACCACCCCGGAGGATCAGGGGCAGTTTATGCAGCTGCTGGGCGATGGCAGTCAATGGGGTATCAGACTTGAATATGCTGTGCAGCCCAGGCCCGAGGGCATTGCCCAAGCCTTTGTGATCGGGGAAAAATTCATCGGCAACGCGCCTGTCTGTCTCATCCTTGGGGATAATATCTTTTATGGCCCCGGTCTGGCCAAGACCATCCAGGAAAAAGGAGCCGACCCCAAGGGCGGGATGGTTTTCGGATACTATGTGCGCGATCCTGAGCGCTATGGGGTGATCTCCTTTGCCCCGGACCGGACCGTCCTTGATATCGAGGAGAAACCGGCCAAGCCAAAATCCCATTACGCCGTGACCGGCCTCTATTTTTATGACAGCCAGGTGGTCGAGATCGCTAGAAACCTTAAGCCTTCCGCCCGAGGGGAGCTTGAGATAACCGATGTTAATAAGGCGTATCTT
>VMSS01000027.1 GCA_013791995.1 Desulfurivibrio sp. | reverse complement strand
CGGTCATCGTGCTCCACCGGAATCTGGGTTCTCTTGAATCCGGCGATCTTGACAAACAAGGGGAACGAGCGGTTCTGCTCCCGGTAGCGATTCACATTTTGGATCACCTGGTGCGAAAAGATGCCGAAGTTGGCAATGGTGTTGTCGTGCTCCGTGTCGGTGAAATATTCCAGGACCCGATAAAACATCCGGGAGGCGAGCTTTTTAAAAAAACTGTCCTGCCGCTCCACCCTTTGGCCGAAAACGATGTCGTACCCTTCCATGGCTTTGGCATAGAGCTTGGATATCTCCTCGGGCTTGTCCTGCAAGTCGCAGTCCATTACCACCACCCAGTCGCCCTGGGCATGATCCAGCCCGGCGGTAATGGCGTAATGCTGGCCGAAATTGCGGGAGAGGTTTATGCCCTTGATCCTGCTGTCCTGCCGGGCAAGCGCCTGGATGTCCTCCCAGGAACCTTGGGGACAGGCATCATTGACCAAAATGATTTCAAAGTAATCGCTGATGGGAGCAAGGGTTGCGGAAACCCTTCTGCAGAGTTCGCCCAGACATTCCTTGCACCCATACACAGGGGAGACAACGCTGATCTTCACAGAACCGGACACGGGATTCCCCTTTCATTGATAATTTCTGCTGCTTTTTTCATATCACGGCTCACTTTCATCCCCCTCCCTGCAGGCTCGCCCGCTCTCTCCGATTCCGATGAGCGGATTGGCGGAAAAAACAAAAACCGTATAGATATCGTGGGTAAAGACTTCAACAGGCTGGGGCATGGAAAGTTTTTCACTTCCATCTTTCCAGTTTTCCAGCTTGTCATTGGACACCAGAAAAAAGACCTTGCCGTCGGCATATCCCTTTTCGTACCAACGGTCGCTTGAGAGCCAGACACACAGACCGACCCCGCGCCAGTCAATGTCAATGGGCCGGACCCGCACCTCGCCTTTGCTCAGCACGGTGTAGACGTGGGAGTCCCAGTAAGGGGCATAGCCGTTGGAAAGCCCGCGGCTCTTCAAGGCGGCGATCAGGTCGGCCTGTCCCTTGACCGTGTCCTGCCAGCCCTCGGGGGAGATGTTTTTCCAGGAACCACCGATGGCGAGCACAAAGGCCACGATGAGCACCGCCTTGGCAACCGGAGGAAAGAACCGCCAGATCACCACCGGGCAGACCATAACCATCATCAGATAGGGAATGATGTAGCGGATACTGTTCCGAGCGGCATAGGCCCCGTCATGCAGGGTGCTCACCGAAAACAAAAAGAAGATCAAGCCAAAGCCAAGGTAGGCGAGGAGCAGGAAATATCTTTGCCCCCGCTCCAACCGGAGAATATTCTTCCAACCATAATAGGCGGGAAGAAACAGCGCCACAGGATAGAGCCCCAGTTTCAACATGGAAAACACCCCTTCCACCGAGGCCAGCACCACCTTATCCCCCCACTCCGCCCCGATAAAATTCAGAAACCCAAGCACCGAATAGGCGAAATGAAACAGCAACTGCTGAACCGGAACCAGCAACGCTTGATTGGCTCCGCCGGCATGGTTCAATCTCCCAAGCAGGAAATCGTGGGAAAAAGCCCCCAGCAGGAGTGCCGCGAGAACGGCTGCCGCAGGGAGGATCCTGGGAGAAAACCTTGCCTTGCAACCATCTGCGCCACCCTCAAGCAATGCCCGCCGCTCTGCATAGAGCAACACCAGAAAAGCGCCAAAAAACGGCGCAATGTAATAGACCAGAAACCGGACCGGATTTTCGATCACCACCAGATAGACAAGCACAAGCAAAAGAGCAAACAGCGCCTGCCTCGAAATTCTTCCTGAATCCGGCCGGCCGGCCTTGAGCGGAAGCAGCAAGAAAGAGAGGAT
>VMSS01000249.1 GCA_013791995.1 Desulfurivibrio sp. | reverse complement strand
CGACATGCGGGGATTGCGGCATCTTTACTATCAGCGCACCTTCCTTCGTGTTGGTGCCCAGTTGAATCTGCCTCTGCCGCCCGGCCGGAAAACCATGACTGTTGCCGAAATCGAAACGCTGCGGCTTGCGGTCGTTTACGCCTTGAGGCGACAAGATACTCCTGCTCTGCCTTTTTCTGCTACCCTTTGGGGCTGGAACTACGGGTTTGATTTTGCCCCCAGCGGTTATCGGCTCCACGCCTCGCACCAGCAGGTCCACCACCAGTTCGCCATGCTTCCGCAGGCGGTTTCCGCCTGGCATCATAGCGGTCGGGCCGCAAATGAACCGATTTCAAGTTACGCCTGCGGGGATCTTATTGCTGAGTTTTGTGAATGCTACAAGGAAGAGACGGGGTGCGATTTCTTCAGCACCTATCTTGAGGCGATCAGGAACAATCGGCGCATGGACATGAGCGAAAGCGAAAACACCAGTCTGGTCGTGTATGAAGATGATAGGATTATGCTTTTCGTGCCTAAGGCTCAGACCTCGCAGTGGGAGTTGCAGATCATGCCCCTTGGGGATGTGGGGAATATTCTCGAAGCGGACGGAGCCACCCGCGCCTCGTTGGACCGCGCCCTGCTCATTGCCCAGAAGATTCTGGCCCGGCTGGGTGCCCGGCTGGTGAGCAGCATAGAGTATTCCCGCCGGATAACCGCCACGCCCGGTGGGCAGCGGCTGCTCTATGCACTTTTGCCCAAGCTCCCCTATTCAATGGGGGCCTTCAGCGAGGCTCAGTTGCGGTGGGTCAATGGGCATTTCCCAGAAGATTTTGCCGCAGCCTGTCGGTTGCATCTGGTACAGGTGCTGGATGGCCTTGAAAAAGGGAGGGGCGACTCCGCCTGATCCGGGCATTGTCCTTCGACAGGTTCAGCCTGAAAGGAATAAGCCGTAATTGTTTTCTGATGGCTGCCGTTTGCCCTGAGTTTGCCGAAGGGTACTCTTCTTTTTTTTAGGTGAATAGAAAATGTGTTGGCATAAATTGTTGCCCTTGAAAATTCGGTATGGTAGTTTGCGAAGTCGAGTGTCTTGAGCGGGAAGGGTCTGTTTATTGTGCTTTCTCGCTGTTTTTTTGAGGTGCTGCGCTGATTTTGTCTGAAAAAGATATTCCATATAACGGGCTGACGTATTGGGCTTGGCCTGAAAATTGTCTTAGAATGAGGTGATCCGTTGAAGAAAAAAATCTTGATAGCCAACCGAGGTGAAATTGCCCTGCGGATTATTCGGGCGGTGCAAGAGCTTGGACATATTGCCGTGGCTATTTATGAAACGCCGGACAAGGACGCCTTGCATATCCGCACGGCGGATGAGGCCATCTGGATTGGGGATGGCCCTCGCTGCGATTACCTGAATATCGATAAGGTCATCGCAGTCGCCAAGAAAGCAGCGGTGGACGCCATCCATCCCGGGTACGGATTTCTGGCGGAAAACCCTGATTTTGCCAAGGCCTGCGAGGGAAGCAATATTATTTTCATCGGCCCGCCCTCCGAGGTTATCCAGGCCTTGGGCGATAAGGTAACGGCCAGGCAGATCATGAAGGAAGCCGGTATCCCCATGGTACCCGGCACGGACAACCTGTCTGCCGGAGATGCGGGCTTGAGGGAAGCCATTGATTTTGCCGACAAATATGGCTATCCGGTTATGCTGAAAGCCACTGCCGGCGGGGGTGGACGTGGCATTCGGCGGGTGGAAAACGAAAAGCAGCTGCGGGCCGAACTCCCCATGGCCAGGGCCGAGGCAAAGTCTGCCTTTAACAACGACGCGGTCTTTCTTGAAAAAGCAGTGATCAACCCCAAGCATGTCGAGGTGCAGATCATTGCCGACAAGGACGGCAATACCGTGCATCTGGGTTCCAGGGATTGCTCGATCCAACGCCGGAATCAGAAACTGGTGGAGATCGCCCCTTCGCTGATCCAGGATAAGGCTCTGGTTGATAAAATCTGTGAGACCGCAGTAACGGCAGCCAAGGCCTCACGGTATGTGAACGCGGGCACTGTCGAGTTTCTCGTTGACCGGGACTGGAATTATTATTTCATGGAGATCAATACCCGGGTGCAGGTGGAGCATACTGTTACCGAAATGGTCACCGGCATCGATATCGTCCGAACCCAGATCAAGCTGGCCCTGGGCAAGAATCTTTCCTTTACCCAGGATGATGTGAAGATCCGCGGTTATGCCGTGGAAATGCGGATCAACGCCGAGGATCCCCAGAACAATTTCATGCCCGAGGGCGGCAAGACCGTTTCGGTTTACCGGTCGCCGGGCGGTTACGGGGTAAGGTTGGACGGCTTTGTCTATCAAGGTTTCACCATTCCCAAGGTCTACGATTCGCTTCTGGTCAAGATGACCGTGTTCGGCTTTTCCTGGAATGAAACGGTGGACAGGCTGCTGCGCTGCCTGAATAACTTTGTTATCACCGGTCCGAAAACAACAATTCCCTACTATGTGAATCTGGTGCAGGACCCGGATTTCAAGAAAGGCGATTTCGACACCTCCTTCATTGAAACCCATTCGCATCTGATAAATTACGACGATCAGGTCAGCGAAGGCAATAAGCTGGCCCATCTGATCGCCGAGATTCACTACAAAGGGGAAAATCCCTACGCCATCTAACCTTAAAAATTATCTGTTGGTCCGGAAGGGCGCAAAGCGCTTTTGGGTCAACTGCTGCGCAAGATAGGAGTCGCCATGGAACGCATCATTCAAGGTATGGGTATCAGCGAGGTACTCAAGATTATGCGGCAAGCGGACGGGTATTATATCACCAATACCGCCCGTGATATGTCGCAGTCGGATTACAAGAACAGGATTCTGTTGCATACGGACCTGCTGGCCGCCCCCTCCCGCGAGGAGGCCGGTTATTTCTCCCTGGAAATCACAGGCGGCGCTTCGGTGCACGTTGATATTCTCAGGAAGCAGGTTGATCCTTTTCTCAAGCTGGAATTGCTGCGGGAAAAGATGCCCAACACCATGTTCCAGACCCTGTGTCGCGGCATCAACCTCTTCGGTTACCGGCCTTACCCCCAAAACGTCATCCGTTTTGTGGTGAAGGAGTTTGCCAAGTACGTTGATGTATGGCGGGTATTCGACTTTATGAACCATGTGCCCAACATGCAGGCGGTTTTTGAAGAGGTGCAGGCTGCGGGCAAGATTCTTGAGCCGTGCATCTGTTTTTCCACCGGTCCCGAGCACACCAACGAATTTTATGTGAAGAAGGTCCAGGGAATCCTTGATGTCACCGGGGATGAAATTATCCTCTGCATCAAGAACCACGGGGGACTTGGCTCTCCGAAACGGAT
>VMSS01000141.1 GCA_013791995.1 Desulfurivibrio sp. | reverse complement strand
GGAACCGGTGTTTTATTCACCGTTTCCACGGGCCTTGCGCAAGGTCGTGTGGCTGGAGTGTTTGCGGCGCTGGGTTGTACGCTTGGTATCCTCCCGCACTTGGCGGCAACGGTGCTTGGCCTAGCTGCTGTCATGCACACCAGCGCGCTGGCATTCCAGGCGCTCAAGTACGCCGGTGTGGCGTATCTCTTCTACTTGGCCTTTGTCTCCTGGCGTGATCGCTCCGCATTTGCACTAAAACCTGTACCGTCGCGCACGGCTTGGCTCGCGCTCGTGGTCAAGGCGTTCCTGCTCAACATCTTGAACCCTAAGCTCACAATTTTCTTTTTGGCGTTCTTGCCACAGTTTGTAGGGCCGGGTGCCGCTTCGCCGCTGGGGCAAATGCTTGTTCTGAGCGCTGTCTTCATGCTCATGACCTTCGCGGTGTTTGTCGTGTACGGCTTTCTCGCACACGCGTTTCGCAAGGCAGTCATCGA
Organism: Desulfurivibrio sp.; assembly: GCA_013791995.1. Lineage (GTDB taxonomy): Bacteria > Desulfobacterota > Desulfobulbia > Desulfobulbales > Desulfurivibrionaceae > Thiovibrio. Next base: position 4,963 of record VMSS01000141.1, on the reverse strand, counting down.
GTCACCGCGAGTTCAGGCCTGGCTACGCAGGGGCTTTGCCGGCGCGTTTGCGGGACTTGGGGCACAACTGGCGCTGTCTGGTCGGTGAGACCTAACCACTCGGCCAACCGGCAGGCCATCACAATAAAAGATCCGCTTGCACGACCACCCTTAAGTACGATATAATGTACAAAACTACACAAAAGGTGAAGCCATGCAAAGATTACGTGTCGATCAAGATATTCGGTCAATGTCTGAATTCAGAACGGGAATTGCATCATTCATTAAGCAGGTCCATGACACGAAAAGACCTTTAATTATCACCCAACATGGCAAAAGCGCTGCAGTCCTTATGGACGCAAGTGAATATGAAGCCATGCAGGAGAAAATCGAGTTGCTGAGCGATATACAAACGTCGATCAGCCAGATTGAAAAGGGTGAAGGGGTCGCTCACAACAGCGCCAAGGAAATAGTTCTAAAACGAATCTCCAAATGAAAATTATTTGGTCTCCATTAGCTGTCGACCGGGCATCGGAAATAGCAGACTACATCACCCTAGATAACCCAACCGCGGCAACCAGATGGGTTGAGAGAATCTTTGAAAAAGTCAACGCCCTATCGTCATCGCCTGAAATCGGCAGGAAAGCACCCAAAATAAACCGAGAAGAAATTCGTGAATTACTATTTGGGAATTACCGCATACTCTACCGCATCGAGAAATCACATATTTCAATCCTTACCATCCGTCATGGCAAACAGATATTGCCGGTAGATGAAATTTTGGCATAACAATTCCATCGGAACAGATAAGGGTTACAATCTTTATTCTTGACCCCGATTGCGATCCCAACCGGTGTTTACGGATAGGTTGCCTGGTTGCGCAGCACATTATTCCCGAGGAAACAAACAGGGAGAATAACCCCAATGAACTACAAATTGATTCTCATTCTGGTCCTTGTCGGTCTTGCCTTTCTCTTCATCTTTCAAAACATTGCCGCCGTTGAGATCCAATTTCTCTTCTGGTCGATCCAGATGTCTCGCTCTCTGCTCATTTTCTCCCTGTTGGCCATCGGGTTCATAATTGGCTGGTTTCTGCACGGCTACCTGAAGTATCGTAAAGGTAAATCGAATCACAAGGCGTAACAACGTCGGCCTGCCTGGCATTTTGGCGGGCAAGGCGAAAGGGAAAATGTGCATGTTGTTTTCATGGCTGGATCGGTGGCGGAATTACCGCTTTGAGGACGAATGGGTCGTGGAAGCCCCTGTCGAGAAGGTGTGGGACAGTATCGTCAATGTGGAGGATTGGCCCATTTGGTGGCAAGGGCTGGAGTTCTCATATTCCGCCGACAAACTCCCGTTGGGCATGCAGGGCAAACGCTACACAACCGGGTGGAAAAGTCCGCTACGCTACCGGCTTGAGATCAATGCCGTAATCCGGGAGTCCAGCAGCCATGCCTTGATCATCGCCGACATCCATGGAGACATCGAGGGGGTCTGCACCTGTCGCATACAGGAAAGCCGAACGGGCACCCGAAGCTGTTTTTCCCTTGCCGTGCGAACCAACACAACCTGGATGAGTCTTTTTTCTCCGTTTTTAAAAGGATGCTTCACCAGAAACCACAACCGGATCATGGCAAAGGGCATGCATGGTTTTTCGCTGCACCTGGCACGGATGGCTGCCGCCGCATGATCCGCCGACTCGCAACACCGCTGCTGATCTGGATATGCCTGTTCAGCGGTGTTCCCGCCTGGGCAGGAGATGACTCCCTCCTTTCCGAAATGACCGCCGCATTCAATGCCTTAACGAATTACACCACCCTGCTTGATTCCGAGGGCGAAGGCGAGCGCAGCAAGATTGTTTACACCTACAAAAAACCGGGATTTATCCGGATGGATTTTATCCAGCCCCATAAAGGGTCCCTGCTTATTTTCAATCCCATCACAAACAAGGCGACCCTTCGTCCCTTTGGCCAATGGTTTTTCGCCTTTGACCTCGATCCCGGAAACCGGCTGATCACCGATGCAAAAGGCCATACCGTGGACCAGTCCGACATCGGCGCTTTGATCCGGGCCATAATGGTGAGCGGTCGGGAAGGTTCAGTCACGCGCCTTCCGCCTGAAACCCTTGAAAATCTTGTCTGTCCGGGGCTTCGTGTGGAAGGAGCCAAGACAACCTATCTTATATGGATTCATCCAAAGCTTCGCTTGCCAGTCAAGGTGGTGAAACTCTTTGCCAACGGGGAAAAAGAAGTTGTATTCCTGCGAAATCTTGTCATCGATACTTCCCTGGACGACACCTTGTTTACCCCATGAAACGTGTAAGCATAGATTTAAATCTGATTACCATCAAACTTCAGCCAGCACATGGGTTCCATGCGTCATCCAGCTCATCATACTTGCTTTATGTCAATGTCTTACTTGCAAACAAGTCATTCCGGCGAAAGCCGGAATCCAGAGAAATTAGCTACCATGCCTGGATTCCGGCTTTCGCCGGAATGACGGAGAAAAACCAGCTGAAGATCAGTAGTAATCCGATAGTTAATGACACTGCGATGGAAGTTGATCCCGTCGATTCTTTCTGTCTGCCGCCCGGTTCAGCGACCATCCCCGGCTGATTTTTAGCCCTTTTTTTCTCCAAACCAAAGGGTGATCCAGAAAACCCTGCCAAAAAGCGCAACGGTTGGCTCAAAATAGGGACATCCCCCATTTTCTACTACTCACTCAGTTCACCGATGTTCGGCTTCCCTTCCTCCGGTGATACCCAAAAAATCATTCCTGCCGCCACCAGCCCAAGGCCTCCGGGCAGTATCTTCGAATGCCGGAATCCGAGCGTTTAGGGCGAGTACTTTGTCAATGGGAATTGGGTGAGCGCTACGTTGTTTTTTAGCCGCTCGAGATTTCCCATTGCAATTTTTGCGTCTTTACTCGGTGTTTTTCGAGTTTTTTTAATAAACCCATGCAAGAGCACAAGGTCGTTGTCTGGTGTTTTCACAAACAGTACGCGGGCGGATTCTTTACCGCAATCTACGCGAAGCTTATAAATGGTTCCTTTATACCCCCATATCTTAGGGTTCAGAATTTTCAAGCTGTTGCAGCTATAAATGTCATTAATTTCACCATACGCCTGAAATTTTTTACAGATAGCAGCGGCAAGTTTGCCAGAAACCGTATGCAAAAATACTTCGAACTCTGACAAGTCATTATGCTCTTGTATACTAAGTATCTTCATGTGGCCACTCCCCGGTTCCCCTCAATTCTTCCCAGCTCACTCACCATCCCCGGCTTGCCCTTCCTTCTTCTCCCCAAACCCCAAGGTAATCCAGAACACCCTGCCCAATGAACGTAGCGGCTGACTCGGGCGGATCAGATGATGCAGCTCATGCATGGGCGGCTTGCCTTCCTCCGCAGGCAGTCCGAACATGAGTCCGGCCGCGGCCAGACCGACACAGCCGGCGATGAAAAAACAGAGCCTGAAGCCAAGCATCCCCAGATGGCCGATGAGCAGACCGGCCAGAATCGGGGGCAAGCCGTTGGCGGTGGAGATTCCGAGAATCCAGAGACTGGTATAGGCCACCCTCCCCTCATCGCGCACCCGGCAGAGCATGCCCCGGGCGCTGACCATGGTGAAGGCGGCATTAAAAATCGCGGTGAAAACAACGACCGCCACCGCCAGCATCCCGGTTATTCTCCCCCCCGGCAGCAGCCCCCACCAGCAGAAAGCCACCAGCGCATGCGCTGCCAAAAGCTGGATCATGGCCGGAACGCTGCCAAAACGGTCGGCGGCCCTGCCCCAGAAGCGGACGGTACAGGCCACCCCGATCCCGCCTGCGGCAAGAAGCAGCATGATCCGGGTTTCGGAGTAGAAAAGCATGTCGCGCAGATACATCACCGAGGCGGCATTGAGCCACATGAGCGAGGCAGCCCCCAGCATGGCGAGGAAGAAAAAGCGGCGGTACTCGCGATCCGCCAGCGCCTGCCGCAGGGCGGGCCGATGCCCGGAAACCCCGAGATTCGCCCCTGCGCCGCTCTCTCCGCCCGGGATCTTTCGGAGGAGCTTCACGCTCCACAACCCCGCGCCAATGCCCGCTCCGTAGAGCAGGAAAAACCGACTCAGCCCCTGCCCCAGACCAAGAACCAATCCCATGCTGAGGGTAACGCTGATGATGACCACCTGACTCATGGCGGATTCGATGGAGAAATAGGAGCCAAGCAGCGGCCGGGGAACAATCTCGTGCAGCCATGGGTACCAGGCACCCACGCCAACGGCACGGATGAGGGAAAACGCCAGGGTGGCGAACAAGAGCACATGCCACCCGCCTGTCTCTCCCCAGCGACTCACTGCCCACGGGAGCAGAAAAATCGACAGAGCAAGAATATTCCTGCCAAGCCAGGTCCACATCAGCAGCTTCCGGGGACCAAGCCACTCCACAAGAGGCACGGCAAACACCACCAGCAGCATGGAAATGGGGAGGAATGAAAGGAGCAGGCCGACCCAGGCCGGGGGCATATTCAAGGCGCGGGCAAATAGAACCAGCGCCTGCCCGGCGATGCATTGCCAGGAAAAGACGTTGACCGCCGTGAAGATCAGAAAAAGGCGGGGCGGCTTGGGGAGCTCACGCACCGCAGTAAGATAGGAATGCAGCATGATGTGTATCCTGGAAACCTTTCGTCCCTGCGGCACTAGGCGGGGCAGGATTAAGAGCGAATACCGATTTTGAGGCAAGTAAAAAGCGCTGCTTCGACAGGCTCAGCACGAACGGAAGAAATCAATCAAATCAGAAAAAACACCGTCACCATTGACACTGTTCACTCTGTACTTAGTCGAAGGGTGTTTTTTTGCAGAATACTTTCGGCTACCCCGGGAAAAACCAGCGTTGTTACCCTACTACTCCCAGTTTATCCGCTACCCTGCCTCTTGGCAATCCCTAGCTCGGACGGGAATCTTGTCCAATTCCACGAAGAGGGCTTTTCTTCCCCTGTAATC